>CAYLYE010000222.1:0-5877 GCA_964387325.1 uncultured Planctomycetaceae bacterium
AGTCTTCGCGATCAGGTGTTAGCTATGTTCCGTGCCCCACTGGTGAAGAAGATCACGGTCGACGGCGACGAGTTGTGCGTGCGCATGTGGAGCGACCGTGAATGCAGCGAGTGGAGCGAGAGTCTCGCCGAGGCCGACCGCGACGAGTCGATTCGTTGCAAGGCTGTCGTTTCATCCATCTGCAACGACAAGGGTGAATTGCTGTTTTGCGCCGATGACTTGCCCTGCATCGCCGAGATGCCCAAGAGCAAGCTCATTCGGGTGTTCGGCGCGATTCTGACCGCGCAGTCGGAATCATTGGTCGATGACGCAAAAAAAAATTCGACGAGCAGCCATGGCTAAGGTTCGTCTTTCGTCTCGCCTGTCAACTCGGCAAGACGGTCAACGAGCTCGTGTGTGGTCAGCCTGGCCTCATCGAACGCGAATTTGAGTTCTGGGTCGCCTATTGGCAGCTGGAGCCATTTGGCGAGGAATGGGCTCAGACCGCACAGCTCTGCTCAGTCATAGCGACCTTTCGCCCATTCGGATCCGGACGCGTTGTCCCGTCATCGGTATTCATGCCGCGAGTGTCTCGCCCGGCGTCGACAAACCTACACGCCAAATTCCTTGCTGCCGCCGCGGCCGCGGGATTCTCGATCGTCGAGGCGCCACGATGATCGGCATGAAGTTTAGCGTCGACGGTGACAAGAAGATCATTGCAGCGCTCAAGGAGATGGAAGCGAAGATCGCCAAGAAGATCCTCAATGACGAGCTGCGCAAGCTGGCCAAGGAAGCGATGGCCATCATCAAGCCGTTGATGCCGGTTGGAAAAACAAAGTTCTTGCGGCGCAGCCTCACTATCAAAAAAATCAAGAAGAAACGCCGCTATACGGTCGGCTTCCGGATCGTTGCGCGCGTGCCCAACGATCATCCCTATTATGCTTTCGCGGGAGAGTATGGCGTTACCAGAGTCGGTGGCAAGCGGAAGAGCAGGCAGCCGTTTAGGGGTGTACCGGGCCGTCAAGCCGCAAAGCGGTTTATGGCACGCGGTATCAAGCAGGCTGAGCAGCTTTTACCACAGGCGTTGAATCGAATTGGCGTGCGAATAACGAAAGAAGGATTTAAGCTCTAATGGCTGTACCAGGATCGCTCAGTGTGCTCATCGGTGCCCAGTTGGGGCCCTTGAAAGCCGGTCTGCAAAAAGCCGGCGGCATGGTGCAGGGCTGGGCCAAGAAAACGTCGGCGATCATCTCCAACCCGGCCGCGATCGGGGGCATGGTCGGCGGGGCCTCGGGCTCATTGGCTGTGGGTCTGTTTAAGAATGTCGCAAATTCAGTCAGTGGTTCGCAAGAAGCCTTGGTCAAGCTCCAGGCAACACTGAGCGCGACGGGTAACGCCGCCCAAGTGGATATTGGTCGGGTGATCAAGCTAGCCGATGACATGGCGGATGAGACACGCTACACAGCGAGCTCCACATTAGAAGCGGCCGCCGCAATCGCGCAGCTTGGCACGATCAAGGGTGGAAACCTTGAGCATACCCTGAAAGTATCTCACGACCTGGCCGCCTTCATGGGGTCTGACCTTCCTCAAGCGGCATCTCAGTTGGCAAGCGCGCTACACAATCCGAAGGAAGGATATCTGGAGCTCGCCAAGGCCGGTTTTAATTTCACCGCGTCGACGGTGGATCAGATTCAGCACCTTCAGGCAATGGGCGACGTGGCCGGCGCTCAGAGGCTCATCTTAAACTCGCTGCAACGGCAAATTGAAGGTGTCGCAAAAGCTGCGGCAGGGACCGGCCAGGGGATATTGGAGGTAAATAAGAACAAAGCCGATCAGGCTTGGCTTGCCGCAAAGACACTGGGCATTGAATCCATGAACGCTGCAGGCAAGGGTTTGGAGAAGTTCAGCGATCGCGCCATTGAAGCGCAGGGCGAGATCACCAAGCTCATTGATTCCATGAACTTTGGCAATGCTGACTTCCGGCTGCCGGATTTCATGCGACCGATTGCAGAGCTGAAGCGCAAAGGGGCAACTCAAGGTCAAGTCGATCAGGCGATGAAGGCCGGTGGTGCTCTACGTGGCAAGGAGCTTCTGCGCGAGCTTGAGCTGCCGATTGATACGTTCAAACGTGAGATGCAAGAGATTGCAGCTTTGAAGGACGTACTTGACCCGAGGGAATACGAAACGATCCGCAAGCGGAAGACAGCCGAGTTCTTTTCCTCGCTGCCGGAGTTTCACGTTTCCGCCGGCGGCGCGATGGAACGCGGCTCGGCTGAGGCACGCTCCGCGATTCTCGCGCAACAGAACGTCGCTCGCAACAACGATCCGGCTGCGCGTGTTGAGGCACTACAGGAAGCGCAAAAGAAAATCGAGGCTGATCAGCTCATCTGGCTGCGCAAGATCGAGCAGAAGCTGCCGACGCTCGCCGAAGCCCCTCGCTTCTGATGCGGCGTAATTAGGGCATGAGTGTAGTCAGCGTCATTATTCAGTCACACCTGCGTACCGGATCGGTCTCGTATGACTCGGCCGGTGATTCGGACCGTGTGTATCTGGTCCGCACTGACGATCCCAATGACGACGATGGCGTCGTGCTCGCGGCCAGCGGACTCCCCGCGATCCGATCAAATCATCCGACGCGTCTCAATCTTCGCTGCACCTTGAAGCGAGCTCGACAGAGTGACGAAAAATGCGGCCTGACGTGGGAGGTGATCTGCTCTTATGGTTACATCCCCGCGGCGGAAGATTTCTTCGACATCCCCAAATACGCCTGGGGACACGAGCCGTTTGAAGCTCCCCTCGACAAGGATGTTATCACCAATGCCGCCGTGCTGAACTCGGCGGGGCAGCCGTTCGATCCCACGGTGACACAAACACTGATGTTGCCCGTGATGTCGGTCACCTGGAATACGTTGACGGATCCATCCAGTTGGTCGACGGGCTACTGCGGCCGCGTGAACTCCGCAACCTGGAAAGGGCATGCAGCCGGCTTGGTCTGGTGTCGCGCATTGGATGCGACGCAAGAGATTTTTCAGGATGAGTCGAGCACTACGCTCTATTGGGCGGTCTCAGCGCAATTCGTCATTCACTTCAAGACCTGGCAGGCTGAGGTGCTCGATGCAGGTTTCATGGAAAAAGATGCCGCCGGGAAGCTGATACCAATCATCAAGAGCGGGCGTGAGGTTTCCTCACCCTGGCCACTCGACGGCAGCGGCAAGGCGCTTGCCGAGTCTTCGACCGCCTACGTCTGGAAAACCTACAACCGTCTAAAGACGGCGAATTTTAACAGTCTGCCGATCTGATGACCTCCTATTACCTATCGCCCGAGCAATTCTCGCGCATTGCTGCCGGCATCAGGAAGATTGAGGATCTCCCCAAAGGTCAGCGCGCTGCGCGGAGAGCTAACGGCCCGCTGCATTTGATGACGATCGTCAAAGGCAAGCTCACCTCGGCGGTCGTGTATGACACGGCGAATTCAGCAAGCACCTGGAAGGGGGCTTTTCGGCCTTATTTCCCGGACCAACCCTTTGACGCCACCTCGGTCGATGCCGCTGCGTCCTATTATGGACCGTTTGATTGCTGGCCGTGGTGTCTACCGGATAAGACCACGCTCGCCGTCGGCACCCCTGTGGTCTGCGGCTGGGACGGGAACCGCTGGACGATCATCGAGCACAAACCCAAGGCGCAGCTCGTGTACTCAGGATCGGGTACCGGATCCGTGAGTGGGTACACATTTGAGAACCCAATGAGCATCTCGATGGCCGGGGCGTGGATTGCGATTCTTAAGGACCTGTCCGACCCGCGCACGTTCGTTGTGGTGCAAGGGCAGTGTGCCGGCCTGAGCTCGGATTAAACATGGGTCTGCAACTCAAGGGCGATGCGTTCGGCGACGGCGGACAATCACGCTGCTGCCCGTGTTGCTGCCCCGAGCGGCACTTGTTCGCCAACGGCGCGCGGCGATCGACGTGGAAGGACTGGCAGTTTCTCATTACGATCCCGGCCCCGACCGCAAAATACAACTCGGACTGCCACTGTGTTTGTACGGGGTTCGCCGGATCGTACCTGATGGCGCGCGTCAACTCGCTGGGCAACGCACAGGCACTTGGCCGGCCGAGCTGCTGTTGCGATCAGCCTACCGACAACGGCGGTAATGCGAACCAGAGCTATCGACTCCACGACGACGTCGAGATTCCGGACGCCTTTCAGTGCGACGTCCGATACCTCGAAGTCGACGGCGTGACAAGCTACTGGCGGCCGTGTCGCGAAGACGGGGTCTTGCCGCAAGGCGGCGGGCCATTCCCAGAGCTGACGTTCTCCTACAACTGCATGAGCGGTCAGACTACGGTCGACATTGATTTTTGGTTCTTTGCGGCCTCACCACTTGGCCCGACGTGCGATGCGATTCCTGACGACGTGTTTTTACTTGGCGGCCCGCAGGGGGTTTGTTTTTTACAACAGTCGGTCACCCGCTTTCGACAGGTCTACGCCGGCCGCTTCGACGCCGCCTCGTGTTCAGGGGTCGCTGACTTTTTGTCGGGCAACTCGAATGACACCTGTTTTTGGTCTGCCGGTCAGCAAGTAACTTGGGCGAAAGTATGAGCGCGGTCGATTGCTCGAAATTGTCTATAGTCGACGGGCAAATGCTATGCTCACATCGCCGGATGCACTTACCGGGAGGCCGGACGTCGGAGCGGATTTGCTCGATTTGCGTTTGGAGAAATGCCGACGACGACGACCCAAAAGTGAAAGACTTGGTCGAGCCCCCGCCGTTGTCTCGCGCGCCGTGTGTACATCGTGGCCCCGATGCCTTGCGGCAAGAGATGTGTCGGCTCTGCGGAGGCAATGAGCGGTTGCTCGACGTCTTCGCGTGCTCGAAATTCGGCGAGTGCATGGAGCACGTCGGCGGCGTGAAGGGCACAGACGGAAAGAAGCTGCCGATCTGCATTTCCTGCCGTGATTACCACGCCGGTTAACACGCGCGTGATAATTCCGGAGCAGCGTAGTTAGGGCATGACTGAACGCCTGGCCAACTCCGTCGTATCATCCCTGCTCGATGGCATCGGAGCCTCGCAGACATCCCTCACGGTGCATGATGCGACGGGCTTCCCGACATCGGGCAATTTCCGTGTGATGATCGATAGCGAGATCTTGATCGTCACCGCGGTCGCAGGGGCTGTTTTTACGGTGACTCGTGGCGCAGAATCGACCGCCGCCATCCCTCATGCCGCAAACGCCAGCGTGACGCTGGTCATCACCGCTGGCGGGATCGTGACCTTCTTGCAAGAGCAGGCCTCACAGGCCTCTCATGGCGCGAGCGGCGAGATTCAGGTCTCGGCCGGCGATGGATCCTTCCTGTCGTCGGGTAAATCGTTTCCGTTGCGTGCCAGTGAACCCGGCACAATCTCGGGGCTGGCCGACGTCGCGACCACGGGTCAGTATTCGAGCCTGAGCGGCCTGCCGACGCTTGGCACGGCCGCGGCGTTGGATGTTGGCACGACAGCCAACCACGTCGTCCAGCTCGACGGCTCGGGCCACCTGCCGGCCGTCGACGGCTCGGCGCTGACAGGCCTCAGCAAGAGCCAGGTGGGGCTCAGCAACGTTCTCAACGCGGACACGACCAACGCCGGCAACATCACGGCGGGCCAGCTTGCCTTGGCGCAGATGCCGGCAGCCGGCGTCGGCGCGAGCACGATGGGTGCTGGCGCTGTGACGTTGATTCTTGGTGTGCGTAACGGTGTGGTCACGGAGTTGAGCACCACGGCGATCGCGATCACCTCGGGGGCCGTCTCAGGCTTGGCGCTCGTCGCTACCAGCGGAGCCTACGGGGACCTCACCGGTCGCCCCTCGCTGGCCGACGTCGCGACCACGGGTCAGTATTCGAGCCTGAGCGGCCTGCCGACG
>CAYLYE010000222.1:5977-10285 GCA_964387325.1 uncultured Planctomycetaceae bacterium
GGCTCAGCAACGTTCTCAACGCGGACACGACCAACGCCGGCAACATCACGGCGGGGACGCTGCTGCCGTCGCGATTGCCGTATCAGTGGGTTGACGACACCGACGGCTCGACGATCACGTTCGACTTCGACGCGGGCGAGAAGCATCGCGTTACGCTCGGCGACAATCGCACGCTCGCAGTGAGCAACGACGCAGACGGCAAGAAACTCTGGATCGAACTGACCCAAGACGGTACCGGGAACCGTCTCGTGACGTGGTGGAGCGGAATCGTATGGGCTGGTGAATCGGCACCAACACTTGCGACCGCAGCCGGCGCGGTCAATACCATCGTGATCGTCTCGAAAGGATCGGGCGTGTACCGGGGGTGGCTGGTGGACTAATGAGGTACTTTCTAGTCGAAACCACCGCCGATCGTTTCTATGCTCGAGCAGTTGACGAGCAGAGCAAGCAAATCGATCGGCTGCGCAATGGGCAATGGATTGCGTTGCTTCCGGTTTATTCGATTGCCTACTGGCGGGGCCTAGGTCACACGATTGAGGAAGTGACGGAGGCCGACGCCAATGGCGAGTAACATTACGCTCTATAATCCGACTTGGGTGAGTGGCCTCGGGCCGTCGAGCAATCTCAATGGCGTGCAATTCACTGGGTCGGGGAGTGCTGGGCTCGTCGCACCTGGGCCACCGATCTACCTTGGCGACTACGCGAGTTGGGTTTTTGCGTACCGTCTGCGAATTGACGATCTTGGTCAAGCGAACAAGTACATCTTCGGCAAAGGGAACGGCGATCACAGTGGCAATGACTATGCTCCGCTCTTTGGTTTTTCTTCGCCGAATCATTCGTTTTACAGCGGCGGATCCGGCATCGTTCCGTTCAGCGCGATTGCTGACACCAACCTGCACCACTACTTGTGGATGTATTATCTCACGTCGCTGATGCTCTGGATTGATGGTTCGCAGGTCGTTTATCAATCGTCGCAGTTGACCGATGCGATCGATGATTCGCAGACGACTTTTGATCTCGATGATGCCAGCGGCTTTGGATATGCGAACTACACTATCAGGGTTGATGAAGAAATCATGTACGTCACCGGTAAGTCAACCAACACCCTTACCGTGAATCGCGGGGTCGCCGACACAACCGCTGTTGCACACTCGGACGCAGCGGCCGTCGATCTGATCGGTAAGGGCATGACCATCGGGAACAGCCAAGGTGCCGGTGATGCCTATGGTCTGTTCCTTGCCGGAGAGGACGTGTCGAACGCGAACTGCATCTGCACGCTGACTGATATTCGCACCCACTCTGACGTAATCAGCCTTGCCAATATCGCGACGATCAACAGCGGCGGCGAGGCTGGGTCTAATTTGGTCGGCCGGTGGAGATTCACTGAGGGCGGCGGTACGACAGTGGCCAACAGTGCTGGTGGAGTGAAGTACCCGCGCGCACTCCTATCGTTTTTCAAATAGCGGTCCCAGCAATCGCATCTCTTGCGTCCGCATCACGCTCCAGCCTGGACGCCTTAGTCTAGGTTCGAATCCTAGTTCCCCAGTTTTCCACATTCGCACAATCCTGCAACAATTCGTTTTCTGCGGGAATTTCGCAGTTTTCGTTTTCAGCGTGCGATTCTCGGCGAGCCATTCCCGCTAATTGCTGCGTCGGATTATGCGTCGTCTCGTTCCCGGCCGCCGCCCGGTCGAAGTCGGCGTCGGTCGTCAGCAAGTAGTGACGCAAAGCAATCGTCGGCGTGTTGCCGAGCCAAGCTGTAACGACATGAATTGGGTAGTCGGCCGCCAACTCGGTTTCACGACTGGATCGAAGCGAATGGAACAGCTTCGGCCAGGGTTCTAGGCCGGCTCGCCGGATGATCTTTTCAAAGGTCGTCCGAAGGTTGCAATTCCGCCAGCCGTTGATTCCCTTCGAGCTGCGCTGGTACTTCGGATCGACAACAAACATAGCCCCTTCGGGGCTTTGCTCGAACGCATCAGTCAAGATCGTCGAGAGTTCCGGAAATAGCGGAATTACGCGGGTCCCTTTGCCGTGGCATTCGGTCTTAGGGCTTTGTACGACCATGCGCCGCTTGTCCCAATCAATATCCTGCCAGCGGAGCGAGAGCACTTCGGACGGGCACCTGAGGCCGCCGAAGCGAGCTAGCCCAACAATGGTTCGCCAAGTGAAGTTCGGGCAAGCGTCTAATAGCTTGATGGCCTCATCACGGGTGACAAATCGGCGTTTGTCGAGTTTTATGACTGACTTGGCACTGACTTCGGCAAATGGATTGGCAGGGATCAACTTGCGTCGTCGTGCGTCGTGAAAGAATGACCGCACTTGTTGCAAACGCTTAGCGACGGTCGCGGCCGACAGCTTACGGTCGATCAGGGATTGCTTAAAGTCGAGGGCCTCGGCTTCGCTGATCTTGATAATCGGTCGATCATTGCCGAAGAACTCGCACAAGTCGTTGATGACAAACCGCCAAATCTGTCGAGTTGCCGGCTTTACATCGCTACGGCGTTTCACGTAGTCGTCGAGAAACACCTTGATCGATTGCCGTTCTCGCTTTGGGATCAATTCAACCGCCGCCAACTTGTCAGCCAGCGTATCGTCGAGAGACTCGATCCAGCGTGAGGTTTCGGTATCAATGCTCACCTTGGCCGTTGTCGCCGAGAGAACGGCTTCCACCTTGGCTTTGATGGCGAGCGTCGCTTTCATCGCGAGCTTGCCAAGATAGATCGACTTGCGACCACCGTCGCCGTCGACAAACTGAATTCTCCGATTGCCGCTGCTGTCCGTGCTGATACTGGCCATGATTATTTGCCTTCCTTCTCGGGTTTGCGTCCCATCACGATTTTGAGTTGCAGAAAGTCGCCCAGCGCGTTGAGAGCTTCCATCGATAACCCGCGCCGGCCGTTGTAAAAGTTTGATAGCACGGGCTGGCTAATTCCCGTCTCTTGTGAAATGCGGTAGCGAGTCAAGCCAGAATCGTTGATGGCCTGTCGCAGTTGGTCAGTCAGTTGCTTGGTTCGTTTCTTGACCATTGCTTTATCCTATCAGAATGTTTTCGTTATGAAAATCATGTTATTTTCCAGTCATGTTAGCCAGCGAATGGCTAAGCCTTGCCCTCACCACCTTGGGGTTGATCTTGCTTGGCGTCAAGAATGCCAGATTCTTCCAGCTTGGCATCGTTGCCAGTATTCACTTCCGAATTCACGATATCTGCCCTGTTTTCCGTAAGGTTGCCAAGAATGCCAAGTACTTCCTGTTCCGGGATTGTGACTCCCAAGGTTGCCAGTCGCCAATGCCACGGTCCCGGCACTTTGTCACGGTATGCCTTAACTTGCAGACTTGCCTTGGCACGGTCGAGTGTTCGTTTGGTTCCCCCTTGACCGTTTTTCCATTCATCAAGAACATCCCCAGCCGGTCGTGGACCTTTGGCAAGCGTAGTATTCAACCACTCGATTGCCCTACGTAGTTCGTGGGCATCTGGCCCTTGCTTACGCTCTTGCCCTCGGTTTTCGACCGCCAAGGCTTCGTCGGCATTCATGGTCACCGCCCCCTCTTCCCATTTAATACGTCCAGGCTTGTCAACGATCGAAAAGGCTAAGCCGCTCCCTCCACGGGCCAAATTGTTCTTACCGGGTAACATTAACCGACGTTCTTTGTTTTCAGAGTCGGCCGACACGTGCCACACTGCCCTCGCGATGCCCGTAAAGGCTCGGCTGCCCAAGGCCAAGTCGTCAGCGCTGGTGCCGGTGCTTTTCCGGCGATGGGCAACGATGACGATGGCCGGCCCATACTTCTCTGCGAGCGCTGTGATCGGGGACAAAATTGCTCGCACCTCATTGTCACGATGGGCATCAGTTCTGGAGCCGAGAAAACTTCCAATCGGGTCCACGACAATAAGTTTGCAGTCGGGTACCGATTTCAAGGTTTCTTCAATCGCTTGAACATCAGCGAGTGTAATAACTTGCTCACGTTGCCCCCGTTCATCGGATCGCTTTACTGCTGATAGTAGGTGAACTCGGTTCACGTCAGCGTGATGAGCATCAAGGCGCGGCCGAATGGTGTCGTGTGGATCATCTTCCGCCGACATGAGAATGGCTGATCCTTGCGGACATACGCTCCCATCAGGCCAAGTTGTTCCCGTCGTCACTCTCGCTGCCATATCGGTCGTTAAGAACGACTTGCCCTCACCGGGCCGGCCTACAATCAAAGTGATGCGACCGAGCGGTACACGTTCTGGCCACAACCAAGCAACTTCCCGGGGTTCAATATCCGCAAAGCAAGTCAGTATCGGGGTAACCAACGGAAGGGGTT
>CAYLYE010000223.1:0-10234 GCA_964387325.1 uncultured Planctomycetaceae bacterium
CATTCAGCTCCCAACTTCGAGCCGTCTCGATTGGTTCACGACTAAATTAACCCACTACGAACCGATTTGTTCAGATTATGAGCGATCCTAATAGTGGGTCAACTCTTGTTCCGACAAAATCTTACGGCCGGCGGCTGGAATAAGCCCGGCTGGGTCTGGCTATGTCATAGATCGACAAGAATGGAGTGGTTTATTCCCGAACAAGTAAAAACCACCCGCATAGGGGTTGTTAGTCGGTCGGAAACGGGATCGGCTCGCCGTTGAGCTCGCTCAGTGCATTGCGAGCGGCCCGCTGCTCGGCCTCTTTCTTGTTGCGTCCCCAGGCGGGCTGATACTGGTTGCGGCCGACTTGCGCCGCGATCTTGAAGCACTTGCTGTGGTCGGGCCCCTTCTCGTCGAGCAACTGATACGTGGGGGTCGTATTGAACTCACGCTGGGCGAAATGCTGCAACAGCGATTTGAAATTCGTGCCGTGCTCGCCATCGACCGCGCGCTCGATCTCGGGTCCCAGATGGCTCTCGATAAAGGCGTGCGCCGCGGCAAAGCCACCGTCCAAGTAAATGGCCGCGACGAGTGACTCGAACACGTCGGCCAACAACGAGGGTGGCACGTTGGGGCTCGTGGTCATCCCTTTGCCCAGCACCAAAAACGCCTCCAAACCGAGTCGTTCGCTGATCATCGCACACGTCTGCCGACTGACCACGATCGATTTGATGCGCGTCAAATCCCCTTCGAGGTACTCGGGAAAACGATGGTAGAGCAACTCGCAGACAACGCCCCCCATCACCGCATCGCCAAGAAATTCCAACCGCTCGTTCGATGCCAGTCGGTGCAGCGCGCCGCTGGCATGGGTCAGCGCCGAGCGCAGCAGATGGCGATTGCGAAACGTATAGCCGAGGCGCTGCTCACAGCCATCAAGTTTGGCAAGAATTTCCGGGGTCGTTTCGGACCCGACGGTAGCACCCATGCGGAGTGGTCTCTCTTCGACCTCGGAATCGAGGTGGATGTGCGATGTAACTTATTACCCCTAAATTAATTAGCAATGCGAATATTGTCAAACCAATCGATTCGCCCAGGCCCATGACCCCCTACTTTGGCGAAGCATCGGGGGCATTTGCAAGATTACTTCCTGGCTGGCAACTTTCTGCGTGCGAACCAATCGTTTGTCGACAACGTATCAATTACCGACAACAACTATTTACACGCGGGCCGTGTGAGCGGTTTAATTCCCCTCATTCGAGTTACACAGCCGAGAACCCGCTTGATTGCTGGGGTCCATTCAATTTTGTCAGGAGTCATATTCATGAAACGTGTGCATCAACCACTCTGGCGCATGGCGAGCGGTTTCGCCGTGGCCTTGGGACTGATCGGTGGGGGCGCGTACTTATTGACCCCGTCGACACATCAAACCTTCGTCGCCCAAGCCCGAGCCGAGAAGAGTTCGGCGGCGGGTAACGAGGCGGCCCGAGGTTTGTCGCACGCCTTTCGCGCCGCCAGCGAGGCAATCGTTCCGGCGGTGGTGACGATCGAAACGCACAGTAAGCCACGAGTTGCTCAAGAGCGTAACGGCAACGGCCGCTCGCAGGCCAACCCGTTCAAGGGAACTCCGTTCGAGGATTTCTTTAACGACAACGACCCGCGCTTTCGTGGCGACCCGGGGGGCTCTCGGCCGCGCCGCGAAGGCACCGGCTCGGGCGTGATTGTCGACAAGAGCGGCATTATTCTCACGAACAATCACGTGGTCGAGGGGGCCGACGAGGTGACCGTCCGCTTGGCCGATGGCCGTGAATTTACCGCCTCCGATATCAAGACCGATCCACAAACCGATCTGGCCGTGCTGCGTATCAAGGGGGCGGGGACACTGCCAGCCGCGGCCATCGGCGATAGCGACAAACTGGCCACCGGCGATTGGGTGATTGCCGTCGGCAACCCGTTCGGTCTCGATCTAACGGTCAGCGCCGGCATCATCAGCGGAAAGGGGCGCGAACTCGGCGCCGGTCAACGCACGCGGTTCCTGCAAACCGACGCTGCGATTAATCCCGGTAACTCGGGTGGACCGCTTGTCGACCTGGATGGCGCGGTGATTGGCATCAACACGGCCATTGCCTCGAACAGTGGCGGTTATCAAGGTATTGGCTTTGCCATCCCGATCAATCTTGCCAAGTGGGTCATGGGACAACTGATCGACAGCGGCAGCGTGCGACGCGCTTACCTTGGCATTGGCATTGAAGAGATCAATGCCGACTTGGCCGATCAACTGGGTGTCAAACGCGGTCAAGGTGTTCTCGTCAGTGAGGTGCATCCCGACACGCCTGCCGCCACAGCCGGCTTGCGTAGCCGCGATGTGATCGTGACGTTCGCCGGCACCGCGGTCCGATCGCCACGCGACTTGCAAGAGGTGGTCGAGCGTTGCCCGATCGACTCCAAGCAGCAAGTCAACATCCTACGCGACGGCAAGTCGATGACCGTCGAGGTGGTCATGAAGGGGTTGCCCGACAGTTTTGGTCGCGTGGCCCGTCGCAATGGCGGCGGCGCTCAAGACGAACTCAGCAACAAAGGCTATCTCGACAAGACCTGGGGCATCGAAGTGACCACCATGACCAGCAAAGAGGCCGAGCAACTGGGGTTCAGCAAATACCAGGGTGTGCTCATCTCCGACGTGACCGCGGATAGTCCTGCCTCCGAGGCAGGCTTGCAAACGGGCATGCTCGTGATGGAGGTCGACAAGCAACCGGTCGAGAACGTCGACCAATTCCGCACCGCGATCACCAAGCTCGACAAAGCCGATCGACTGCTGCTGCTCGTACGGACCGGGGCGGGTAACCGTTTCGTCGTACTCAAAAAGTAACCGCTTGATCGAACCGTCGTGTTTTTCAGCCCGGCGCTGCTCAAAGAGCGCCGGGCTTTTTTTTGATTCTCGATCAATCGGCCTCGCGCCGTTATCATGATCCTCGTTCGGATAATGAACATAGAGTGACTGGGGATCATGCACCACAATGACGCTGCACTACGACTTGCTACTGCCGCAACGCATTGTCTTTGGCTGGGGACGCCGCTCCGAGCTGCCCACGCTCGCCTCTGAGCTGGGAGATCGTGTCTGGCTGGTCGCCGGTTCCAAAACCCTCGAGCGCAACGGCACGCTCGCTTCGCTGCAACAGTCGTTGCTCGATCGAGGCATACCCACCGAGTTGGTCGCGCAAATCTCACATGAGCCCGAAGTGGCCGACGTCGACGCACTGGTCGAGCAGTGCCGCTCACGCAACGTTGCCGAGGGCGATATCTTGATTGCGATCGGTGGAGGTTCCGCCATCGATCTGGCCAAGGCCGCCGCAGCCGTGCTCACTCAATCGCATCGCGCCTCGGTCCGTGATTATCTCGAAGGGGTCGGCCGAGGCCTTGCAATCGAGCGGGCCCCGCTCCCGTTGATCGCCCTGCCTAGCACGGGCGGCACAGGCACCGAGGCTACGAAGAACGCGGTCATCTCGAGTTATGATCCTCCGTTTAAGAAGAGTATTCGCTCGCCCAAAATGGTCCCGCGCGTCGTGCTGGTCGATCCTGAGCTGAGCGTGTCGGTCCCTGCAACGACGACCGCCTACACGGGCATGGACGCGATCACGCAGTTGATCGAGAGTTATCTGTGCCGCTCGGCCAAGCCCGTGCCACAGTCCTTGGCGGTCGACGGTCTTCGCCGCGCCTTGCCTTGCGTGGTCGAGGCCGTTCGCAACGGCAGTTCGCGTCCGGCCCGCGAGGCCATGGCGCACGCCGCCTTGTTGAGCGGCATCGCGCTGGCCAACTCGGGCCTGGGACTGGCTCACGGCGTGGCCGCCGCGCTCGGGAGCGTGTGTCGCGTGCCGCATGGCTTGGCCTGCGCGGTCATGCTTCCCATCGCACTCGAAGTGAATCGTGAGGTGTGCCTGCCGCAGCTCGCACAGTTGGCGCGCGACACGCTGGGGTTGCCCTCGATGAACGACACCGAGGCCGCCGATCGGTTCATCGCACACATTCACGCCCTGTGCAACGAGCTGGGTATTCCCAACAGACTGAGCGCGTTGGGTGTATATCGTGGGCAACTCGACGCACTCGTGACCGGCTCTCGAGGCAACAGCATGAATGGCAATCCACGTCAACTTGCCGATCCCGAGTTACGCTCCCTGCTGGAGACGCGGCTGTGATTCTCGTCGCGGGACTCTCACCGGCTTGGCAACAGACGTTGTGTTTCGAGGCCTTGCGGATTGGCGAAGTGAATCGGGCCATCGAGGCCTGCTGGAGCGCGTCGGGCAAAGTGCTCAACGTGGGCATCGCGCTCGCCCATCTGCAAGTCCCTTCGCATACGCTGAGCATCGTCGGCGGCTGGGCACGCGAACCGATCGAGGCCGAGTTCCGCGCCTGTCACGCAAACGCCACGTGGATTTCCACGGCCGCGCCGACGAGGGTTTGCACAACCGTACTCGATCGCGCGAGCAAGCAGACGACCGAGTTGGTGCAGAACGCGACGCCCATCACCGCCGCCGAGTTGCAGGCGTTTCGTGAGGCGTTTCTACAGTTGGCTCCCCAGGCCACGTGCATCGTCATCACCGGCTCAATGCCCTCGGGCACGCCGACCACGTTCTGGCACGACCTGCTGCGCAACGTCACGGTCCCCACGGTGCTCGACATTCGTGGGCCCGAGTTGCTCGCCGTACTTCCACTTCACCCCGCGATCATCAAGCCGAACCGCGAAGAGCTGGGGCACACCGTCGGCAAACCGCTCGACGACGATGCGGCACTCGCCGACGCGATCCGAGTCATGCAGTCACGCGGCGCAAAGTCGCTCGTCGTCACGCAGGGGAGCAAAGCCTTGTGGGTCGGCCAGTCCAGTCATGTCTGGCGACTCGAGCCGCCGCGCGTCGAGCGGGTCGTGAACCCCATCGGCTGCGGCGACTGTTTGACCGCCGGGCTCGCCTGGGGGGTGGTCGAAGGCCGGAGCCTGCTCGACGCGGTGAAGTTGGGCATGGCCTGCGCCGCACAAAATGTCGCGCAGCTGTTGCCCGGCCGACTCGATGCCCCCGCCGCGCGCCAGTTGGCGGCACGGATCGTCGTTCACTCGGACGTCGTGCCCTCTGAATAACTCTTATCTTCTGAAAGGACCGTCATGCCCGATCTGTGCCCCATCGCCGCCGAGACTTGGAAACTGCTCGAACAACCCAGCACCGCCACGCTCACCACGCAGTTGGCTAAGCGCGGCCTGTGGAACGTGTTCATCACCGGGGCACGCGCTCTGGCCCCACAATTACGCATGGTGGGACAAGCATTCACGCTCCGCTACATCCCGGCCCGAGAGGATATCGATCATAGTCTGGCGGTCGACAACCTGACCGACGCCCAGCGCGTGGCCATCGAGCGGATCGGACCCCGCGACGTGCTCGTGATCGACGCCCGGGGCGAAGAGCGGTCGGGCACGATGGGTGCGATCCTTGCGACGCGCATTAAAGTGCGTGGCGGCGTTGGCATTGTGACCGACGGCTGCTTTCGTGACTGGCCCGAGATTGCCACGGCCGGCATCGCGGCCTACGCCAAGGCGCCTCACGCCGCAATGAACAAAACCGTGCATCATCCGGCCGACTACCAACTCCCGGTCGGCTGCGGTGGCGTCGCGGTCTACCCGGGCGACATCCTGGTCGGCGACGCCGAAGGGGTCGTCGTGATCCCACGACATCTGGCCGACGAAGTCGCTCGTGACGCGGTCGAGCAGGAACTGAAGGAGCTATTCATCATCGAGAAGATCCAGCAAGGCGCAAGTCTCGTCGGTACGTATCCCTCGGATGAGAAAACCAATCAAGAATATCAACATTGGAAGGCCCAGCGAAAATAGTCGTCGATGGGCATGGGCCGGAACGGTCGTTACATCTGCTCGACCACGCCGATGCCAAGCAACTCGAGGCCCTGGCGAATCGTGCGAGCTGTCAAATCGCATAACAGCAACCGACTGTCACGCAATTCCGGCGACTCGGCCTTGAGCACCGGACATTGCTCGAAAAAGGTCGAATATGAGTTGGCTAACTCGAACAGATAAGCCGTGAGCTGGTTCGGTCGATAATCGCTCACGGTCTGATCAAGGGCTTCCGAGAATCGCAGGATCTGACGCGCGAGAGCCCGTTCGGCGCTGGCCGCGAGCGAGAGGCTCGTGCCGCGTGCTCGTAGGGTGTCGATGTCAATCTCGCCCCGGCGAAATATGCTCCGCACCCGCGCGTAGGCGTACTGCATATAGGTCGCCGTGTTACCGTTCATGGCCAGCATTTTTTCGTAGCTGAACGTGTAGTCGCTCGTGCGATTTTGAGACAAGTCAGCGTATTTGAGCGCGGCAATGCCGACCGCATCGGCCACGTGCTGCGCTGTGCTTGGCGCGATGTCCGGGTTATTTTCGCGCACCACGGTCGCGGCCCGTTCGACCGCTTCGTCCAGCAGGCCCTTGAGTCCCACGGTGTCGCCCGAGCGAGTCTTGAAAGGCCGGCCGTCGTCACCCAGTACCGTGCCGAAACTGACATGCTGCAACTCGATGTGTTCGTAGCCCCAGAGCCGGGCCACGGCAAAAAGCTGCTGAAAGTGCAACCCCTGCCGATGGTCAACCACGTACAGGATGGCGTCTGGGTGCCAGCGCTCGACCCGATAGCGGATCGTCGCCAGATCAGTGGTCGCATACAGAAACGCGCCGTCTTTCTTGCGAATAATCATCGGCGCAGGCGAATCGCTCAGAAACACACACAACGCGCCGTCGCTTTCCTTAGCCAAGCCTCGCCCTAACAGGTCGTCGACGACGGGAGCCAGTTGATCGTGATAGAAACTCTCGCCGAGGGTCTCGTCGAACGTGACATGAACACGACGATAGATCTCGTTGATCGCTTCGAGGCAAGGAGGCATGAACTCCTGCCACAGCCGACAATTTTCCGCGTCCCCCTCGTGAAGCTTGGCTGTCTCGGCCAGCACGTCCTGGTCGATCTGCGTGTGCTGCTTGAGCAGGGGGCTCAGTTTTGCGTCGGACTCGGCTTGGGCGATCTTGTCGCGTTGCGCGGCCAGCTCGCGTCGCGCATCGTCGAGCGAACTGCGTGCCTTCTTCAACGCTTGGGCGGCTTTCTTCTCGGCCGCGGCATCGCCGCCCGGCGCTGCACCTTCTCGCCGCTGAACGTCGGCCTCGGCCGTAGCGACCGCTTGCTCCAACTTGGGAATCGCCGCCAGCCCTTCGCGATAAGCGACCAATTGATGCACGAGCCGATAGAGCCGGGCCAACTCGTCGATCGCGTTGCGTTCGTAGGCCGCCCGGTCGCAAAAATGTTTGTAACCGTAAATGATCATGCCAAACTGCGTGCCCCAATCACCCAGATGATTGTCCGTGATCACCCGATGGCCGAGGAACCGCAAGGTGCGTTGCAGCGCGTCGCCGATGACGGTCGAGCGGATGTGCCCCACGTGCATCGGCTTGGCTACGTTCGGAGCCGAGAAGTCGATCACATAGGTCTTCGGAGTCGCAACCGGTTCGACTCCCAATCGCGGATCCTGGATCGCCGAAAGCATTTGTGCGGCGAGCCAGTCGTCGCGCAGGCGGAAGTTAAGGAAACCTGGGCCGGCGATCGTCGGGGCTTCGAATATCGGCTCGAATGCAACGATGGCGGCCAGTTGCGCGGCGATATCGCGAGGTGCCTTGCCAAGCTGCTTGCCGAGCGGCATGGCGCAATTCGCCTGATAGTCGCCGAACTTCGCGTCCTGGCTGGGAGTCACCAACTCGATGAGCGCCGCGTGATCGGCTTGGGGCGCGATCTGCTGCAACGCGGCTCGGACTCGCTTTCGCAGTTCAACGAGAACGTTCATGGCATCCAATGCTCACAGAGTACAGATGAACGAGGGGGCGACGAGATCGTGGGCGAGCACAGCTCAAGCTTACGTCTTGGCCGGGTCGAACGGCACGCGCCGCGCCTGGGACCAGAGATCGTCGAGCGCGTAATACTTGCGGGTCTCTTCATCGAACAGATGCAACACGACGTCGCCGTAGTCGAGCAGAATCCAGCGGCTCTCGGTGTAGCCCTCGAGGCCGATCCGTCGGTCGTGCAGGTTGTCTTCCAGCGTGTGGTCGATCTCTTCGCTGATGGCGTGCAACTGTCGCCGGCTGCCACCCGTGACGAGCACGAAATAATCGAACTCGGTGGTCAACTCGCGGAGATCGAGAATGACGATGTCGCGCCCCTTGTTATCGACGGCCGTGCGTGCCGCCGCCAATGCGCGTTGCAACGCGCGCTCGCCACGTGGCGCGGGGTTGTCGGTCGATGGGACGCTGCTCGTCGCCACAAAAGTCCTGGTGTTGGTCAAAAAGTTGATCGGAGTCAAATCGACTCCGCGGCGTCAAAATTCCACATCTCCAGTTTAACGTCCAACGGTCCATCTTGCTACGGGGTGAAATGTTCCCAGCCGGGTCGGGGGACATCCGTCGGAAAATACGCTACGATCGGCACCCCTCCAGCGAGCCCGCGAGGCCGCTATAATATGCACCATGTTTTTGACTTGAATCTTGCTACACGAAAGCGAGGCCGCCGGTGAGTGATTGGGTTGAAGAAGGACAAAAGGCCCCCGACTTTACCCTGGGGGCCGATGACGGCACGAAAGTCAAATTGAAAGAACTGCTCGGCAATCCGGTCGTGCTCTACTTTTACCCGCGCGACGACACCCCCGGCTGCACCCGTGAGGCCTGCGCGTTTCGCGATGCGTCGAAGCAATTGAAGAAACTGGGCGCCATTGTGCTCGGTGTCAGCACCGACGACGTCGCGAGTCACGTCAAGTTTCGCGACAAGTTTCAGCTCAACTTCCCGCTGCTCTGCGATGTCGACCACAAGGTGGCCGAAAAGTACGGTGCCTGGCGCGAGAAAAATATGTACGGTAAAAAATCCTGGGGCATTCAACGCAGCACGTTCTTGATCGACGCCACGGGGATCGTGCAGCGGGCGTGGAAAAAAGTTCAGGTCGACGGCCATGACGCGCAGGTGCTCGAAGCCCTCACGGAGCTGAAGTCCTGAACATGGAACAACGCCCTCTCGGCTCATCAGGCTTGCAGGTCTCGACCATTGCGCTGGGCTGCTGGCCGATCGCGGGCATGACCAGCCTCGGAGTCACCGACGACGACAGCCTCGCCACGATTCGGGCCTGCTTCGAGTTGGGAATCAATTTTCTCGACACGGCCCATAACTATGGCATCGATGGCGAGAGTGAGCGGCTTATCGCCCGCGCGCTGGGCTCACGTCGCAACGAGATGGTGATCGCCACGAAAGGGGGTATCGCCTGGGGACCAGGCCGGCAGCAGATATTCGATACCACACCGGCCACGCTGCGGCGCCATTGCGAGACGAGTCTGCAACGACTGCAAACGACCCACATCGATCTGCTTTACCTGCATGCGCCTGACCCCAACACGCCGATCGTCGAGAGCGCCGGTGAATTGAAGCGACTGCTCGACGAGGGCAAGACTCGCGCCGTCGGCGTCTCGAATGTTTCGCTCGAACAGCTCGAAGCCTTCGCCGCCGAGTGTCCGCTCGCCGCGTACCAGCCGCCGTACAACATGTTGCAGCGCGACATCGAGCTCGACACGCTGCCGTGGTGTGTGGAGCACAACGTCGCGGTGGTCATCTACTGGCCGTTGCTCAAGGGGTTGCTAGCCGGCAAGTTGCCGCGCGAGCATGTCTTTCCTGAGACCGATAGCCGCCGCAAGTATCCGATGTTCCAGGGCAAGGAGTGGCAGAAAAATCACGACCTGCTCGACGACCTGCGGCCGATCGCCCAGCAGTCAGGGCACACTCTGGCCGAGTTGGTGTTGAACTGGACGATCCATCAGCCGGGCGTCACCTGCGCCTTGGTCGGAGCCAAACGACCTGATCAGATTCGCGAAAACGCCCAGGCAGCCGGCTGGCGACTGACCCCCGAGCAAAACGCGGCCATCGACGCCGCTCTGCATCGACGCGGCCGGGCCATCACACGCAATCCTGTTTAAACGTCAACGAGAGCACGCATCATGATTCGCATCGGTATCGTCGGTTGTGGTCGAATCCTGGCCGCGCATTTACGTGGTTACCGGCTGTTGCGCGCCGCGGGCATCGACACATTTCGGATCACGGCCCTGTGCGCACGTAAGCGCGACGACGCGCTCATGTACGTCCGCCGAGGCGAGGGGCCCGCTCAGCGTCCCGCGTGCAGTAATATTCCGGGCGATCCGTTGGCC
>CAYLYE010000224.1:0-10096 GCA_964387325.1 uncultured Planctomycetaceae bacterium
GAGGTCGACAATCGACTGTTTCAGCAGATGCTCAAGGCTTGGTGCGATCATACGGGCGTGCCGACGGACATGCCCTTCGAGCAACTCCCTTTGCGGCAGCGTCGATTAGTTATGCATGGCACCGGAGACGCGATGATCGATGTGTATCCGACAGGCACCAAGGGGAAAACGATTGCGCCTCTGTTCCGCTTTCAATACAAAGGGCTGTACCCCGCCTTGGAAGAGGCCTCGAAGCTGTCGCCGGCTTTGCGCATGCGGCTAGAACACATGGTCGACGAGGTCGAGTGCTCGACGTGCGGCGGTAGTCGGTTGCGCGACGACGCGGCCGCGGTTCGTTTTCAGGACCGCACGATCGACGAGGTCTGTCGTACACCGCTCGGTTCGCTGCTCAAGCAGTGGGAGTCGCTCAAGCTTTCGGCCGCACAACGCAAGGTGGCCGGCGAGTTGGTCCGCGAGGTCCGCAATCGCGTACAGTTCTTGTACGACGTGGGTCTCGAGTACCTAACGCTGGGGCGCAGCGCGCCGACTCTCTCGGGCGGCGAGGCTCAGCGTATTCGGCTCGCTAGTCAGGTCGGCAGCGGTTTGACCGGCGTGCTCTATGTGCTCGACGAACCCACGATCGGTCTACACCCGCGTGACAATTTGCGGCTGATCCAGGCGATGGCCAAGCTCCGCGACCTGGGCAATACGCTGCTGCTGGTCGAGCACGACAAGGAAGTGATTGCCGGCGCGGATCAACTGCTCGATTTTGGGCCACACAGCGGCGAGCACGGTGGTCAGGTCGTCGCGCGTGGCACCCCCAGCGAGGTGGCCACGCAGGTCGACAGTGTCACCGGTCCCTATCTGAGTGGCCGCAAGGCGATTGGCGTGCCCAAGCAAAGAAGAGGGGCGCGATATGATGGGCTAGGGGTTAGTGACGGACGTCGAAAGAAAAAATCGGCTTCCCCTCATCCCTCATCCCTCATCTCTCATCCCTCGCTCGACATCGTCGGCGCGCGGCACAACAACCTGCGCAACGTCAGCGTCTCGATTCCGCTGGGAATGTTTACGGTCGTGACCGGCGTCAGCGGCAGTGGCAAAAGCTCGTTGATCGAGGACGTGCTGTACAACAGCTTGGCCAAGACCTTGCACCGCGCGAGTACGACTCCTGCCGCACACGATGCGATTCGCGGCATCGAGCATATCAACAAAGTGATCCGTGTCGATCAGCAGCCGTTGGGCAATACGCCCACCTCGAACCCGGCCACCTACACGGGCGTGTTTGACTTGATTCGAGAGTTGTACTCGCACTTGCCCGAGGCCAAACTCCGCGGCTACACGCCTCGACGCTTTAGTTTTAATGTCCCCGGCGGGCGTTGCGAAAAGTGTGAAGGTAACGGCCAGTTGCGAATCGAGATGCACTTTTTGCCCGACATCTGGGTCGAGTGCGACGAGTGTCGAGGCAAGCGGTACAACCCTGAAACTCTGGCCGTACAATTCAAGGGGTACTCGATTGCCGACGTGCTCGATATGCCCAGCTCGACGGCGGTCGAGCTGTTCGCGAATGTGCCGCGAATCCGCAAAACTCTACAAACGCTCTGCGACGTCGGGCTCGACTATGTGCGGCTCGGACAGGCCGCGCCGACACTGTCGGGTGGCGAGGCGCAGCGTGTCAAACTGGCCGCCGAGTTGGCGCGCCCCGATACCGGACAGACCCTATATCTGCTCGATGAGCCCACCACCGGTTTGCATTTCGAGGACCTAGCCAAGTTGCTCGACGTGCTCAATCGGCTGGTCGACTTGGGCAACTCGGTCGTGGTCATCGAGCATAACTTGGATGTGATCAAGACCGCCGATTGGATCATCGACATGGGTCCCGAGGCGGGGGTCGAGGGGGGGCAAGTCGTCGCATGCGGCACCCCCGAAGACTTGGTGACGCATGCCGAGGCGTATCAAAAGCTCTCACGCGCGGGGCGCAAGAAGGCCGAGTCCACGCTGCTCCGCTCGTACACGGGCGAGATGCTTGCGCCGATTCTGGCGGCGGGGCCACTCGTTGAGCGGCAGGCGCATTCGCTGCAAGCGAAAGAGGCTCCTCGCTCGGGCGAGTTGGAAATCGAAGACATCGGCCAGGACGCACAAATGCCCTGGGAGGCCGACGGTCGCCGCTGGCATACACAGGATCGGGTCGGCCGCAACGGGCAACCGAGTCGTTGGGACGGACGCATCCTTGCTGCCGTCGTCGATCGTATTCACGAGTTAGGCGCGTTTGGGCCCACGAACTGGAACAATCGCACAATCGTCGAGATCTGTGGCGAGCGCAAAAGCGATGGCTGGTTCTTTCACGCGATCACCGGCGAGGAATGGTTGCTGCGGCTCAAGTTCCGCACGTCCAAGAAGACGTTCCAACGTGAAGACCTGATCGAACGTTTGGGGCTCAAGCCGCTCAACGAACTGCCTGACCTGCCTGTCTACGGATCGGAACCGCGCGTGAAGAGCAAAAATCTGCGCGGACCTTGGCAGGAAGTACAAATGACGGTCCACGGCTGGGACGAGATCAACACGCCCGAGTTCTGGAAGTTTCTTGAAGAGTCGGTGCAGGGCTTCGAGAAGTTTACCGAAAAGTTGCAGCAGCACCCGGATGACGTGATGCCTTGGAAGGTGTTGGGACGACGCTGGCATCTGTCACGCAAAGGCTTTCCGCCCGGCAAGCGAGTGCATTGGGACACCGAGGTGCTCGAAGACTTGTGCGAGCTGCTCACGTCGACCGCGCCTCAGGCACAGTTCTTATGGAACAATCAGCAAGTGGTGCATCTCATGGCGGGGTCGAGTGGCGAGCCCTGGGCCACGATCCACACGAAGAATCCTCAGGCAGTCGAGTTGTCGCTCGCGGGACCCAAAAATCGATTCCCCTTGGGGAGCTTTGCCAACTTGGGTGTTGGGCGGCAATTGCAAACCACGCGCAGCGACAAAGACATCGTCAAATTGCGTTTCCATGACGCCGAGCAAATCGCCGATCCAGCGCTGGTCGCGTTCTTGCAAGAACACTTTGCTACGAGCGCCGCTCGCGGAGCGAAAGAAAAGTTAAAAATCGATGGTTGAGCGCGAGCCCGTGTGCTCGTGTTTCGTCAGCATGAGAGAGGTCGATCATGAGTGAAGCGAGCGTTGGACGATCCTTGGGGGGCGCGCCGCTGCTCCCGCCACGGTTTTTGTTTCGCTTCAATTTTCTCTGTCACTACAAAGATCCCTTATGGTCTGCGAGTGGTGCCGGGTTGACCGACGCGCATATCCTCCCGTGGCTGGGTGAACTCGATGGCGTGCGCGGCAGCGCTGAGTTGCGAGCCGCGTGGAGCGAGGCGGGTATTGCACTCGCCGTGCGCGTGACGGGCAAGCGGCAGGCGCCTTGGTGCCGCGACTCACGCAGTGACGAAAGCGATGGTTTGCGCGTCTGGATCGACACCCGTGACGTGCGAGATATTCATCGTGCGACACGCTTTTGCCATCAGTTCCACTTCATGCCGACCGGCGCTGGGCGAGCGCTCGACGAGCCCTACGGCGAACCGATTCTCATCAATCGTGCCAAGGAACATCCGAAACCGTTCTCGCTGCAAAAATTGCAAATGCGACGCGAGAAGCGCGTCGACGGTTATGTGCTCGAAGCGCTCATCCCCGCCGTGGCGCTTACCGGCTTCGATCCGGTCGAGCATCCGCGGCTCGGGTTCGCCTGCACGATCATCGATCGCGAGTTGGGCAATCAATCGCTGGTCTGCTCGGAAGAGTTTCCGTATCGCGACGACCCCAGCTTGTGGGCGACCCTGGAGTTGGCCAAGTGACGCTGGCGGTTACGGGGTGATTGTCGCGAGCATGTCGCCGAGCAATTCCATCGGCAAACCGACGACGTTCGATTCGCTCCCTTCGACGATGTGGACCCAGCCGAGGCGGTCCTGATAGCCGAAGGCGCCGGCCTTTCCCTCCCACTGTCCGGTCGCAAGATACTCATTGATCTCGGCATCACTCAGGGGGTCCATCTTCAGTCGCGTGACGGCCACTTCGACCCGCGGCGAGCCGAGTGGCACGGGCCAGACACACAGTCCGCTATACACACGATGTTCACGATCGCTGAGCAGTCGGAGCATTTGTCGAGCATGTTGTTCATCGACCGGTTTGCCCAAGATTTGTCCTTGGCACTCGGCGACCGTGTCGCAGCTGACGATGAGTCCCCTGGGTGTTCGACCGGCGACGTCGGCCCCTTTTTGATACGCGAGCCGCGCGACGAGCTGAGCGGGCGTTTCGCCGCTGCACACGCCGCACTCGGCCTCGGGATGAGGCGGGGTGACGGTAAACGAGTAGCCCGCGTCGGTAAGCAACTCGCGCCGGCGGGGTGAACTACTGGCAAGAATCAAATGCGGGAAGGTTGTCATGCGGGTCGAGACCTGCTTATTTCTCGGAGAGTGCGAGCAGTGCAAAGGCCGTGGCCGCGTCGCGCATAAAACGCGCGATGTTCGCATCGGTCCGCTCGGAGTTCATGGACTCGGCCGGCCAAGCTCCGTCGGTCGTGCGTTGATTCCGGTCAAGCCATGTAACGGCGCGGCGTAATGCGACCGTGACAGCTTCATCGCTGGAGTTTCCTTGGAAAGCCAGCAGGACCACGGCGGTTGCGTAGCCATCGCTGGTCGTCGGAATCGTGCTTTTGTCGCTACGTTGCCAAGCGAGCAGCGAGACACTCGACCAACCACCGTCGGCTTGTTGCAGCTTGAGCGTCTCGGAGAGCGCTTGTTGACGTTGTGCGTCGCTGAAGAGTCCTGGCCATGAACGTGCAGCCCACAGGGCAACGAGGCGATGATGCAGCTTGGCCTTGCTAAAGTGAGTTTGTAGGTACTCGCGTAACGCCGCAATGCGTGGTGCGTCGTCGCTGGGGAAATTGCCAAGATAGCCAGGCGCCGTGCCAATGGCCAATGCGGCCATCGAGGCTCCGTAGTATTCGCTGTGAGACTCCCACGGGGCGAGACCGAAGTGAAACCACGTCCAGGCTCCGCGCGGTTCTTGGTCACGCTGTTGTTGGGTCCACAGATGGGCCAGTGCCTGATTCGTTTCGGCGCTCGGAGTTTGTCGGCCTAGGCGCTTGTCTTCACTCGCCAGGACGAGTGCGTTCAGCACGCTTTCGGTACCGCGACTCGCTACGGGGGAAGAGGGTTGATACGGTTCGGCCTGATTCCAGTCGCGGACTCGTTGCTGCACGCTGCGAAGCAACTTGTCGCTGGTCAACGATGAGGGGGACCGCAGCGCTGCGCGAGCAAGCATGTAGGGAACGGTTGTGTGACAAGATAGGCAGACGCCCTGGTTTTTGAGTGCTGCCTCGTCCCAGCTGAGCCACCAAGTCGAGCGCGATTCGAGATAGTCTTGGGCGGCCGACGGACTCCAGTGTTCGCGCTCGGTAGGACTTTGAGCGTGAGCATTGACCCCCGGGAGGATCAGGAAAAAGAAGCCGATTTTGAGCACATCGGAAAGTCGTCGCATAGGCTGCATATCCCCACGTTGATCGTAGAATAGGAGAAAATACCGTAGTTGTGGCATGGTTTGGTCGACAAACTTGATTATTATCAATACTTTGTGGTTTTTGACCACGGTCGCCCGGTTCAGGTCACAACGGCAGCATGCTTGGGGCTGGGTTAGGCGAGCACTCGGGCTCGGCTTGACCGCTTAGGCTAAGTCCCCCTACCCTATAAACTTGGATTGCCGGGAAGGTCAGCCGAGTAGTCGTTTTGCGGTGGCCGAGTGGTGGCCACCCCTTCCTGTGCTGGGTTTTTTGAGCAGTCGGTGTGCATGATTCCGTTTCGTTGTCCGGGTTGGTTTCAAAATAGGCATGGCAAACGTCGTCGTTAAACCAGTTCGCTCGTGGCTCGATCGGCGGCGCTTTCTGCATTTGCCCTGGACGCTCTACGAACAGGATCCGCATTGGATTCCTCCGTTGTTGCAAAATCAGCGCGAGCTGTTGAATTACAGCCGTCATGCCTTTTTCAAGACCGCCGAAATTCAGACTTTTTTGGCGTATCGCGATGGTCAGCTCAGCGGTCGGATCGCAGCCATCGTTAATCACGAACACGAACGTCGCTACCACGACGGATGCGGCTTTTTTGGTTTCTTTGAGAGCGTCAACGATCGGGCGGTTAGCGATGCGCTGTTCAACACCGCCTGGCAGTGGCTGCGTGAGCGTGGCTGCAAAAAACTTCGTGGGCCAGCTAATCCATCGATGAATTATGAGTGCGGTACTTTGGTCGACGGTTTCGACTCGGGGCCGACGTTCATGATGACCTACAACCCGCTCTATCACAGCGAGTTGATCGAAGGCTACGGCTTTCGCAAAGGGCATGACATGTATGCCTACGAGGCGACCCGCGAGGAAATTCCGAGCAACGACCCGAAGATCGAACGTGCGGCCGAGCAGGCGATCCAATTCTGCAACGCCACGCTTCGCACGATGACCCGCAAAACGTTCAATCAGGACGTCGACACGTTTATCGATCTATACAACCGATCGTTGGTGGTGAATTGGGGGTTTGTCCCCTTAACCCCGGCCGAGATGAAATCGTTGGCCACGTCGCTCAAGTTCCTGTTGATCCCTGAGATGACGGTATTTGCGTTTGTCGACGGCAAGTCGGTCGGTGCGGTGGTAGGCTTGCCGGACTACAATCCGCGCATCAAGGAGATCAACGGCCGACTATTGCCGTTTGGGGTGTTTCGTTTGCTGAGCAAGAAGCACGACATTCGCCGCGTGCGCGTGGTGAGTATCAATGTCGTGCCCGAGTATCAACGCTGGGGGCTCGGCTTGGCGTTGCTCAAGAGCTTGGTGCCCAAGGCCCATGCGATGGGATTTGTGGAAGCCGAGTTTTCCTGGATATCGGAAGACAACGAATTGGCTCGGCGAGGCCTGGAAAAAGCGGGCATGCGATTGACCAAGACGTTTCGCATGTACGATTACGAGCCGTCAGCGAGCGGCGTCTGAGACGACCGCATCGTTTCTGTGGCGTTGTGAATTGAGCGCGTTGCGCCACAATTCGCGCAGGGCGACAAACAGCCCGCTGCGGACCGTCTGCCGATACGGTGAATCGGGTGGCAACTGCTGCATCAGTCGTCGATGGGCTTTTTCGAGGTTGTGATACGGCATCGACGGAAAGAGGTGGTGTAGCGCGTGGAAACGCAGGCCCACCGGAGCCCAAATGCCGCCAATGACGCCGCTGCTGGGGTAATTGAGCGAGTCTGTTAACTGCTCGACGAAAGTCATCTCGCCGCCGCGATTGATGAATCGATGCGCTCCGAGCGTGCGGATGTGATTGATCGAGATGATGCCCAGCGACAGGCCGTAGATTTTGATGACATACATGACCGGCAAGTCGCCGTGCCAAACGAGCGCCGCGGTCGAAGCACAAATCAGAAACACGCCTAGCTCTTGATATCGCCAGATGCGTAGCTCGTTGATTGTCGGCAGCGGGCGCAAGTAGCTCGGGTCCATAATCATCGAACTGGCATGTACGCACAGCCAACGCCGCAACGGCGGGCAGACCCAACTGAGTGGAGTGAGAACGAGGAAACGAAAGATGGCCACGATCGGAATGACTGGGATCTGCAACAAATACTTGAATAGCTCGCCGATCGGGCGGACACCTAGCGGCAAGTACTCACCGTCTTCGGGGGTGCCATAGTGCTTGCGCGAGTGATGCAGCAGGTGGGTGTAGTAGGTAAAGGTCGGCATCAAAAAGGGGATGCCACACAACACATTCCAGGTGACGCGAAACAGTTTAAAAGAGTTATCGCGAAGATGGACTAGCTCGTGAGTGAATAAGGCCGAGCGATAGAACGCGATGACGGCCATGATGTAGCCCATCGCGGCCAGTTCCCATCGCGGCGACTGCTGATAGAGCGTAAAGCCGGTTACGCCCAGCGTCATGCTCAGCAAAAAGTCGGTCCAGTAGATCCACGGGTTGGGATCAAACAGGTCGCGTACGATGGCGCGGGCTTCGCCAATCGAAAAGGCCTCGGTCGCCGGTGTGGACTCAGTCGCCATGACTACTCGAAAGCTGCGTGGAGATTGTAGTTGGTCGAGATTTCAAAATACCGCAAAACACGGCTCCTTCAAACCCCAGTCCGGAGCGAGAATGCTGCCTCCAACGCCGATTTATGCGTGTTCCGTCAGGCCGGGGACGCACCAGCGAATCTGGATTGGCCAGTCGACCCCCGTTCGACGCAATGCGATGGCTAGCCGATGCTGAGGTGTGGGAGAAAACTGCTCGAACTGCCACTGGCACGGATCGTCCTGCAACGCCGCCGCAAACGAAATCCTCACGGGCTCATGAGCCGAAAGCTTGAAGGAAAAATGCTCTAATGGGATGGCCAGCCCCATACCCCGAGCCTTGATATAAGCCTCCTTGAGCGTCCAGTAGTGGAAAAAGGTCCGACGCTGCTCGTCGAGCGCGAGTTGCTCCAGGTCGGCGACCTCGGCGGGAGAAAAAAACCGTCGAGCAATGGCTGTCGTTGCATTGCTCCGTTCAGTGGTTTCAACATCGACGCCGAGGTCGTGTTCCCAGCACACTGCGACCGCCGCCAGCCCGCGCGTATGCGATAGATTGAATCGCAGGGTGCGCGGACCGAGTGGCGCCACGATTTCGGGCCGTCCGTAGGAGTTGGTCGCAAACTCCCAGGACTTGGGCGGCGCGGGCACATAGCGCGACAAGGTGGTGCGAACCAGTGCGCGGCTCACCAAAAACTCGTGTCGATGGCGCGCAAACTTGAACCTTGCGCGGCGCGATTGTTCTTCCTGGTTCAATAACTGCCCGTACTGATCGAGCAGCCGCGGGTCGGTGATCTGTTCCGGAGCAACGAGCCACACATGCACAGCGCCTTCGTCGATACGCTCCGCGCCCCACGCCGTGACGGTCCCTGACTCAGCTCTGGGCGACATAGCAGATCAATGAATGCTCGCGAAGGACAACCTTGCCATTGCCTGGCGGGGCTGGGCCGTCATGATTCGGAAACACATCCTCGGGGGGCGTGTTTCCGGTGTTGATGAACGTGTTCCAGCGCACGCCACGGGCGATCGGCGGTAATATGAACTCGCGCGGCAACGTGCCGGCATGCACCTGGATTAGCAAGTGCCGAGCCGTATATCGATGCGCGCCACGCGCGGGCCATGCGCCCAGCAAACATTGTAGACTATGTCCGTTCTGACTCCAGTCGAGTGGGCCACCATCGGCGCCAAGCCACGTGACATCAGACAACGCACCAGGTTCGCGCGGCTCGCCACTCAAAAAACTGGCGTGGCGAACGGTGGGTTGAGTCCGGCGGAAATGAATAATGGCCTGCACGTACCGTATCAAGTCGGTGTGGCGATCGACGAGGCTCCAGTCGAACCAAGAGATCGGGTTGTCCTGGCAGTATGCGTTGTTGTTGCCTCGTTGCGTGCGGCGACACTCGTCCCCCATCAGAATCATGGGCACCCCCTGGCTCAGCAACAGCGTGGCCAGCATGTTGCGCACCTGTCGGTCGCGCACCTCGTTCACTTTGCTGCGTCGCGTGGGGCCCTCGAATCCGTAATTGCAACTGTAGTTATTGTTGTCGCCGTCGCGATTGTCTTCGCCATTCTCTTCGTTGTGTTTGTGGCTGTAGCTGTTCAGGTCGTTGATCGTAAAACCGTCGTGCGACGTGATGAAATTGATGCTGTGATAAGGACGCCGGCCGCTCGACTGATAAAGGTCACTCGAACCCGAGAGCCGCGTGGCAAACGGCCCCAGAGTGTGTTCGTCGCCACGCCAAAAGCGTCGGACATCGTCGCGATAGCGACCGTTCCACTCGGCCCAACGCTCGCTGCCGAACCAGCCGACCTGATAAGCGCCCGCCGCGTCCCACGCTTCGGCAATGATTTTCGTGTCGGCCAACAGTGGATCTTCGGCAATCAACTCGACCAGCGGCGGGTTGGGAACCAACTCACCGTTGCGGTCGCGGCTGAGAATGCTCGCCAGATCGAACCGAAAGCCATCCACGTGATAGTTGAGCACCCAGTTGCGCAGGCAATGGAAGATCATCTCGCGGGTGATCGGGTGATTGCCGTTGACCGTGTTGCCGCAGC
>CAYLYE010000225.1:0-10091 GCA_964387325.1 uncultured Planctomycetaceae bacterium
GATCGTAGACCAGCAGCAGTTCCTGAGTTTTTGCCAAATGATCGATGACTTGGCCCAGCGAAACGGCGCTGGGAAAGTTGACCTGGACGGGTCGAGCGAGCGCGGCCGCGGCGCGGACATGCCGCGGCGTCAGGGTCGCCTGCGGGGCGAGTGACTTCTGTTGCCGGGCCAGCCGCAACTTGTCGAGCAGCTCAGCCACTTCCAACTGCAACTCGGCGCGTTGCACCGAGACGAGCTTCTCCGCCTCGAGTGTCAGTCGGCCCGCGCCGCCCCCCTCGTTCCATTCCTTGGGCGCGATGATTTTCTGCACCAACTCGACGAGCGACGCGGTCTGATCGGACGCAAAGCCGCTGAGCGCGTGGCGGACCGTGACCGGCGCGGTCGGGTGTTCGCCAGCCGACGTAATCAGCACCTGTTGGTTGCGAATCACAAAGTCCAAGCTCCGCTCGGCCAACACGCTCCGCAGCAACTCCTCGACCTTGATGTTGAATTTCTTGACCGAGATCGGGTCGCTCAACCGATTGCCCGATCGTTCGAGTGTTTCTAAGTCGTAGCTGATCGGCAAGGTGGTCGCGCGACTGAGCATCGCGAGAAACTCGTACAGCGAGGCCTGTGGAATTTGGATCGAGGCCAACTCGTCTTGCATACGCGCCGGAATGTCGATCTGCGGCAACTCGGGGAGCGCGACCGACGTGGCGGGTTGCGGACCAGCGTGCGTCGCGGCAGGTGTAGCGGCCGCGACCGGCTCGCTCACGGCCGGCTTGGGCTCGGGCGGCTTAACGACCGTCGGCAGCGAGTCGCTCGCCGGGAGCTTGCTGGCGGAGGGGGGGAGAGAGACTGGAGACGGGAGACTGGAGACCGGAGTGGGAGGAAGCGGAGGAGTTGTAGGCGGAGGAGCAGAGGGGTGGGGGAGTGGAGGAGTAGCTGGAGTTGGTGTGGGAGCAGGGACCGATGGCGCTGCGGTCGGTGAAACAACGACGGACATGGGAGTGGCAGCGGGAGTGGCGGGCACGCTGGGCAACGGTGGTGGCGCGGGCTCAATGCTCCTGGCAGACTCGACCGGCGGCGGCGCGGTGACTCGCGGTTCGGAGATGACTGGTTGAGACGGAGCGACCGGCGGTACTGACTCGACGACCACGGCAGGCTCTTCCACCTGGGCAATGACCGACTCGGCGGCGCTGTTGCGCCACGACCAGACGAGCCACGCCGAGAACACGGCCGAGAGCGGCACGCATGCCCAGGCGAACCACGGTTGTGAAAACAGCGACGGGACCGGCGCGGGGGGCGCGAGCTGCGGCGCAGCGTCGACGAGCGCGGGCTGTTCCAGCGGCGGCTCAACCGGAGCAGGCGTGGGCGAAGCCGAAGCGGGCACATCGAGCGCGGTCGACGCGGCGGCAGCACTCACAGCGGACGGGCTCTTCATGTCCGGCGCGGCTACATGCACCATGCTGCCACACTTGGGGCAGGCATGGATCTGCCCAATGGCCGACTGATCGCGCACCTTGAGCCGCGTGCGGCAGGTGGTGCAGACGATCGTGATAAAGTCAGCCACGTTGTGTATCCGAGGGGGCGAACGCGAGTGTGGAGCTATTTAATCTGATCGGGCGTGAGCGTCTCTTTGCGCTCGCCGACCGCCTTGCGCGTGGTGATGTGCAACTCTTCTTCCCCCTCGGCATTTTTCTTGACCAGATACACGAGCTTGCCCGCCGGGTTGGCTTTGATCAGGATCGCCTTGAGGATGTCCATGGCCGGCTTGTTCTCTTCCATCAGGGCCATCGACTGGTTCTTCGTAATGCCTTCGATCTGCAAATCGCCCCCCAGAATGACGATCGGCACGCCGATGTCATCACTGAGTAATTTGATGGCCACCTCGAACGGATTGCGATCGAACATCAGCGTGGTCGGCTTTTGCATCTTCGCCAGGGCACCGGTGCCGGTCGGTGCTGGTTTCTTTTCGCCACCTCCTGTGCCACCTCCATCTCCACTCGTGAAACCACTGGCAGGATTCTCGACCAAGCAGAGATACGATCCGAGCGCTAGGTTATGCGCGCCGGTCGACGGTAGATAGACCCGGGCGACGATCTGTTTTTCCATCGTGCCAATGCGGACAAAGTTCTGAGTCAGTTTGACAATGTCGCCAAAGTGATCGAACAGCAGCGGAGCGCTGTAGTCCGACATCGAGCGTCGCAGCGCCGCGGTATAGGCCTTGTACTTATCAAAGAGCGTATCGACCCGGGCCTTCATGGCGATCGCGGCCCCTTGCGATTGCGGACCCGCCTCGGGGTCGTTCAACCGCAACTCGAGGAACGTCGCCGCGCCGAGGTGGGCGCTGAACACGACCGCGCGCGGATGTTGCTTGACGGGGTCGTACTCCATGAGCCACGTGAGCGGCTCGCGCAAGATGGCTCCGGGTCCGGAGAGTGATGGCTTGCCCTTGTCGAGCACGAAGCCCGGCACGAACAAGCAGGTCAACATCCGCATCGAGTCGGTGACCTTGAGCATCGATTCGATCGCGGGGGGCAGAATCGCGGTGCCGTCGCCGCCAAGCACGTCTTTAAGCGACGCCTCGGGACCGATGACCAGCAGTCGACTGTCGCTCTTGGGATCGATGAAGAACGCCTTGCCGTCTTTGGCAAAGTAGACCTTGTCGCCCATCGCCTGAGGCTCGGGGTTGCCCCAGGCGGCGACTTGCGCGTCGCTGCCGACCGATTGCAGCGTGCGAACCACGTAGGCCCGTGTGGGCGCGTTGGAGCCGTTGTCGATGAACGAGACAGTGACCTGCTCGATCTGATCGAGCGGCACTCCGGTCTCGGCCGCGATATCGTTTTGGAACCACGGCGCAATGCTGCCGAGCACGCGATTGTCGAGCAGCTTGGCCGCCTCGGGATGCTTCATGATCTCGGCGGGGCGCAAGACGACGATGGCCGGGGTGCCGGGCGGCAGATAGCGTAGTTCGAGCGGCTTGCCACCGGTGGGGGCGGTCCACACCGGATCTTGTTTGTCGAGCGAGAAGATTTTTTCACGTGGGTCGTCCGCAGCCAGGACATTTGTCGGCGGGGGAGTTTTCGAATCCGCAGCCTTGGCGCCTTTCGCCCCTTTGTCGTCTTTCTTCTTGTTCGAGTCGGAGCTTTTCCCTTCCGACTCCATGATCCGCTTCATGTTCTCTGCGGCGGTCTGCTCAGGCGTCTTGCCGACGACAACTTTGGCGTTCGAGTTTTTCATGTACATGTAGCCCCCGAGAGCCACGCCAAGCAGCACCACTCCAATCAGCAGCGGCATCAAGCTGCCTTTACGGCGTTTGCGTGGGGCACTGGATGCGTTGACGCTGGCCAAGCCTTTGATCTCGGGCTCGACGCTCGCCTTGACCGACACGCCCGCGGGCGGCTGGGCACCGCGCGGCGCGGCGGCCATCACCGGCGGGGCCGCACTCATCATGGGGCTCGTGACCGCCTGGGCCATCGCCGGGACAGTTCCCATCACGGGCGAGACCGGCATGGCGCGCACGCCCTGAGCCATCGTCGCCACGCCCGAGGGGGGCGCCATGACCGCCGTGGCCATGAGTGGCGCGGCAGCCGGTGCCGTCGTGGTGGCCGTGACCGGCGCCGGCTTGGGCGACGGTTTCGGGGCGGACGGTTTCTGGGCGACTGCCGGCACGTGCTTTTGCAGCCACTTCTCATAGGCCTGATTGCGCGTCGAGGGGGCCGGAGGCGCGCTGTCGGGACCCGCGAACGGCGCGAGCTTGTCGATCACGGTCGACATTTGTTGAAAGCGCATCTCCGGGTCTTTGGCCAACATGTAGTTGACGATCTTGGAGAGCGGTTGCGGAATTTGCGGATTCACCTCATGCAACGGGCGTGGGGTTTCGCTGGCGTGACGTTGCTGCTTCTGCTTGGCATCGCCGCCGGAGTACGGTGGCCGGCCCGACAACAGGTGATACAGCGTGCAACCCAAGGCATACACATCGCAGCTGGGGTCCGTGACCGGCATCTGAGCAAACGATTCCGGCGCGGCGTAGTCGACCTCGGGGGGCGTATCTTTGCCGAGAGCCAACTCGTCTTCGAGCGGCATCGCCGGCTCGAACACGTTGCGGTCGAGCGGGAAGCCGAGCAGCTTGGCTTGGTTGTTGCTATCGAGCGCGATGTTGGCCGGGCACACTCGGCCGTGCGCCTCGCCCGACGCGTGCAGCACACCGAGCGCGGCGGCGATTTGCCGCACGATACGACAGGCCTCGACGGTGCTCAGGGCGCCTTGGGTGGTGAGCTGGCGGTCGAGCCGTTTGCTGGCCAGGTCTTCGAGCACGATGAACTTGAACGCGCCGGCATCGACCAGATGGTAGCAGCGTGCCAGATGGGGCTGGCCTTGCGAGCTGGCGTTGGCCGCCAGGGCTTGCTGATTGAGCGTGCTAATGAACTGCGGGTCTTGCGCCTGCGGGCCGGACAAAAAGAACAGGCAGACGCGGTGCATCGTGGCGCGATGCACGGCGCGGAACAGCATCGCGCCGCGGCCCCCTTCGATGCGGTCGAAAATCTGATAGTCGCCGTAATTGAACGGACCGGCTCGACCGCTCAGCAGCACCTTGGCTTGGTACGGAGAGAGCTTCGATCCGACCAACCATTTGACGAGTTGGTCGACGGTCGGATTCTGTTGTCCGTGTAGACGGTTGAACTCGGCCGCGTGCTTGCTCGCGTCGTCGGCCGACATGAGCTGGCTTTCTACGACCAGTTTCCAGAACTGTGCAATGGTCATCGACATGGTCGATCTACCGCGCCTCCTCGCAAGAGCTTGTGTCGCTCAAGAGTATCCTAGCCCGCGCCACCCCAGGGGAGGGGCGCATTGACTGCGCCAGGATGTGATAACTCTTCTCTACCCATCAGTTTACCGCATGGGGGGCCGAAGATCAAAACCGCCCTCATCATCGGCAAAAAGTGAGCTTTTATGGGCCAAGTCGCAATCGCCAACGGACTCGATTCACGCCCATCAGCGGGCCCTGCTCCGAACGACCGCGTACCGCCCATCCAAGGGATTATTGAAGTATGCGCAGCGAATGGGCCTAGGCGACGCCACGCGAAGCCGGGTTCGATCGGGCTTCCGCTGGTCGCCCGGGTTCATTAACCGCGCAGTCGTCAATAAGGTGGCACTCAAACGGCGATCAGCGACATTAGCGGTTGATTTTGCAGTTGGGCATGGCCTGTTGCAATTTCTGCATGGTCGCGTCGCTGATCGTGCTCCCGACGTAGAGGTTCCTCATATTGCTTAAGACCGATAGGCCACCGATGCCGTTATCGGTCACCTGTGTGTTGGTGAGGTACAGCGTCGTTAACAATGGAAACCGGGCCAGATTGCGTACGGCGGCGTCGTTGAATGACGATGAACCGATATCGAGGGTGCGCAGCGAAGGCAACTGCACCTGGGCCAGCCCCGAGCCGGTAAGATTTTGATTGGAATAAATCATCAGGGACTGGAGATTAGGCAGCCCCGTAATGCGAGCCAAGCCTGCGTCGCTGATGCGCGAACCGTATACATTTAACCCGGTCAGGCCTGATAGTCGCGAGATGAATTGCATACTAGCATCGTCGATCAACGAACCGGACAGGCTCACATATGTCAACTGTTGCGGCAGATTGGCCAATCCCGGCCCGCTGACTTGCGATCCGTTAAGGTAAAGCGACTTCAGGTTCGTCATGTTTTTCAAGTGCAATATCCCGGCGTCGGAAATTTGCGTACTCGACAAATAAAGTGTGGTCAGTGGCAAACTAGCCAATTGCGCCAAACCGTTGTTACTGATTGCCGTTCCCGTCAAGGTCAAGGTTCTAAGGGCCGAGAAGTTTTTGAAAATGCCTAAGTTGACGTCGGTTACACAAGGTGGAACGGTAAATGAACTCAGATTGGTCAGCGAATTTAACTGCTGTACGCCGGCCGGAGTAATTCCCTGGCATTGCAAGAAGGTCAGAGCGGTCAGTCGAGTGAAGTTTTTGATGACCGCTAGGCTGGCGTCGCTGATGTTATGACAATAGTCCAAATGCAGTGATTGAAGATTCGTGAGGTTGCGCAGACGTGCGAAGCCGGCATCACTGAACTGCTGGTAGCTGAAAGAGAGATGCTCGAGCGAATCAAAGTTTTCCAATGCGGCTAAATCGGCGTCGGAGAATCGTGCTGGTGTGTTGGAGACGGAAACACCGCGCAGGCGAAAGACGCCCGAGGGAAGATCGGCAGATGTGTTTACATAGCGCCATGTGGTCGTTCCGGTGTAGACCTGCACGTTGCCATTACGACTGAAGATAAACTCAGCCAAGCGACGATGGGCCTCGGGCGTTTGGGCACTCGCAGGCGAAGAGGTCGGCGCGGGATTGGCCGGAGGCGTCACGGGAGTACCCGGCGTGACCGAGGTGGTCGTGCTCGAGACCGTTGTCGCGCGCACAGGAGTAAAACCGGGTACGGCTGCATTGGGGGGTAATTTGCCAACCACCTCGCACACCAGGCGTAGGCCGTAGGTACGGCTGATCGTGTTACTAGCGAGTCGTAATCGCCGGGCGATACGACAGTAGTTAATGGACGTGTCAAAAGAACCGCCGCGCATGGCATGAGCACCATCGTCGGAGCTTTGCGGCCCCGTCGGATCAATCACGGGATTCGGCTTGTAAGGTTCCGTCGAGTACCAGTCGGAGCAGGGCTCCGTGACGTTGCCTAGCATGTCGTACAAGCCCCACGGGTTGGGCTTAAGCTGAGCGACGGGATGAACCGTGCCGCCATTTGTCTCGGCCGTTCCGACCCATTCGTATTGGGAAATAGTGCTCGAATCAGGACCGAAATAGAAGGCCGTCGTGGTACCGGCTCGGGCGGCGTATTCCCACTCGGCCTCGGTCGGCAGCCGAAAACGATAGATTTGTCCCGCAGGCGAGTCGTTCAGCCGATTGATAAAATTCTTCATTCCAGAATAGGTCATGTAGTGAGCCGCTGCCTGCGGATGGACGTTGATCCAGCTGGAATTGGTGGAGCCGGTGACCGCCTGCCATTGGGCCTGAGTGACTTCGGTAACACCGAGGTAATACGGCTTGGTGAGCGTGACACGATGTTGCACTTCGGTGATAGCGCGCATCGGTTCGTTGGGAGGTGACCCCATCACGAAGCTACCGGCCGGAATGAGCCGGAAGGTTATCTCCACGCCGGTGGTCAAGGGGACCCGAATGTAGCGTGGCTTGCTCGAGCGCACCGTGGATTTCAACTCGGCGGTGGCTGCCGTGGCGTCGGCAATCCGCTTGTCGACTTTGGTTTTTTCCAGCCCGGTGACCTTCGCCTGGGCGGCTTGGTACCAGTACAACGCGCCGAGCTGGAGTTCGCGGCGTTCTTTGGTAGCCTTTTCGGCTTTGGTCCACCACAGGTCGGCCAAGGCCAGCAGTTCTGAACCCTCGGTCGGAGCCGCGGCGCTTTTCTCGCCCAACTCTTTCAATACCGGGTCGTTCGACTTGGCTAACAACGGGAAGCCCTCCTCCCATTCGCCCAAGGTAAAACAGTGATGTCGACCCAGCAGCAAATTGGCAGCCGGATCATCCGGCGTGTCGGCGAGTGCCTCAGACGCCTTGGCTAGCTGCTCGGCCAGTTGACGCTGCGCGACCAACTGCTTGCTACGATCAACGGTCAGTTTCAGCAGGGCCGGATCTTGCGCTTTGCGAGCGTAGGCCAGCGTGGTGTCCATCAGTCGTGACGCCACCGTATAGTCGTCGTTTTCCACCGCCTCGTCGACCAACTTCAACAGACCCGGGGTCAGCAGTTTACAGCCGGCCGAAGGAAGGGGTCGCTTCTGGGCCGCTTCCCAGACGTCGGCCAGCCAAACCATCCGCTCGACGTCATAGATCGCAGCCACCTGACCCGCCGCTGTTTCAACCAACGACGCGTCGGCTCCATCGGCCGCTAACGTGGCCACTTCCGTTAGCATCACGAAACGGCCTGCGTTGTCATCCGGCGAGTTGGTGACTTGTGCCAACAATTTCTTGGCCAACTCGATTTTCTCTTCCGGCTTTTTAAGCGACGCGTATTCAGCCTTGTAAATCTCTCGGATCAGCTTGCGAACTTCTCCCTGCGCCGCGTCGTCGGGAACCTTCAAACGTGACGGTTCTTCCGGCAGCGGGACCGTTGGGGTCACGGTCGGTGTCGTGGTGGGCAACTCCGGTACGCTATTCGTCGCAACGGTCGTTGGTGACGGCGTAGACATGGGAGTTGTCGGCGGGAGCGGAGTTGTCGGCGACGGAGAGCTAACCGGCGACACGGTCGTCGGAGGCAACGCGCTTGACGACGGACTTGGGTTGGTCGTCGGAGATGCGGACGTGGTTGGTGCTCCCATGCTCGTCGATGGAGCCAGCGATACACTGGCTTTGGGCACCGGCGGGGCGACACTCGGCAACGCCGCAGGCTTCGCACTCGAAGATTCAATCCTGCTCACCGTGTCGTCCGGCGCGATCGTCGGCTTGGCGGGCGCAACCACGGGAGTCGGGGGACTGCTCGTCGGCGCGGATGCACTGGTTACTTCGTTGGCCGCCGAACCCGACCCGGCAAGTTCCACGACCTTGTCTTCAAAAGGCCGAGTCAACAGCACCACGACACCGCCAATCAGGAGCACTCCGACAGCCGCCACGTAGAGGCCAACACGCGACTTGGGTTGCCGACGATTCGAAGTCGATGTCTCCGAGAGCACAAACCCCTTCGCAACATCGTCCGTGGCGGTACTCGGTGTCGACCGCGAGACGACCGGCGCGAGCTTAATCTCCGGAGCAGCAATCGAATCCGGATCCGACAGGCAGCGCCGCAACTCGTCGACCACCACCGACATCGACGCTTGCCGATCGTCGGGTTTCTTGGCCAGCATTCGCTGTAAAACGTGATCGACTGCCTGCGGAACTTCACTCCGCGCGGCGCACATCGACGGGATCGGTTGCTCGCGATGGGCAAGAATCTTCTCGACCATCGAGTCTCCTTGGTAGGGAATCTCGCCGGTCACGAGTCGGTAGAACGTGCATCCCAGGCTATAGATATCGGAGCGTGCGTCGGCCGACTTGGTTTGCAGCGCCTGCTCCGGCGCCATGTAGTCGACCGTCCCCATGACCTGGCCCGTCTGCGTGAGCCCTTCAGCAGCCTGAGTCGTCGCCGTCGCCGAGGGGTCATTGAGCCGCGCCAAACCCATGTCGGAAATCTTCACGATCCCGTCGCGGTTCAGCATCAAGTTGCCGGGCTTGATGTCGCGATGGATGATCCCCTGCGCGTGGGCAGACTCAAGGCCTTGAGCTGCCTGCAAGATGTATTGATAGGCCTGTTGAAACGGCAGCGGGCCCTGCTTCTTGAGCAAATTGGCCAAATCGGTCCCTTCGATAAGCTCCATCGCCAGATAGTGTTGCCCTTCATAGTCGCCGGCCTCGAAGGCACGGACAATATGCGGATGATTCAATTGGATGGCCGCTTGTGCCTCGCGCTGAAATCGCTTGACTGCCTCGGGCGATCGAGTGGCGCCCGGCGCCAGGACTTTGATCGCGATGATTTGCTGCGAGCGGCGATCCAAAGCTTTGAGCACCTGACCCATGCCGCCGACCCCCAGGCGATCGAGCACCAGATACGGTCCGATCGAAAGGCCCTTGGCTTTGCCCTGATAGAGCGCGGCCCCCTGATACTTGGTGAGCTTGTTGTTCTGCACCAACTCGCGCACCAGCGACTGAGCATCTTCGCCGCGACGTTCCGCAGGATACTTTGCCTCGAGCTGCCGTTGGTCCTCGTCGGACAGCAACTGATAAGCGACCACGGCTTGCAGCAGCGCGTCGACCTTGAGTCCGACCACCGCACCTGATCCGCCCGGTGCCGATGACGCAGCGCTGTTTTTTGTCGCGCCGATCGTACTGTCGGGCGAACGTTTTAAATCCTGAACCGTGACTTCACACTGCGAACACGATTTAACGTGTTCAGAAACGGCCGCCGTATCGGCTGGATTCAACCGTCCGAGCAACAACCCCGTAAGATCATCTCGACTCGGGCAACCTGACGTCGACATAAACCCCGCGCGGGGGGGGGGGGGGGGGGGGGGGGGGGGGGGGGGGGGGGGGGGGGGGGGG
>CAYLYE010000226.1:0-10082 GCA_964387325.1 uncultured Planctomycetaceae bacterium
CGTGCCCGGCTCGCTCTCGTCGGCGTTGATGCACATGTAGATGGGGCCGGGATGATCCTTAGGAAGGAACGTCCACTTGAGCCCGGTCGGAAAACCGGCCCCGCCACGACCGCGAAGGTTGCTGTTCTTGATGAAGTCGCGGAACGCCTCGGGCGTGTCGTTTTTCAAGACACGCTTGAGCGCCTGATAGCCGCCCGTCGACTCATACACGCGCAGCGTGTGCGAGTCGGGCTTGTTCATGTTGGCCATCAGCACGGGTTCGAATTTGGGCATGGATAAATCTCAATCAAATCAACGATGCGAACTCACGTTAGCCGCGACCCGCAGAGGAGCGCGAACGACACGCTCCTCTGCGGGTCGCGGCTAACGATCAGGTCAACTTCTTCAAATACTCGACCGCGCTTTCATTCGTCAGATCCTTCACCAATTCGTCGCCGGCCAACATGCACGGCGCGTATTCGCACGCACCGAGACACTCGGCGAACTCGACCGTCACACGGCCGTCGGTCGTCGCCTCACCTGGGTGAACGTGCATCTTTTCGCACACATGATCGATCAACTCGTCGGCCCCGCGCAGAGCGCAGGCCACGCTGCGGCAAATCCACGCCCGGGTCTTGCCGTGCGGCTGGTCTTGCTTGAAGAAGCCGTAAAAGCTGAGCGTGTCTTGCACCTGCGACGGATGCAGCTCAAGCAACTGGGCAATCTCGACGACCGCCTGCTTGGGCACGCAGCGGAGCCGCTCGTTGACGATGTGCAACGCCGGCAACGTCACCGCCTGCTTGGTCGGGTAACGGGGAAAGTACGCCTTGATGGCGTCGATCATTTCATCGGTGAGAATGCGAGTAGACATAAAAGTGATAAATGATAAGTGCTAAGTGATAAATGAAAGACGGTTTCAGAACCCGGCTTTTGATCATTCACCATATAGCATTTCGCATTTCCTTATCTATCAAGTTCAGCGGCAATGATGTTTAGGCTCCCGAGCACCGCGACAATGTCGCTCAGCGTGTGACCGCGAATCAGATGCGGGAACAACGAAAAATGAATGTAAGACGGTGGCCGGCAACGAGCCCGATAGGCGACGTCGGTGCCGTCACCCACGAGGTAAAAACCCAACTCGCCATTAGGGCTCTCGATCGCTCCGTACGACTCCTCGTGCGGGGTCTCGAAGCCGCGATTGCTCATCGCCAGCTCGAAGTGCGAAATACAACCTTCGATTGTCGAATAGACCATCCGCTTGTTGGGCAGAGAGGTTCGCTGATCGATGCCCACGTTGATCGGACCGGCAGGGATATTCTCGAGCGCCTGGGCGATGATCTTCAGGCTCTCGCGCATCTCGGCTTGACGCACAAGGTACCGGGCAAAACAATCGCCGACGTTGCTGCAACAGACTTGGAAATCAAAGTCCGAGTAAGCCAGATAGGGTTCGTCTTTACGCAAGTCGCGGGTCACGCCGCTCGCTCGGGCAATGGGGCCCGTCGCACTGCGATTGAGCGCCTCGGCCTTGGTGAGCACGCCGACCCCTTTGGTGCGATCAACAAAGATGCGGTTGCGATTAAGCAACGCGTCCATCTCGTCGAGCGTCTTGGGAAAACTCCGCACAAAGGCGCGAATCTTCTCGATCACCAGCGGTGTGATGTCTTGCGACAGCCCGCCGGTGCGCGTGTAGCTATTGGTGAATCGCGCGCCGCACAGGGTCTCGAAGATATCGTAAATATCTTCGCGACGATTAAAGGCGTACAGGAAAAACGTGAACGCGCCGGTGTCGAGTCCCACGGCGCCGTTGCACAGCAGGTGATCGCTGATCCGGGCCAGCTCGCAGATGATCGTGCGAATGTACTTGCAGCGCGGCGTGATCTCGATGCCTAACAGTCGTTCGACCGCACCGTGCCAGGCCACATTGTTGGCCATCGGCGAGATATAGTTCATGCGGTCGGTGACCGTCACGTACTGGTTATAGTCGAGCGATTCGCCAATCTTCTCGAAGCCGCTATGCAAGTAACCGATGTCAGGCATGGCGTCGACGACCCGTTCACCATCGAGCTTCAACACGATGCGTAGCGTCGTGTGTGTAGCCGGGTGCTGCGGACCAAAGTTGAGCGTCCACAGGTAGTCCTGCGCCTCGTCATGGGCTAGGTCTTGATTAGGCAGTTCGACGGGAGATAAGGCCATAATGCTAAGTGCTAAGTGCTAAGTGCTAAATGCCGGAGCGCTATCGAGAGAGCGTTCGGTCATTTAGCACTTATCATTTATCACTTCTCTCCTACGCTTGATTACGGGTAACTACGGGGAAATTGTGTCGCTCGCCACGACCTTGCAACGGATAGTCTTTACGCAACGGGAAGGCGGTGAACTCGTCGGGCATCAGGATGCGGCGGTGGTCGCTGTGTCCGACGAAAACAATGCCGAACATGTCCCAAACTTCTCGCTCGAACCAGTTGGCCCCTTCCCATAAGGGCATCACGCTGGGAACTTCCAATTCCGGCTCGTTCACGAACAGTCGTACCGTCAGCCGCTCGTTGGTGGTTGTGTTCGCCAGCAAATAGACCAGCCCGAAACGATCCTTCGCGTCGCGGTAGTTCAGATAGTCGACACAGGTCACATCGACGAGCAGGTCGAAGCCATGCTGATCGCGGGCTGCTTTCATGAGATCGAAGAAACACGCGCCCGGGGCGACAATCCGTGTTTGATTGCGAAACTCGCTCGTCGTTGCTCCAGCAAAGGCAGCGAGCAGCACTTGAACGGTTTCCGGTTTGGCCTGCATCGTCGTTTAAACTCCACGCCTCGCGGTTACGATCGGGTCACCGACACCGACGGCAGCACTGGCAACTCAACGAGTGCCCGTTTGCGTGCCTGCCGCGCCGCCGTGTCGAACTCCTGACCCGAAATGGTCCCTTCGCGCTGAATCTTGTCCTGTAGGTCGATGATCGCCTGGATCAACTGCTCGGGCCGCGGCGGACAGCCGGGCACATACATGTCGACCGGGATGAAACGATCGATGCCTTGCACCACGCTGTACGTGTCGAACACGCCGCCGGTGCTGGCACAGGCTCCCATCGAAATACACCACTTGGGCTCGTTCATTTGCCCCCAAATGCGTTGCAGCACGGGGAGCATTTTCATGACGACCCGACCGGCGACGATCATCAGATCGCACTGTCGCGGGCTGAAACGAAACACCTCGGCACCAAAACGGGCCAGATCGTGCTTGCTCGCGCCCGTCGCCATGAGCTCGATACCACAGCAGGCCGTGGCAAATGGCATCGGCCACAAGCTGTTCTTACGACACCAGTTAGCGAGCTCGTCAAGCTTGCTAACCACGACATTTTCGGGCAGTTCTAGCGCCATCGGAAGACTCCCTTGCGCCAGGCATAAACAAAGCCAACCCCCAGCAGAGCGATGAACACCATCACCTCGGCGAACACCAGTCCGCGACTGGAAACCCAGCCCTCAGTCACCGCCGCGGGGATCCCTTCCGGATTCCGGCTCGCCACGGCCCAGGGATACAGAAACAACAATTCCACATCGAACAACAAAAAAGCGATCGCGACCAAATGAAACCGCACATCGAAGCGCCGCCGCGCGTCGTGAATCGGATTCATGCCGCTCTCGTAGGGCATTTCCTTAACGGCCGTGCTGCGTTTCGGACCGACCAGCCAGCCGACCGTCAGCAGCCCCACGCCGAGACCGGTCGCCAGGATGACAAACAGCAGAATGGGCACACTTGCTGTGAGCATAACGTCAGACTGAGGGGTGAATTAGGGCAAATGAGGCACTTTGTGAAGGGTTTCACAAACCACATTCTAAAAAAACCCGACCGGAGGGGTCGAGTTCGGGCGCCATCGTATCGGCTGCTCAAAAAACGGTCAAGCCAACGGTCACAGAGGCCGGTATCTCACTCATCTTGGCACAAAGGGGATTCTTGAGCCGCGATGCGCCGCGGAGCGCTCCGCTGCGCATCGCGTCTAACGTAAATACACGCCGGAACATGGAAGCCTGCAGATTCCCCTCGCTCGCGTCTTACATCGGGCGAGGCGACCATTTATCTTAGAGCAGCCGCGAACCGGTTTCCTGCCCCTGTCCTTTCCCGCCTGAACAGAGCTTTGAGGTCTCGCCATGTCGTTGCGACGCATTTCCTTGGTTTTGTGTTTAGCTCTTGGGTCCACCGCACTTCCGGCAGCCGACTGGCCCCAGTGGCGCGGCCCGAACCGCGATGGCAAGAGCACCGAGACCGGCTTACTCCGCGCCTGGCCTGAAGGGGGCCCGAAAGTCGCTTGGCAGATTGATAACGTCGGCGTTGGCTACTCGTCGTTAGTCGTTCAGAACGGACGCATCTACACGCAAGGCGATCTGCAGGGGGTCGAGCACACGCTGTGCATCGACGCCAAAGACGGTGCGACCCTTTGGGCCGTTCAGCCCGCCCCGGTCGCTGCCGCGCTGGCTAGCAAGCTCGAAACTGAGATGAAGCGGCTCGACAAAAATGGCGATGGCATCGTCGACGAGGCTGAAGCACTCGCCGGACTGGGCCCCGACTTCAATCAGTTCGACAGCGCCGACAAGAGTGCCGACACCAAAACGCTTGCCGCTTCGCGAGCCGCCAAACTTGTTAAGCAACTCGACACCGATGGCGACGGCCGGATCAGCGCCATCGAAGCGGCCGGTCGCTTCCGCAATACGTTCTCACGCATCGATCAGGCTGACCCCTCGGCGAATGCCGAGGCGCTCGCTGAACAGCGCACCGCCGCCGTGTTCAAGTCGGCCGACAAAGATGGCGATGGCAAAATCAGCCGCCAAGAAGCCAACGGTACCTTTCTGCAAGATGCCTTCAATCGTGCCGATCAGCGTGTCGAAGGGACCAATCAAGGGGACAACTTGCTGACGATCGCAGAAGTTCAGAGCTACTGCTTCAATCAAGAAAAAGGCAAGGACGGCCAACTGTCGCTCGACGAGATCACCAAGTTCGTCGAACAAAACTATGCCAACAAAGATGGCCAACTCACCGCAGCCGAGTTGCGCGGATACCTGGGCGGATACCGCAACAGCTACGGTGACGGACCACGCGGAACACCGACCATTGACGGCGCACACCTGTATGCCATCGGGGGCAGCGGGGACCTGACGTGCTTTGAACTCACCACGGGCAAAACGGTCTGGCACAAGAATCTCTCGACCGACCTAGGTGGCGGACGACCGGGCTGGGGCTACTGCGAGTCGCCGCTCATCGTCGGCGAGTTACTCATCTGCACCCCCGGCGGCAGCAAGGGAACCCTCGCGGCGCTCAACAAGTACTCGGGCGAGACCGTGTGGCGTTCGACCGACAACACCGAAGGAGCGCATTACGCCTCGGCACAGGTCGTCGATCTGGCCGGCGTGCGCCAGATCGTGCAATTCGCCTCGAAGGATGTGTTCGGCGTCCGACTCGACGACGGTAAGTTGCTGTGGACCTACAGCAAAGCGAACAACGGCACCGCCAATATCGCCACCCCTCTGATCCATCGTGATCACGTCTACGCCACGAGCAACTACGGCGTCGGCGGTGGTCTCGTCAAGGTCTCTGCCGACGGTGGCAACGTCACGGCCAACGAGGTCTATTTCGACAAAGCGATGGCCAACCATCACGGTGGCGTGCTATTGATTGACGAGCATATCTACGGTTTTGGCAACGGCGGGCTCATCTGCCAGAACTTCATGAGCGGGGAAAACGTCTGGCGCGCCCGGAGCGTCAACAAAGGCTCCCTCACCTATGCCGATGGACTGCTGTTCCTGCTGGGCGAAAATCACGAGGTCGCGCTCGCCGAGGCCAGCAGTGGCGAGTACCGCGAACTCGGCCGCTTCAAGATCGACAACTTCGGTCGCGCTAGCTGGGCGCACCCGGTCGTCGCCAACGGTCGACTCTATATCCGCAACATGCATCGCCTGACGGCTTACGACATCAGCGGCAAGTAAGACCTATTCTTAGTTAACCCAACGCGATCATCGTGTTTTACACACGCCCAGACATTGATGCCTGGGCACCGAATCGCTCGCGCCATTCTTTGTACGGATGATCGACTCGCATGCATGACGCATCGCCGCGCCGCGAACTATCGCTCTTCGACGCCGTGTCGATCATCGTCGGCATTGTCATCGGCTCGGGCTTGTACGGCGCGCTGGGCAGCGTGGCGCTGTGGGTCCCAACCGCTTCGGCGCTCCTGCTGGTCTGGATCGTCGGCGCTCTGTTCAGCCTCACCGGAGCCATGTGCTACGCCGAACTCGCCTCGGCCTATCCGGCCGACGGCGGCGACTACGTTTTCCTTTCACACGCCTTCGGCCGACCACTCGGCTTGCTCTTCGCTTGGACCCAGCTGTGGATCGTGCGCCCCGCCACGATCGGTATCATGGCGTTCGTCTTCGGTCAGTTCGCCAGTTCACTGCAACCGCTGGGCGAATACTCGCAAGCAACCTACGCCTTGCTCGCCGTCAGCACGCTCGCTTTCGTCAACGCCTTGGGGGTCAAGCCCGGCAAGCGAACGCAGAACGTGTTCACCTCGGCCAAGGTACTCGGCCTGCTCGGCGTCATCGTCGCGTGCCTCTGGGGAGGCGCGGTCGAAATTCCCGGGCGAAACACAACGCTCCCCGACATGCCCAACTACGCGCTGGCGCTGATCCTCGTGCTGTTCGCGTACACCGGCTGGAACGAGATGTCGTACGTCGCGGCCGAGGTTCGAGAGCCGCAACGGAATATCCCTCGCGCGCTGCTCGGCGGCACCGCCGTCGTCATGGTCATCTATCTCGCCATCAACGTCGCGATCCTGTGGGCCGTCGGCCTCGAAGCGATGCAGAAGAGCGTCGACCTTGTGCCCGATCATATGCGGGTCGTGTTCGGGTCGGCCGGCAGTCGAGGCGTAAGTCTGCTTATTTGTGTCAGCACGCTCGGCGCGATGAACGGCATGACTCTCACCGGCTCGCGCATCTACTACGCTCTGGGACAAGAGCACCGCTGGTTCGCTCCGCTCGGGCGATGGAACGAGCGCCGCGGCACGCCCATCGTGTCGCTGTTCGTCGAGGCGGGCATCACCGCCGCGATGATCGTCGCCCTCGCCGGGTGGTACGGCCCGCAGGCCAACGCTTTTGAGAAGCTCATCAATTTCACCGGTCCATTTTTCTGGACCGCGATGGCGCTCACCGGCTGCTCGTTGATCCGGTTGCGACAGCGTGACGCCGCGCGGCGCACGACCTACCGCATCCCCTTGTACCCCGTGCTACCGTTGGCCTTCATCGCGCTGTGTCTGTGGATGGCCGCTTCGAGCGTGAGCTATGCGCAGGCCAACTGGAGTTGGGAAGGTTACTGGGCCGCCGGGACGCTGCTCACCGGCATAGCGCTCGCCCTAGCCGAGTTCGCCGCTCGCCGCCGCGCATAGTCGATTTTTTCAACTCCAGCACACGTAGGTCTGATTCTATCCGAGCATCAGCGACGTAAAAGCATCACCATCAGCGCGTACCACCACGGCCCTGCAAACACAGCCCCGGCAAGCACTGCAAATAAGGCCAACGATTTGAGCCGCTGTCGATAATCACACCCAGGCTCGATCGGCCAGCGGAACGCGATGACCAACAACGACGCGCCAAACAAGATCAACCAAGGACCAAGCCAATATATGGCCACCCCCGCCCACCTCGGATCGGCGTAAACGAGCAACTCTTGCGGGCCGAGAAAATACATCGGCGCCTTGCTCGGGTTCGGGGTGCGAATGCTCGATGGAGGCTCAGGCAACCGCTGAGACTCGAACTCCGTCGCAGTACCGATCATGGCGCACGCCATGACCATCGGCGCACCAAACGCCACGAGCGCGACGATCACAGCCTTGCCACGTTGGAGCATGATGTCACTATCCTCAGAGCCGGTCGGTCTCGGACCGGTGGTGCAGCGATCGTAACGCCCTAACGCTCCGAGCCCAACGCACCCGGTCCGAGACGGACCGGCTATCGGAGGCCATCGCCTTACACGCGCCAGCGGTCGGGCAGCACGGCGTCTTTGGGAATGCAGACGATGCCGTCGCGAATGTAGGCCTGCTCGCCGACGTCAAAGTCGTTCCACTTCTCGGAGTTGACAATGTGTACGCGGCGACCGATGCGGCAGTTCTTGTCGACGATCGCCCCTTCGATATGCGAGCCCTCGCCAATACCCAGCGGCGGACGGCCCGCGTCCTGATCGGCCTTAATCTCTGCGGGAGACTGGTACACGTCGTGCCCCATCAGGATCGAGTTGCGGATGGTCACGTTTGGCCCAATGCGGCAGCGCAAGCCAATCACGCTGTTCTCGATATTGGCCCCGGCGGCGATCGTGCAGCCGTCACTGATCAGACTGCGAGTGATCGTGGCCCCTTCGATCTCGGAGGCGGGCAGGAACCGCATGCGCGTATAGATCGGCGACTGGGCCGGCGTGAGGTCGAACGGCGAGTCAGCTTTGCACAGGTCGAGGTTCGCTTCGTAAAACGATTTGATCGTGCCAATGTCTTCCCAGTAGCCATCGAACAGATGGACCTGCACGCGATGGGTGCGAATCGAGGTCGGGAAGATCTCTTTGCCAAAGTCCTGGTAGTTGGTCTTCTCGAGGATGTCGACCAACACCTGACGATTGAACAGATAAATGCCCATGCTGGCGAGACAATCGCGGCCGCGACTGGCGATGCCCCGCGCGTCGATCCAAGCGGGGTCGGTGCGAACGAGGGCTAAGTCCTCGGCGGTCTTGGGCTTTTCCAAGAAGCCCATCACGCGGCCACTATCGTCGAGCCGCATGATCCCAAAGCCGGCCGCCTTCGAGCGATCGACCGGCAACGCGGCGATCGTGACATCGGCCTTGGCCTGGACATGCGAGTTGAGCATGTCGCGGTAGTCCATGCGGTAGAGCTGATCGCCCGAGAGGATCAACACGTAGTCGATGCTCGAGTCCATGAGGTAGCGAAGGTTTTGCCGCACGGCGTCGGCCGTGCCTTGGTACCAATCGGCGTTCTCGTTGGTCTGCTGGGCGGCGAGCAACTCGACGAACCCGCCCGTGAACGGATCGAAGGTGTACGTGCGACGGATGTGGCGGTGCAGACTGACGCTCAGAAATTGCGTGAGTACGTATATGCGGTTGAGTCCGCTGTTGATGCAATTCGAGAGCGGGATGTCGATCAGCCGGTACTTGCCGGCCAGCGGCACGGCCGGCTTCGAGCGGTACTTGGTGAGCGGATACAGTCGAGTGCCGCGGCCACCGCCGAGCACGAGGGTCAAAATATTGGCCATGCAACGCGAGTCCTTAACTTGTGGAATAAGTCTGTATGGTAGAGAAAACCTCGGCCGGTTCCAGATGCCAAACCAGATTCTCAATGCAATGAGCGGTCACGCAACCGCGACCGGTGTGCTCCACGGCTCACACAACCTGCCGCGACGTTGTAGACTAAGGGGGCCTTGAGGTTGCGGATTATTCGGGTCAGGCTACGTGGGAGAGTTCGGATGAGTCTGGAGATCGATCGACGTAAGTTCTGTGGCGTGAGTGTGATGACGCTCGGAGGACTCAATCTGGCGCAGGTCGGCTGGGGGGCTCCGGAAAGCGCCCCCGCCGCGAACTGGCCGCAATGGCGCGGACCAACCTCGCAGGGGCTCGTCGAGCAGCCCCAGTTCGGCCCCTCCTGGCCAACGGCCAAGCCCCGCTTGCTCTGGGAGGCCGCCGTCGGCAGCGGGTGGTCGAGTCCCATCGTCGCCCAGGGGCGAGTCTTCCTGAGCGATCGAAGCCTGCAACGCGAGCGCGTCGTGGCCCTCGACTTACAGACCGGCCAGCAACTCTGGGCCGTCGAACATGATGTCGATTTCGACCCACATGCGGTCGGCAGACGGCATGGCAACGGACCCAAGAGCACACCGGTCGTCAGCGACGGCAAAGTCTACTCACTGGGCATCGCCGGTTGGCTCGAATGCCTCGACGCCGCGACCGGGCGACGCGAGTGGCATGTGCATTACCCGGCCGAGTACGGTGAGCGCGAAGCGCTTGCCAACGGCCGCGCGTACGTGAATGGCGAAACAAATGTCATCGTCCCGGTCGGCAATGGACAGGGCGCGCC
>CAYLYE010000227.1:0-10077 GCA_964387325.1 uncultured Planctomycetaceae bacterium
TACGCCACCGAGCGTTTTGGTATCGAGGCGCTCAGCGGAGTCCTCAAGGGAGCCTTTCCCGAGTTGAAGGTTTGGCCCAGCCAGCGCGAGCAAGACCCGCTCCGCTGGCGTTAGTCGACGACGTGTCTCTTGTCGTAAGTGCCTGTCGTTCATGGCTCTGCACGCCTTCGTTGACGCGCGAGATGGCCCACCTAGAATAGTTTGGTTACCGCAGTGTGTCCCGTCGGGGTCAACCGTCCGTCCGACTGCGGTGAAACCCGGGTGAATTTATCTTGGGAGAGCGACAAATGTCGTTGCGAGCACTCACCGCCTTGCCCGTCTATAACGAGGCCCGACACCTCGAACAGGTCCTGGCCGAGGTCCGCAAGTATTGCGACGACGTGTTGGTTGTCGACGACGGCTCGACCGACGGCACCGCCGAGATCCTGCAGCGCACAGCAGGCATTCGGGTCGTGACGCATCAGCCCAATCAGGGTTACGGGGCCGCGCTGCGAAGCGCCTTCCAGTACGCACTCGAACACGGCTACGACGTCCTGGTCACGATCGACTGCGATGGACAACATGAGCCGCGGCGGATTCCGTTGCTGATCGACGCCCTGGAACAACACGACGTCGTGTCGGGCAGCCGCTACTTGGCCCGGTTCCCGGGTGACAGCGAACCGCCACCGGAGCGGCGGCAGATCAACCGTCAGATCACCGATGAGGTGAACCGTCGACTGTGTTTGAAACTGACCGACGCCTTCTGCGGCTTCAAAGCCTATCGTGTCTCGGCGCTCAGGAAGATTCAGCTTGCCGAGCGGGGCTATGCAATGCCGCTCGAATTTTGGGTTCAAGCGGTCGCCAACGGCCTGAAGATCGTCGAGTTCCCGGTCCCGTTGATCTATCTCGACGAAAAACGCTCGTTCGGCGGCGTGCTTGATAATGCTCAAACGCGGTTGCAGGTCTACCATCTCGTGCTCGATAAGAGTCTCGCGGCCGTACAAAGTCACACGTCGGGACTCTGGAGCGGCACGCTGTGTGGAGCCACGGCCGAATGAAGGTGCGGGCGCCGCAAGGGGATGGCGAGCGAGTGTGTGTGCCCGCCTTCCGCGAGCTTCCTGCGTGCGTCGCCGCGAATCGCCTCGCCTCGCTCGGGCCACTACGCGACTGGTTCGGGCTCTCGGCTTGGGAGCAAGTTGCCCAGGCGCGGCAACAAACGCTTGCCGCGGCCGTCGAGTACACGCAAGCGTATTTGCCCGCCGTGCAGCTTGATCTCGCGCGGGCGGTCGAACAACCGTTGATCGTCGGCGGACATCAGCCCCAGTTGTTCCACCCAGGCGTGTGGCTGAAGAATTTTGTCTTGGGTCGGCTCGCCGATCGCGTCCAAGGCATTGCGCTCAATCTGGTCGTCGATAGCGATGTGATTCGCACGCCCAGCGTTCCTATTCTGGCCGGCTCACCGGAGTCGCCTCGATTCGAGCCCATCGCATTTGACGCCTCCACGGCTGAAATGCCCTGGGAGAGCCGTGCGATCGTCGATCATGCGATGTTTCGGTCGTTTGGCTCGCGGGTCGAGGACGCACTTCGCCCGTGGGGCATCGAGCCCATGGCGCGAAGCTTTTGGCCCCGGGTTGTCGAGCGCGCCGAGGCAACCGGTCGGATCGGCCTCGCCTTCGCGCAGGCCCGGCATCAACTCGAAGCCGACTGGGGAAACAAGACCCTCGAGTTGCCGCTGAGCACGCTGTGCCGCACACCGGCCTTTCTGGCGTTTGTTGCCGGCCTACTTCAATACGCTCCGCAGGTCGCCGAGGTGTACAACCGTGCCGTTCGCGCGTATCGAGTGGGTCACGGTTTGCGTAACGCCCAGCACCCGGTCCCCGACCTCGATGTGAGAACCGATCGGATCGAGGTACCGTTTTGGGGCGCGCATCGCGACCTTCCGCAACGCAAGCGACTGTTTATTCGTTATCAAGGCGGGACAAACGCACTGGTCGCCGAGGATGAAGTTATCGCGACATGGGATAGTCAGATAAAAGAGGCAGGCAGGATTGCCCTGGCAATCGAGCAAGGACTGGCGAAGGGTTGGTGTCTACGCACCCGAGCGCTCACGACGACCTTGTTTGTCCGATTATGCGTAGGTGATCTGTTCGTGCATGGGATCGGCGGCGGCAAGTATGACGAGGTCACCGACACGATCATTCGTTGGCTGTGGGGCGTGGAACCGCCGCAATATGCGATCGTCTCGGGGACGCTGCGGCTCCCTGTCGCCCGGAAGATCGTCAGCGCGACGGAGCTTCACAGGGTTCGCGAGGAACTCTGGCGGTTGCAACATCATCCGGAACGGGCCTTAAACGCCGAGCAGGATTTGCCAGCCGAGGTTGTGTCGCTCGTGCAAGCCAAGCGTCGTTGGCTCGACACGCCGGTCACCGCGCTCAATGTACAAGAGCGTTGTCGCGCGATTCGCCGGATCAACGCCTCGTTGCAAGGCAGCGTCGCCGAGCAGCGCGCAAGGCTTCAGGATGAGTTGGAGCAATGGCAACGATTCATGGCCGTGAACCGAGTGATTGCCTGGCGCGAATTCGCGTTCATCTTTTATCGGACGGACGAGTTGCGACATTTTTTGCTGGAAAAAGATCAGCACAAACTCTAGGCTATGCCGTAACGGAGTCATGATGGCACTGGGTTGAAAGGATTCACGGTCAATGAGTGCAGCAATAAAAGCCACGGTCGACAAGGCTGCAGCGCAGCAAGGCAAGGTCGCGCACCTCGACTCGAGCGTGACCCATGCTCCGCGGACGGATGCGTCGTCGTGGAGCGGCGAGTTTCAGTTATCGAGTGGCGGCGCGGGAGATCATGGCCCCGCTTGGTTTTTACTGCAAAGCGTGTTTGGTGGTCCGACGCGCGAGCAATTCTTTGCCACGCTCGACGATCCCTTCTACGAACCGCATGATCGGGTGGTCGTGCGTCAGGGGATGCGTGTCGTCTCACACGCTCAATATGTGCCGCGCACCATTCGTTTTGGTGGACTCGAGTTTCCGATCGGCGTGCTCTGTGCCGTGGCGACGAGCAAAGAACATCAGGGCAAGGGCTTTGCTTCCGCCGTGCTAGCCAAGGCCGAGGCCGGTATGTTGGCCGAGGGAGCCGTGCTGGGCATGCTCCGCACGAATGCGCCTCATTTTTTCCGCCGCGACGATTGGGTCGTCGGCGGACGACACAGTCATGCGCGCGTTCGTACCCGGCAACTGCTCGCCCAACTCTCGTCACGGGGCGTGCCGGCGCTCGAAGATTGCCCGCACATTCGTCCCTTGCGACAGGTCGAGTTGCCTTCGCTGATGCGTGTCTACGAGGCGGCGACGGCCCAGGCGCACGGCGCGTATCAGCGCACCGAAGCCTATTGGCGCTGGCTCATTAGCCGACAGGGGGTCGACCACATTTTCGTCGCTCTTGGCGGAGACGATCGCCGAGCCTGGGACTCGTTCGACTCGCCCGTGGTCGGTTACGTGATCGTCAAAGACGATCAGATATTGGAGTTGATGACCCTGCCCGGGGCCATCGCCGGCGATCCACCGGCCGACGTCGCCGAGCAACTCCTTGCGCGGGCCTGTGGCGAAGCGCTCGAACGAGATTTTCAAGATATCCAGTTGCACGCAGCCGCCGATCAGCCGTTGTTCAACTTGTTCCGTGCCGCTGGCGGAGCGATTGTCGCTGGCGAACTCGATCAGGGTGATGTGCTGATGATCAAGCTGTTCGATCCACACGCCTTCGTGGCGCGACTGGCTCCCGAACTGCAACGTCGAGCCAGCGAGCGACTGGACGACGCAAAAGTCGAATTGTTCCTGCAAGTCGACGAGGATCGCTATCGGTTGCAAGTCTCGAAGCGAAGCGTGCAGTTTGGCGCGACCAAGACGCTCGGGCGAAACTACCTTCGGATGGGCGAGGCAGAATTCATTCGCATGCTGATCGGTCACGCGCCGCTGGCCGAGGCGGTGCGTCAGAAGCGAATTCATGCCTCGACCCGGCTCGCTTTGCAGACGGCCGACGCCCTGTTCCCCGCTTTGCCGCTGTGGCACTCACCGTGGGACGAACTGTACGTCTAACGCGAAGGGCTCGAACTACGGACGCTCGGGCGACTGGAACGATTCTTCGCACAGTTGTTTAATCCCCGCCGCGATCGGGCGAACCGAGGCCGTTTCGTTCGCCTCGATCATGTGGATCCAACCGCGCTCGGGATCGACGAGCAACGTGACTCGGTCATCGGCAAAGTGAGCGCGAATCGCGTAGCGCCACTGCGCCAGAGCGGGGTCGAGCTTCGCTTCCCAGTCAAAAGCCCGATCGTTGACGATGCCGTGACGAATATAGATGAAACCGCTATGCGCGGTAACGTCGCGTGTCTCGACGACATGAAATAACTGATTGCCGACGGTCAAGGTTAGCTGCGACTCGCTCCCCAATCCGGGTTCGAGTCGATCGAGGTTCATTTTCTCGGCATGCACGAAGGTCCGAGCGCGGTCGCTGCCCCACAAGGCCAGCGGTCTCCGCTGGATGGTCGTGTTGTACTGCCAAGCCATGTAGGCCGCGGCAAAACTCAACAGCAGCATGACGACGACCGCCCAGCGGGCAGACCGATTCGAGTGATCGCTCGGCGAATCCAGTTCTTCCATCATGATGTCCTGAGTGGGTTGAAATGACGATCAGGTCGGGCGGATGCAAACTGAGTGAGCAATCGTTGCTCGGCGAGCTCGAGCTGTCGATGAACTTCGCTCAGCGTGTCTCCTTCGGCAAACACGCTGGCCAGCGGCTGTCGCGCGGCAACGAGTGTATGGCCGCGCGGGATATCCGCAATCTCGGGCCACTCAAACTGCGATTGCTCCGCGAGCATTCGCGTCACGGTCTCGTCGGCAATCGCCATGTCGTTGGGGGCGTAGATGATTTGCTTGCCGAAGAGGCGGCTCGATGTGATCGAAGCCCGATCGGGAAGCCGCCCCTCTCGACACGCGTCCACATGCCACGCCATCGCGGGCACACAGACGGCGCGCTCGAGCAATTCAACGCTTGCAGTGTAACGCGGATTGACCTCCAGGACCCAAAGCATCTCGCTCGTGACGAGCAGATCGACCCCGAATAGTCCGACGAGTCCGGTCGAGGCAACGAGCTGATCTCCCAAACGCTGCAATGATTCATTATGTTTGGACAGCAGTGGTATCGGGCCGATCGAGCCGCGGTAGTGGTAATCGTCGTGGGCCGAGGAGATGGCTTGGCAAACACCGATGAGCAGAGCCCGAGATCCGTTGGCGACGAACGTGGCGCCCCAGACCGTTCCATCGAGCCGTCGTTGCCAATAGAGTCGTCGCGAGTCGCTCGTCGGGCGCTGACCGTGCCAGGGGGAAATTTGGAGCCCGCCGCCGCTGCGGATCGGTTTGCACAACCAGGAGCCGTCGGTCGGCAAGCCGTCGGGTCGATCGCGTGACTCAGGCAGATCGCATCGCGCGCGACGCACGATGCTGCGTAACGAAGTCAGGTTGCGAACTTCACGTAACACCGCGCCGCGATTGCCGAGTAACGGGCGATGTTGGGCGATCCGCTCGACGAGCGCGGGGTGGTTTTCCAATCCGCCTGTGTAGAGCCATGCCGCCTCAGGGGCCGCAGCGACTTGTAGCAGCAATTCGCGATTAAAATAACGAAAGGTGCGTGGCGAGTCGTGGCTGGGCACATCGGCGTCGCCGAATTGGTCGATGGCCAGCGGCGCGTAGCCGGCCCGGAGCGCCGAATGCGCCGCGGCTCGCGCGCTGGCGCCGACAATCAACAACGGCTCGACGGACTTGCACATCTCGATCAATCGCCGTGAAGTTGTCGCAGTCGGGCGCTGGTGCGGAGCATCCATTGAATGCGCTCGAACTCGTTGAGCCAATCTTGAGTGACCGACTGCACAAGATTCGTGTCGGCTTGGCCGATCCCCGTCGGACACGCTGGGCCGTCGAGACTGGCGACCTGTTGCCGATATCGGCTCAGCGTCTTGTCGCCGTACAGGCCACAGAATTGAGCGTCTTCGCTCAAAAAGACCACGACCGGGACCCGAGCCCCGCCGCACACCTTGACGGCCGCGGCCAGGTCGCCGTGGGCGTCACGATCGAAATAACGGATATCGAGACCAGGGGTGGCGAGCGCAAAGTGCTCGAAGATCGGACATTGGTTGACACAGTCGCCACACCAGGTACCGGCGAGGCAGAGCACTTTCATCGAACGACGGAACGAGCCCAAGAGCTGCCGTTGGGGGTCGGTGAGCCGGACTTGATCGTAAAACGCCTGCCAGCGTCGGCGTTGCTCGTCGTTGCCGAACTGGGCGAGAAAGTCGCCGTATTTGAGCCCCTCGGAGAATTTGGTCGCGTAATCCATAAGTCAACCTTTGTGAAAAATACTCCGATGAACGCCCTGAGGCGAGCTGATCGACGGCTGCGCGAAGAACGAGCCAGGGCGCCCAACGGAAGCCCGGTATTTCTCGGATTCGCATGGCTCATCGAGGCCCATCAACTACGCATACATCCGTAATTGTCGGTTTTCGAGGCGGCGCGTCAAACGGCGGTCATTTCTTCGCTCGGATCGAACCCGAGCCGGGCGAATCTGGTTGCAAGGCAACGCAACTTTGCTAGGATCACTTGAGTGTCGTGGCTGGCTTCAGCTGCGGCCAAGTTTAACCGAATTCGTCCAGCGCGTCGGAGACGAGCGTGTTCAGCTTACGTCGGCCTGACCGTCGGTGATGTTTTCGCAACCGGATCGAACTCAGCTCGTGGGATTCCGCCGTACGCCGGGGGAACCTCCGCGGAAGGGGTCAAGATGTTCGCGTGGTTTTCGTTGCTGCTGTCGCTCTGCGGTTGGTCTGTCGACCGATCGGGCCCAGCGTGCGACCGCGCGGAACTCGATGCTCCCTCGCGGAATGGTTCGACGGCTCGTCTACGAGAGCGGCGGGAATCTCCTCTGCATCGATGCTCAGGTCACTTGGTGACGTTGGGCGCCGATGTTCTGCGATCAGTTTTGCACGGCTTGATCGGATGGCAAACCGCTTGGAAGCGTTGGTGGTTGGGCGCGACGTCGGCGAGCGATGGCTCGCAGGACGCTCACGAGCTTAGCTGGCAACGTCGTCGATACTCGCTGGCGGTCGTTCGACTGCCCGCCGAGTGGATCAAGCGGAATCGCGGGCGACGTCGACGCTAAGCGTCGACGGCTGGGTTCATTTCTGTTGCCGATGACTCTCATCGACGGTGCGAGCCGCCCTGAGCGCGTGACTCGAGCAGCGGGTTTTCGTACCGCGCGACGTGGCGCATTCATACCAGCGCGACTGTTCGTTCGCCTCGATCGTCGCACGCACCATTTGCTCAAGGGAACGCGTAACGTGGATCAACCGTGGCCCATCATCATCACCGCCCTGATCTCGGCGGCGATGACGTTTGCACTCGTCAAGTTACTCGACTATCTGCATGTCATTGATACGGAGAAAAAGACGCGCGAGATGCTGGAGCGGGCGGAGCGTGAGATCGAAACCCGCCGCAAAGAAGCCGACATCCACATGAAGGAGGCGGCGATTCAGCAGCGCAGCGACGTCGAAAAACAACTGGCTGAAATTCGCCAAGCCGTGCATGAACGCGAACGGGCCCTCGACAAGCGCCAGGACATGCTCGACCAACAGGCGGAACAAGTTCGCAAGCAAGAGAAGATGGTCGAAAGTTTTCAGCGCAAGCTCACCGAGCGGACCGAGGAAACCACTCGCCGCAACGAGGAGCTAGCCCGGCTCGTCGAGCAGCAGCGCCAAGCGTTGCACCGCAGCAGCGGCCTGGGCCCCGACGAGGCCAAACGGCTGTTGCTCGAACAGCTCGAACAAGAGCTGCAACATGAGCAAGGGGCAATGATCCTCAAGCACGAAAAAAAGCTGGCCGAGACGGTCGAGGAAAAGTCCCGCGAAATGCTGATCACCGCCATGCAGCGGTATGCTTCGAGTCACACGGCCGAGACGACCACCAGCACGGTCGATATTCCCAGCGACGAAATGAAAGGGCGGATCATCGGTCGCGAGGGACGCAATATTCGCGCGTTTGAAAAAGCCACGGGCGTCGACGTCATCATCGACGATACGCCCGGCGTGGTCATCGTCAGCGGCTTTGATCCGGTTCGACGTGAGATCGCGCGGATGTCGCTGGCGAAGCTCATCACCGACGGCCGCATTCATCCGGCGCGGATCGAAGAGATTGTCACGCAAACTCAGTCCGAATTGGAACAGACCCTGCGCAAGGCGGGTCTCGAAGCCGTGCAGGAAGCCGATGTTGGCCAATTGCACGACAAGATCGTCGAGTTGCTCGGGCGATTGAAGCTGCGCACCAGTTACAGCCAGAATGTGCTGCGGCACTCGCTCGAGGTCGCGTTCTTGAGCGGTATGATGGCCGAGGAGCTTGGTCTCGACGGGCGACTGGCGCGGCGCTGCGGGTTATTGCACGATATTGGCAAAGCGGCCGACCACGAGCAAGAAGGGGGGCACCCCAAGATCGGCGCTGACATCCTCAAGCGTTATGGAGAAAAACACGAAGTGGTGCATGCCGCGCTCGGGCATCATGACGATTTGCGCATTGAGAACCCGTACACGGTGCTGGTCGCCGCGGCCGATGCCTGTAGCGCCTCGCGTCCCGGCGCGCGGCGTGAATCGCTTGAGCGCTATATCAAGCGGATGGAAGAGTTGGAGACGATCGCTTGCGGGTTCCCGGGCGTCGAGCAGGCGTTTGCCATTCAAGCGGGCCGTGAGCTGCGCGTGATTGCCAGCGCCAAAGAAACGAACGATGAAGTGGCGGCGAAGATTTGCCACGACATCGCCCGTGCGTTCGAGGAGCAGCTCACCTACCCGGGCGAGATCAAGGTGACCGTGCTGCGCGAGGCCCGATTCAGCGACGTGGCCCGATAAGACTGATCGTGGCCATCGTCCGCGGCGAGCGGGGCGTGAATTAGCCCCCCGGCTCGCCGTGATCGTTCGGTCCGGCGGCACAGCGGTGGAAGTGATTGTGATCGATGTAGATCACTTCACGAGCATCTTCGTCGATCTTGGTGTTGGGCAACGGCCAGCCGGTGCGGCGAATCTTCGTGTAATACACCGTGACCTTATAGTGGGCGTGGTGCAATTGTGCCGGCCCGATGAGCGGATACACACGCATCGGATCGACATAGTCGGAGATCGGCTCGATGGTCATGCGGACGTTGTTGCGTTGCTTTTCGTAGAGCAGCGGCATGCCTCCCTGCACGCTGTCGGCTTTCTCTAAGGCTCGCATCACCTCGTCGGGCGACGGCGGATCGAGTGCCGCGGGCGGCCCACCGGCCGTGATCGGTCCCAGGATCGGCACCCGCTCGTATCGCTCGTGATTCCAGAATTGATCTTCTTGAACCTTCTGGAAGTAGGGGCTCACAGGAATCGGAAACGGAAAGTGAACGGTCGGACCCGTGACCGTGTTGAACGGAAACGTGCATCCGCTCAGGGGGCTGAGGGCGAGCAGGCCTAAAACCGCGACACGGATCCGAGAGGGGCTCGACATGATCGCACTCGCGAACAAGAGGGATGAGTTTCATCAGGTTCGGGGACCGAGCGACCGGTGCTGTCAGCAGCGACTCGCCGGCATTTCGATTCCCGAACAGCCCCTTTTATCGGTAACGATGGTGAGGATCTTGCGGAATTTTCCAAATTTAACGCTTGGGTGGCTCGATCCGACGGTGGGGCGAAACCTAAGAGTCAAAAAAAACACCTCGGCCGAGCGTTAGGCTCGACCGAGGTGGAGGACATGGAGAACATGCAGCGGACGCGTTCGATCGACTCGCACTAGCGATTCGGGTGCCAGCGTTTGCGGCTGGCCTCGCGTTTGGCGTCGAAGTCGAGGTACCACCAGCCGTCGTCCCATTCCAAGGTCACGCGGCGCCAGCCGAGCGGCACTTGCGGATAGGGATAGAACGGGCCGATATAAGGCCACGCGGACGGTGAGTACTGTTTCGGGTAGGTCACGGCAGCGTAGTTTGACTGCGAAGCGTAACTCGGCCAAGCGTGACTGGGCATCTGCGGCTGATCGTACACACCGC
>CAYLYE010000228.1:0-10062 GCA_964387325.1 uncultured Planctomycetaceae bacterium
GAGCCAGCTGATCGCATCGCGGGAAGCCACTGTACCGCGTCGGCGATGACGTATTTGCCATCGGTGCCGTCGGTCGAGATGCGTACCCAGCCCGATTTGCCGGCTCGAAAGCGATACGTGCCCAAACTGCGAAAGAGCCGGCCGTGCGCGGGTACGTCCTGCTGATTGATCCGCACGGTCGTATCGCCATCGGCATGATGAATGGTCACGGGCGTGTTGGTGGCCCGGCGGATATTGTAGCAGTGCGCCAGTCGCACCTCGTACATGCCCTCACGAGGCAACTCAGGGGTAAAGGTCACCGACTTCCGTCCCTTGCCATCCTTTTGATCGTGCAGATAGCCTAGGCCGACGTAGGGTGGCGTGTGCGTCGAGTATTGCCACGTCCCTTCGAGGGTCGCGGCGGTCTCGTCGACGACGATCCCCACGAGTTGCCCGGGGTCGGCGACGATGAACGGCACGAGCTCCGGCTTGTCGACCTCGCCGCTCGGGTGTGTGTTGGCGACTGCAGCCGGGTGTGGGACAAGTTTCGTGGCGGGTGGCGCTCCTGGAAGCGTGACCACAAGTGCGAGCCAAGCCAGTGTGCAGCCGCAACGCAAGAATCGCGATGAGCGTAATGCCATGATCGGGATGTCCTTCATTTGGGATAACGAACGCGGACCGCTTATAATTGCAATACAATTTACTCATGCAATTGACTTGCATTACAGGGCGCACTAAAATCACGCTCCATCAACCATCACAATCTCTTGCATCGCGCTCGGAAACCAGCTTATGTGTTCGATCGTTCGCCTGTCGTCCGCCCTGGCCTTATCGCTAGGATTGATCGTGCAACTCGGCTGCGGATCGGCACAGCCGCCCGCTCCCAAGCATAACCACGTCCACGATCATGCCAAGCACGATCATGATGAGACGTTGGTCGGCGAGGTCAAGCATTTGCAGGAACTTAATGCCAAACTTCGCGATGCCTTTGCCAAGAAAGACCTGAAATCGGCCGACGAGTTGGTTCACGAGGTGGGCGAAGTACTCGAAGAGGTTCATGAGTTTGCCGAGAAGGAAAAGCTCGAAGGAGCCGCGCTGCTCAACGTGAAGGGGCTCGCCAGCACGCTGCAAGGACACTTCAAGGAACTCGACAAGCAGTTCCATGGTGAGAAGGGCAAGCCCTACGAAGAGCTAAGCAAACCGATCGACGATGCGGTCGCCAAACTCGTCGAGGCCGTCAAGAAATAGCTCTTGGTTTAGCGAATGATCGACCGGCGACGCTGAAGATAGTCCCAGACCACGTAGCGGTCGAGGTCACGTCCCGCGGTGAAAAACACGCGTCCCCGGGTCGATTCGGCCAGCCGATACGCGAACCGCACGTCCTCTTGGGTTTGCGACCAACTTGGTAGCAGAAAGATATTGATCGTGATCTGTTCACGCTGACAGGCAAGTCCTTCGCGTAGGGTTGCCTCTTCCGTGCGCCGCTGGGGTGGGTAGAGCAGATAGAGTTGTTCCTGCTCAAAATGCGCTGTGGGCAAGCCGTCGGTGATCAGAATGACTTGCCGGTTCGGTGTGTCCTGGGTGGCGAGCGTGCGCCGCGCGAGTTGCAAGCCGTGCTGCAAATTCGTGAAGTGAGGTGGAACCAGCGACTCGCTCATGTGTGGCTTGCTCATGTCGTAACGCCGTGCCACCACCGGATCGAAAATCGTTACCGGCTTCGGCAGCAGCGCCGCGACATCTCCCGGGGCGACCGCCTTCGCAAGCGAAAACACCTCGAAAAACCGCAATAAATCGCCTGGATACTCACGTCGGATTAGGCCGTCGAGCGCGAGCGCCATCCGTTTCACGTTCACGTACAGCGCGTCGTAGCGCATCGAGCCGCTCATATCCATGAGCACGACCGTCGCACACTTGGGAGTGTTGCGAGTCCGCTGGATTTCGATGTCCTCGTTCTTAAGTTCTAGCGGCAGTCTTGCCCCGCCGCTGCGGATCCAGGCGTTGACGAACGAGGCCGGGATGTCCATCTGACTGACCGAGTCGCCAAACTCGTAGGGCTTGGTGACGGGGAGTTCGACGGCCCCCTCGCCTTCGATCGCGTCGCGATGTCGTCCGGTGCGCGACGGCAGCAAGTCGCTGAAAATGCGTTCGAGTAATTTGTTCTGAAACAAGCGATACGCTTTCGGGGTCATCTGGAACGCGCCGCGGTCCCTTTCCAATCCTTGCTGTTCGGCCAACTCACGCAAGTGCCGCTGAATATCTTCCTGCACGCGCTGGAGTTGATCGAGGTCGGCCTGTTCGGCAAAGTCGGCTAGTTGATCGATGTCGATGATCGCGAGCTGCGCCGTCTGAGCCGCTTCTTCGAGTTGCTTCAGCAGACGATCGATCTCGGTCAACTCTTCGAATACTTCTTGAGCACGTTCGATCGTCAACAGCTCGCGGCCGGTGAACGTGTATTGGGCAGAGAGTTGATCGATGAGATACTTGTCGCTCAATCGCTGGACGACCCCCAGCAGCCGCTTGGCAAAGCCCGACCGCTCGCCGCCGGCGCGATACCAGAGCCGTTCCAGCTCGCGAATCTGCTCGTCTCTCACGGCGCGCTCGTACGAGTCGCGATGCTCGCGCGGAGGTGTGAGCCGCTCGGCTGACTGGCGAAAAGCATGGTTCGCCGACTGGCGAACGTTCTCCGTCTCGTATTGTTCGAGCAGCGTGCGTTTTCGTTCCAGTAACCGTCGCCGTAACGACTCCAGAGTCGGACCTAATGACGCGAATTGGCTGGGGTCGAGATGCACCGCCCGGGCGAGCTCTTCGTCGGTCAACTCGCGCAGGTTGCCAAACGCGAGCAGATGCTCAAAGGCCCCGCTCAGCACGTCGGGCGGGGGCTGCGTCGGCGGAGGAAAATTCTGCGGGTCGTACTTCTGGTACGTGTGAATAATCCCGCCGAAGGACGATTGTTCGTGGCTCATAACTTGCGTGGGGGGCGACTGGCTCGATACAGGCTGCGTCACTCAGGTGTCTCATCATACGCGGAAGGCTCGTTCGCGGCGAATGATGCCCGTTTGCCACACGAGGCCGCAACACACGTAGCCTGCGATCATCATGTGGTATTTGGGAACAAGGTCTGAAAATTAACGACAGCCGCCGCTGGAATTGATGTAACGCAATGTATGGCATGCTGTTGCGACTCACCTAGCCGGTCCGGCCAGGTAGCTTCGAGAGCGTTTTGGCACGGCCGCTGCTTTAAGTTTTCGGCATCACTCGGCAACGATTGCCGAACAGTCGTCACCCACTTTCGTCATCGAATTCACCCCCTGTCCAGGAGCTTGAACCATGCAGAACACGAACATCATCAGCCGCTTTTGGAACGAGCAAGACGGTGCCATCATCTCGGCCGAATTCATCTTGGTCGCTACGATTATGGTGCTCGGCGTCATCGTCGGCCTCAAGTCGGTTCGCGACTCGGTTGTCAGCGAGTTGGCCGACGTTGCCCAGGCGATTGCTAATATCGATCAGAGCTACAGCTACAGTGCCGTCACGGGCCACGCTGCCTCGACTGGCGGAGCCGTGTTCCAAGACTTGTCCGACTTTTGCGACACGAACGCATATCCGTACAGTGGCCAAGAGTCGAAGTGCGTGACCGTTGCTGCGATGGCCTTGGGCGAAGGTAATTACAACTACTAACCGCTTCGCCTTGCTTACGAAAGTCCTTGTTGTTGAGACGCCACGGGGTCGACTTCGATTCGACCCCGTGGCGATCTTTCGTTTGTCGACACAGATAAAGGCATGCTCCGTCGATAACAAGTTGGAAATCGGTCCCCATCGACGCTGATGGAAAAGATGAGCGAACTGCACTATGTTTGAGATCCTGAACCTGTGCAATTCTTGAACATCGAGTTGATCTATTATGCGTACCCTGATCGCTTTATTGCTCTTGGTTGCTCCGCTCGCTGCGGCCGAAATGCAAGTGCATCGCGACCTGGCCTATGCCGAGCCCAAGAACGAACGTCAAATACTGGATCTATACGCGCCGACCGCAGGGAAGCAGCATCCGATCGTGTTTTGGATCCATGGTGGCGGGTGGCAGCGTGGCGACAAGGGGAATGTGCTACGCAAAGCCCAGGCACTCGTCGACCAAGATTTCATTTTTGTCTCGACCAACTATCGCTTCTTGCCGCAGGTGACTCTGCAACAAATGACCGGCGATATTGCTCGTTCGATTCGCTGGGTCCACGATCATGCCCGCGAGTATGGCGGAGATCCGAACTCGATCGTCGTGATGGGGCATTCGGCCGGTGCGCATCTCGCGGCACTCGTCTGTACCGACGACCGTTATCTCCAAGCCGAGGGGCTTTCGCTTTCGATCCTCAAAGGATGCGTGCCGGTCGATGTCTCGGCGTACGACATTCCCAAACGCCTGCAAGACGGCGGAGCGATCCCTGCCGCCACCCTCAAGCAAATCTTTGGCGAGACCGAAGCGGCGCAGCGCGCTGTTTCACCCGCCTCGTTTGTGGCCCAAGGGAAGCAAATTCCGCCGTTTTTGATTTTGCACTGCGCCAATCGACCCGACACCACCACACAATCGAACTGGTTTGCCAGCAAGCTGATCGAGGCGGGAGTGACGGCTAAGGCGTTTCCTGCCGAGAATAAAACCCACGGCACGATTAACGCCGATTTAGGCAAGAGCGAGGATCCACCCACTCAGGCCGTTTATGACTTTTTGGCCAGCGTGCTACGAAAATGAGCCCGCCTCAACTGTCGAAGCTAGCGCTGTGGTGTATCCCTAAGGTGCTCCATTTCGGACTAAACCCTGCCAGCCTGCTCGTGGTATGCTACCGCCTCTGCTGTTTCTGAGCAGCGGACGGTCGACCGATTGAATGGATATCATCGCAACGCGAGGATAATGCGTTGAAGACGTGGTTGGTGAACTGCCTGAAGCTTGTGATTCCGATCGCCATCTTGGCCTATTTGGTCCGCGATGTATGGGCAGGTCACCTCTTCACCAAGCTACTGGAAGGTCCGAAAGATTATGGGCGATTCGCGCAAGCCTGGTGCGTCTGCTTCGTGGGAGTGGTCCTGACTTTTGTCCGCTGGCACACGCTGGTGCGGGCGCTCGGGCTCCCCTTCTCGCTCGGGCGAGCCGTGCGGCTAGGTTTTTTGGGTTACCTGTTAAACTTCGTCGCTTTTGGCGCCGTCGGTGGCGATTTGTTCAAAGCCGTGGCCGTGGCACGCGAGAATCCCAAGCGTCGGCCTGAGGCGGTGGCGACCGTACTTTTCGATCGTGTGATCGGCCTGTATGCGCTGTTTGTGTTGTCGGCGATGGCCGTGTTGTGGTTTCAACTTTACGAGGCGCCGCATCGTGAGACGCGATTGATCGCCCAAGCCACGCTTGTCGCGGCGTCGCTGAGCACGCTTGGGCTGGGCGTGATGCTGGTGCCGGGCGTTAGTCGTGGGCGGATTACCCACGGGCTCACCCGCTTGCCGCGCGTGGGGCACATTGTTGGCAAGCTCCTGGGTGCGGTGCGGCTGTATCGACAACAACCCGGCGTGCTGATGATCACCTTGTTGCAGAGTGTCGCAGCTCAAGCGTGCTTTGCCGTGACGTTCTATTTGGCTTCGCGAGGTCTGCCTGGTGCGAGTCCTGATCTGGCGGAGCATTTTGTGATCGTGCCGCTATCGATGATCACCGGCGTGTTACCGCTCCCGATGTCAGGGCTCGGTGCGTTCGAGATGGTCGTCGATTTGCTGTATCGCTATGTCCCCAACACGGTGACCGTCGAGCCGGGCCAAGGGCTGATCGTGGCGCTCGTATTTCGTCTGATCACGATCGCGATTGCCGGCGTGGGGGCGATTTACTACGCGAGCATGCGGCACGAATTGGCCCATGTTCAAGCGAGTGATCTGATTGAGGTCGAGCCAGGCACCTAGATAGTGACGGTCCAGGCGCTGGGCCGATTTCGAATTCGATAACGCCCCGAGCGCGCGTTAATCGAACTCACCCCAGAGCCATCGAGGGCACAAATAAGAGTTAGGAAATGTCGAACGACGAATACCAAATGTCGAATAAACGTCCAATAACAACTATCTTACAGGGGCATTCGCTCGTAAACAATTCGTGTTTGATTCGACATTCGACTCTTGATAGTTCCTGTCTCTCTCGGTGTCCTCTGTGGCTCTGTGGTTAACCTCGCCGAAGCATGAGAACCCATCGTAGCGTTCGATGACGGAATGCTCCGTTTAACTAATGATCGGATGATCCATCGCGATCACGTCTCACGCGGCTTGTGCAAGCCGCTACGATGATGTTCGGGCCAAGGATCGGCAAAGCCGCCGGTCACCGAGAAACCGCCATGCAGTGTCGCGGAGTGCTCTGGCCGCAGATCGAGATGCGGCGTGTCGGTGGTGTCGCTTGGCGAGGGGGGGACGATATTCTCGGCTCCTGAGCCATTGAGAATACTGGCGGCTTCGGCTTGCCGTGTGCTCGAATGAACGGTAACGATAATGTGTTTGTTGTGTAACACCTGTTCGTAATATTTTGATTCGTGCTCGGCGAGCCCCAGACTCAAGAACAGCCCCATCAGGCTACCACTGGCGGCGCCGGCCAGGGTTCCGAAGGCGAACGAAGCCAGAATGCCGCCAGCGAGCACGGGGCCGATGACGGGAATCACGCCTGTCACAACCGCGAGAGCCCACAAGCTGCCGAGTCCGGCACCAGCCAGGGCCCCCACCTCTGCGCCACGCAGTAGATTCGGCTTGTGCATTAACGCGGTATGTTCTTCGGCAGGTAGCGGGTGAGCCGCGTCATGTTTGGCGATCAGCCCCAACTCCTGGTCGCCGAAGCCAGCTTGTTTCAGCAAGTTGATTGCGGCTTGAGCGCTAGGGGCCGTTGCGAAAATTCCGATGACTAAGTCACCGTGAATGGCTGCCATAATCAACTCCTTGTGATGGGCCGAGGTTTGATAACTGACGCGTCAACGACTCGTTATTCCGTGTCTTTGGCTTCGATGACGATCGCCAATGGTTTGCCGTCTTTTACGCGCGTAGTCACTTTGATCTGGTCGCCAACCTCGATGTCGGTCAATTTAGCCGGTTTTCCGTTGAGTGTGATCTTGGCGTCAGAACTCACCTCAAAGGAACGATTTTCCCCTTGCGCGTCGAGCATTGTCACCTGTGTCGCGCTGATCGTGGTGACTTTGCCCGAGTAACTCGAATCGGTGCTCGGGGCGTCGATCACGAACGTCGCCAGCGAGATGCACAACAGAGCAGAACCGAGTCCCATGATTCGTCTCCTTGAGGCGATGATGAATTTTACGCTTTCGATGGCCATTCACTCTGAAGCAAGCATCGTGCCATAATCTCGACTCCAGCTAAAATGACATGCCAGGCAATCTGCCCCCTGAACGATTTACTCCATTATTGGGCTGATTTCTATTCAGCACGGCGACGATAGTCGTGAAAGACGATAAACAAGCGGCTTCAACGTCATGATCAATTCTCAAAGCTCATGTGCCCTTTCGACTCATATAGAGTCCACCGCATGAGCGGACGGGCACAGCAACACCGCGTCGGAGAATGGGTAGTCGTCGCCTTATTTGGCCTCGCTGCCTCAATCGACGCGACTTGACGGCGATGGTATGCTCAATGATTCGTCCCAGACATCTTGGACCGCGGCCCCGTATGACCCCGGCGATCGACGAATTTGTTCGGCAACTCACCGCGCTGCAGCTTCTGAGCCCAGCCGAGGCGGAGTCTGCGCTCACGCAATATCACACCGCTCACAGCATCGTCGATGAGGGCGTATTTGCGCAGTGGCTTGTCGATCGTGGCCGACTCACCAATTATCAGCGAATAGAACTGCTGGCCGGTCGCGGGTCCGGACTCGTCTACGGTGACTATATCGTCGAGCAGCCGGTGGGCACCGGCGGCATGGGGCTCGTCTATCGCGCCCGACATCGCAAGCTGCGCCGCGTCGTGGCGCTCAAGGTGTTGCACGCTAATCTGAGCCATTCGCCCGACGTGGTTGCCCGCTTTCAACGCGAGGTGCAGGCCTCAGGCCGGCTCCATCACCCTAACATCGTCGCGGCACTCGATGCCCGCGAACAAGCCGGCCTGTACTACTTGGTCATGGAGTTCGTTGATGGCATTGACCTAGCGCACTGGATCAAACAGCGTGGTGCGATGTCCTTGCCGGCGGCCGTCGCTTGCATCTCGCAAGCGGCGCGCGGATTGGAACATGCCCACGGCGAAGGGATTATCCATCGCGATATCAAGCCCGGCAATCTCCTGATCGACCGGCAAGGGACGGTGAAGATTCTCGATATGGGAGCCGCCCGGCTCGACAGCCTCTGGGGGGAACCTCCGGACGAAGACGACAACGAGTGCCTCACGCATACGGGCAACATCCTAGGAACCGTCGACTACATGGCCCCCGAACAGGCGCTCGACACGCGCTCTGCGGATGCCCGTGCGGATGTTTACAGCCTGGGCTGCACGCTGTATCGACTACTGACGACGAAAAAGCTGTATCGACGGCAGACCATGCTGGAGCGCATTCTAGCCCACCGCGAGGCCCCCATTCCACGGTTGAGTGATTCGCTCGACGATGTCCCGCCGCGGCTTGAAGAGATGTTCCAGCGCATGGTCGCCAAACGGCCTGAAGATCGCTACGCCTCGATGAGCGATTTGCTCCATGATCTCGAGGCGCTCGGTGGCGAGCTTGGTCCACCCAGCTGGGATTTGCCCGCCACGCTGTTCACCATGTCCGGTTCGACACACGATGCCGAAGCCTCGGTGGCGGCCGCGAGTATGCAAGCCGGTAACGGCTCTCGTCCACAGAGCGCCGAGCGTGCCGAACCGCGCACGCAAGTCGGGGGCGACATCACTCAAGCCGCGGAGAATCAGTCGCCCGTGGCGAGTCGACTGGTCCCTGCCCCGGTTGTGTCCCCGGCTCCACAATCCGGTTGGATTTTACCCGCCACGATTGGCAGCCTCGTGGGGCTTGTCGTGCTCGCGATGATGTTGACTCCGTCGAGTTCCAATGTCCTCAAACCTCAAAAGACGTCGAGCAAAGTCCCCGAGCGGAACATCCTCAAAGAGGAACGCTGGGTTGCCGATCCCGTTTACTCCGAGCGCACCTTAGAACGAATGCGCAAGGAACTCGACCTTGCTGGGCAAATCTGGGAACAAGCCCAACAACGCACCCGACAAGAATTCGATCGCCAACTCGACGACGAACGCCGCAAAGGCGAGCAACTCATCAAACAATTGCTTGGCGAACTCGACGACAGCGTGTTGAAGTAACGTCGAGCACGCTTAATACGCTTTCGCCAGGATCGCTTGCCGCGACACCGGCTTGCCGCTAAAAATGCACGTCCCTGGTACCGCGGGATCGGAAAAGGGCAAACACCGGACCGTGACCTTAAGCTCCTTGAGCTTCTCTTGCACAGTCGCATCGGTGTCGTCGACGTGTGAAATCGCAAACCCACCATGCATCTCGGGCTTGTCTTCGTTCTTCGGTGTGAAGTATCGAATGAACTCAGTCACGTTATCAATCGGTCGCGTGTTCTCGACGCGATGTTTGAGCGCCCGATCGAAAAGCGACTGTTGCACCTCGTCGAGCAGCGCCGCGGCAGTCGAAGCGAATGCATCGCGAGCAAGGATCGTCGTCTCTTTCGGCCCTTTGTCTCGTCGCGCGTAACAGATATTGCCCGCAGCCATCTCGCGTGGGCCGATCTCCACACGCAGCGGTACGCCACGCTTGACATGATACCAATTCTTCTCGCCACCGCGCATGTCGCGGGCATCGACCTGAACGCGAATCTTCTGGCCGTGATAGTCGCTCGCCGCGAGTTGTTTTTCCAGCTGTCGGCAGTATTCGAGCACCGCCGTGCGTTCTTCGTCGGTACGCGACACGGGCAGAATCACGATCTGCTGCGGAGCGAGTCGCGGCGGCAATACCAGCCCATCGTCGTCGCTGTGGGTCATGATGAGTGCGCCGATCAATCGCGTCGAGACGCCCCAACTGGTCGTCCAGGCGAACTCGATCTCACCGCTAGGGTTCTGGAATTTGATCTCCTGCGCGCGAGAGAA
>CAYLYE010000229.1:0-10023 GCA_964387325.1 uncultured Planctomycetaceae bacterium
GTGACTTCGGTCGTCCCCATCAGCAACGGCTTGGTGAGGACGACCTTGTGTTGCGGCCGTTCGGCCTTTTGAATGCGATCCTTGGTCGGTTGATCGGCCTTGTTTTCCTCGGCGACTTTCAACGCCGCCTCGACTTGCTCATCAGTGCTGCCCATCAGGAACTCGCCGGGCGGAATGAGGATCATCTTCGCGCCGACGCTATTGGAAGTCTCGACTTTAACGCCGAGATGTTTGGCCCAAGCTTCTTGATGGACTTTGGCTTGAGCCGTGTCGAACGGAGCTTTGGCGAGCGCAGGAGCAGGGCCGATAGGAGCTGGCGTCGTCGCTTTGGTGGGATCATCCCATTCGATCTTGCAGTTGGGCAGGGCTTTTTGCAGGGCGGCGACGGAGGCGGGGGTGACTTTCGTATTGTTGATCAAAAGGGATGATAATGCTTTACACTCTTCGAGCGGCAAGAGGTCAGAAACCAATGTTTCACGAACATTCAGCAGTTCAAGAGGAAGCCCACGAAGCGGCGAAAGGTCGGAAACAAACGAAGATAGGCAATTGACTCTTTGAAGAGGCATTCCTGTCAGCGGTGACAAATCCGAGACTTGCGTGCTGTAGAAATGCAAGTCCCTGAATGATAGGCCCTTCAACGGTGATAGGTCGGCTAGCTTGCATTTTGAGCGATTCGTGCCGACGCACATGAGACTATGCAATCCGGTCAACGCTCCGACAGGCGACAAGTCTATTACGTTGTCGGCGACGAAATACATCTCGGCTACCATTCCATTTTCGATCTTAGGCGGCGACTTCGCATCGCCCGCCGTCAGCTTGCCGTCAAATAGCGGATTTAACTCGACCAACTTCTTCGACACCGCCTTGACCTGCTCCTCTGCGGACATCGCTTGCACGTCCTTCATCCACTGCGGGAAGGCCGGATCGTGCATGAAAAGTTTGGAGGAAGCGGCGGGCTGAGGCGTCTTCGCCTTGGCCGGATCGTCCCATTCGATCTTGCAGTTGGGCAGCTTGGCTTGCAGGGCGGCGACAGAGGCGGCAGTGACTTTCGTATATCCGACATTCAAGATTGTTAGACTCTTACACTCGTGCAGAGGCAACAGATCGGTCACCGAAGTTACGCTGCACGTCAGCTTCTTTAATTCCATCCCTTTGAGCGGAACTAAATCGGTAACAAGTGTTTGATGAATGCTTAGTTCGATCAATGGCATCCCTTGCAACGCTGATAAATCGGCGACTTTGGTGTAGCCAATGTTGACTTTGGTTAAAAGCAGCCCTCTCAGTGGAGAAAGGTCGGACAACATACTACCCTTCGTGCCACGCACACAAATAAACACCTTTAAGGCAGTCATTGCCCGCACTGGTGAAATGTCTGCTACATTGTCTGTGACAAGCCCCAACTCCGTTACCATGCCGTTTTCAATCTTGGGCGTGCCTTTTCCGTCCGCACTCGTCAGCACCCCGTCAAACCCAGGATTCAACTCGACCAACTTCTTCGTGACCGCCTTGATCTGCTCTTCGGCGGGCATCGCCTGAACTTCCTTCATCCACGCTTGGAACTCCGGAGAGTTGAAATCCGTGATCGGCTTGGCGGGAGCGGCGAGGGGTAAGGGCTGCGGCGTGACGCTCGCCGTTGTTGATGGAGCCTCTAGCACTCGCACACAGCGGAAGCCGGGGATGCTAATCTTGGTGGACCCATCGATGTTGAAGCGAAACGCAGAGCGACAGTAGGGTGCGACGACGTTGAAACTGCCGCCACGGAGCACACGATGAGGGCTACGAGGCGGGCCTGTCGGATCAGTAAGCGTAGATGCCGAATACCCTTTTACATCGAAATTATCGGCGCACCATTCCTGTAAATTACCATGCATGTCTGATAGCCCGAAAGGATTCGGCAACAGCGTGCCCACGGGCTGCCACTTACCGCCGGAGTTCTTTTCGTGCCAGCCGTACTTCGGCAATTCGTTGTAGTCGTCGCCAAAACTGCACTGCGTCGTCGTTCCGGCACGGCAGGCGTATTCCCATTCCGCTTCGGTCGGAAGGCGATACGTTGTTTGTTCTTGTGTCGAAAGCCACTGGCAATACGCCACGGCATCGAGCCAAGTAATTAAGGCTGCCGGTAAATCGTCTCTCACTAAGAAGCCGGGATTGAGATAGGTCGTGGATTTCGGATTAGCCTGAGCGGCTTGTTCCGAGGCGGTGAGATATTTCGTCGCAGCGGCAAACTGCTTGAACTCTCCGACCGTCACTTCGGTAGCACTCATCAAAAATGGCTTTGTGATGACGACCTTATGTTGCGGTCGTTCATTTTTCTGAATGCGATCTATGTTCGGATGATCGGATCTGATTTCTTCAGCCACCTTCAACGCTTCCGCCACCTGCTCATCCGTCGAACCCATCATGAACTCACCGGGCGGGATCAGCACCATCTTCATACCGACGCTGTTGGTCGTTTCGACCTCGGTGCCGAGATGTTTGGCCCAAGCTTCTTGATGGGCCTTGGCTTGAGCGGCGTCGAAGGGGGCGACGGCGAGCGGAGGAGTGGGGCCGAGAGGGGCAGCGGGTGTAGGCGTGGTCGCTAATGCCGGATCGTCCCAAATGATTTTGCAGTTGGGCAGGGCTTTTTGCAATGCGGCGACAACGGCTGGGGTGACTTTGGCCTTTCCAAGAGACAGGATTTTTAGGCCCTTGCAATCTTCCAACGGCGAAAGGTCCGAGAGGTTCGTCGCAGATAAATGCAGGCTGGTTAGCGGCATTCCACGGAGCGGCGATAGGTTAGTCAAATCATAAACACCCTGCAGGTGCAGGCTAATCAGTGGCATTCCCTGCAAAGAAGAGATGTCTACAACGCCTGAGTAATCCAAACTCAGGTAGGCCAGTGTCATTCCTTTCAACGACGAAATATCGGTGATCTTCTGTGGGTTTTTGGATGAAGGGTTGTGGTTGCAAGTCAATCGCTTTAAGCCGGTCAAGGCTCGTACAGGAGAAATGTCGGTAATTTTTGACAATCCATCAAACTCCAACTCCGTTACCACGTCATTCTCTACCTTATGCTCCTTCTTACCGTCGTAGTTGGGATTCAATTCCTGCAATTTCTTCACGACAGCCTTCACCTGCTCCTCGGCAGGCATAGCCGCTACTTGCTTCATCCATTGTTGAAACGCCGGTGTGTTCCACGGCTTGTTCGGTTGACCCGCAATGGGTGCCGTCGTGGGCTTCGAGTCACCGAGTGGCAGATATTCCAGCTTGGTGACATGAAATCTACCAGCACTGCTCAAGAACAACTGATTCGGGCCGAGTCGATCCGCATGGTAGTTTTCTGGCAATGACAACGACGCACCGCCCTGATAATCCAGAACCGCTTGGCCGTCGTACTCAACCTTTACGCTCGCACCACGCACGGTGACGACAATCGTGTGCGGCAGGTCGTCCGAAAAAAGTTGCGGCGTTGCGGTTTTCTTGGTCGGATTGCTATTGGCTATGACGGATTCGCCGTCAACCTGCTCCAAGCCAACAACAGTGCTGTGGGGCACGCACGCCACCACATGCCGACCCTCCACGGCAATGCCAAATCGCAGAGTCTTCCTTGTAGCGGAGTCCCGCCGAACCACCGCCGTCAGTTGGTAATGGTCGGTCGCCGTGACGGGAAGGAATAGTACGGTAGCAGCCTTCAGATCACCGATACTACCCACCGGCGTCACCAACGCTCCCTGCTCCATATTCCATCCACCCTCGATCACATCCCGCTTCAAGTCGATCAGCTTAAGTAGGTCTACGGGCTTAGCGGTGGCAGTTGCAACCGCCACTGCCTTCACCTGCACCAACTTCGCCGTGATCGCCTTCTCGCCGCCCGACTCGATCTCGAACTCTTGTCCGAAGACGACGAAACCATTCTTCTCCACACGCAAACGGTGCTTGCCGGGATCGACGCTGATCGTGACTTTGCCGACGCCACCCTTTCGACTGACCTCGACCTTGCCTTCGGCGTCCAACACCTGCACCATCGCATCCGGTTGATCGACTTCGACGACGAGCGTGCCGTCTTTGGTTTGTAGGGAAACGATAATCCCCGCCAGGATCAGCACGCCGACGAACGCCGCACCGATCAGAACCTTGGTGTTCTTCCACGGCGGCTGCTTACCCTGACCGACGTTCTTGGGCTTGGTTTTCGTTGCCTGCTTGGCCTGTGGTACCGGCAATGACGAAATGATTTCGCTCTTGGGATCGGTTTCGATCTCGGGACCGGCGTAGGCCATCGTCTGCTCGGTCTTCACCGCCGTCTGCACGCTCGGCTGCACGGTCGAAGTCGCAGTCCCCTTGGGCTGATTGAGCGACTGAAGAAAACTCGACAACTGAGCATCGCTGGCTCGCGAGGCTGAAGTCCCGCCGTCGGCACGCGGCGACTTCCACGCTTCCAGATCGGCGACGAGTTGCGCCGCTTGCTGATAACGGTCCTCGGGCCTCTTGGCCACCATCTTGGCAAAGATTCGTTCCAGCTCGGCCGGCGCGGCCGGACATTTCTGCCGCAACGACGGAACCGGCGCGTTCATATGTGCCAGAATCTTTTTGACGACCGTGTCCCCCTCGAACATGCTCTCGCCCGTGAGGATGCGATAGAGTGAACAACCGAGGCTGTACACGTCACTGCGGGCGTCGGCATGACGCGTGTCGGTCGCCTGCTCGGGAGCCATGTAGTCGACCGTTCCCATGACCGCCCCGGTGTTGGTCAACTGCTGATCGGTGCTGTTGGGGTCGTCGATCCGCGCCAGCCCCATATCGAGGATCTTGATCTTCCCCTTTTTGTCGAGCAACAAATTGGCCGGCTTAATGTCACGATGCACGACCCCTTCGTCGTGGGCGAAGGCCAGCCCGCGGGCGGCTTGCATGATGTAGTCGATGGCATCGTTCACGGCGAGCGGGCCGCGCTGCTTGACGAGCACCGACAGGTCTTGCCCGTCGACGTGCTCCATGACGAGATAGTGGGTCCCCTTGTACTCGTCGGCGTCGTAGGCCTGGACAATGTTGGGGTGCGAGAGCTTGGCGGCCGCCTCGACCTCGCGCTGAAAGCGTTTGATCGCCGCTTCGTCTTTCGTGAGCGAGGAGGGGAGCAGCTTGATCGCCACAACGCGTTTCATCTTACGATGTTGCGCCTTGAAGACTTGGCCCATGCCACCGGCGCCGATCTTCGACAACAGCACGTATTGGTTGAGAATCAGCGGCGTGTTGGAGCCCGCGAGCAACTCGTGCGATTGGAACTCGTTGAGCTTGCCTTGCTTGACGAGCACTTTGGCGAACGTTTCGCTGTCTTTCGGTTTTTCGGCAGCTGGGAGCGAAGTCCAAAGAGACTTTAACTCGTCGGCGGTCACTAAACCTGACGCAACAATAGCTTTACCGAGTTGGTCAATCGAGATGGCCATAGGTTCCCCACGAGTAGGGTATTATCATAGCCAGTTGATTCCATGTCAGCTAGAGATTGCGTACGTGCAACCATCGAGGATTGTCGGCGTGAGACCAAATAACGACCCCTGCTAAAGCGTCTATCACGGGTCGCCGTGGCTCCCGCGCCGCGTAGACCTCAACCTGCTTCGCACCGGCCCGGTACTCGGAGACTCCCATGAATCGACGACTGGCTCTTTTTTTGTTCATCCTGGGGCTGAAGAGCCTGATCGATGGCTCTCTGGCCGTCGAGGGGGCGCAGAACGTGCGTCCGAACGTCTTGGTGATCGTCGGCGACGACATGGGCTATGCCGATGTCGGCTTCCACGGTTGCCAGGATATCCCCACGCCGCATCTCGACGCGCTCGCAACGGCCGGCGTGCGATTTAACAACGGCTATGTGACTGGCCCGTACTGCTCGCCGACCCGCGCCGGACTGTTGACCGGCCGGTATCAGCAACGCTTCGGACACGAATACAACCCGAGCGGATCGGCCGGGTTGCCAACGACCGAGATCACGCTCGCCGACCGGCTCAAGCAGGCGGGTTATGCCACCGGCTTGATCGGGAAGTGGCACCTGGGAAGCTCGCCGGAAATGCACCCACAGCAACGCGGGTTCAGCGAGTTCTTCGGCTTTCTGGGGGGCGCGCACGATTACTTTCAATCGGGGCAAATTCTCCGCGGGACCAAGCCCGTCAAAGAGTCTGCCTATCTGACCGACGCCTTTGCCCTCGAGGCGGAAGCGTTCATCGAGCAACACAAAGCACAGCCCTGGTTCTTGTATCTAGCCTTCAACGCCGTCCACACTCCGATGCAAGCCGACGACGCGCGACTCAAGCGGTTCGCAGGCATCGAGAACGAAAAGCGACGCACCTACGCGGCCATGATGTTCGCCATGGACGAGGCGATCGGCCGGGTCCGCAAGAAGCTCGCCGACTCGGGCCTCGAACAGCAGACGCTCATCATCTTCCACAGTGACAACGGCGGGCCGACAATGCCCGGCACAACAACCAACGCCTCGATCAACAAACCGCTGCGGGGCTCGAAACGAACGACACTCGAAGGGGGCGTGCGTGTACCGTTCCTGCTCGCTTGGCCCGGTCGAGTCAAGCCGAGTGTGTATGAGCAGCCGGTGATTCAACTCGACGTACACTCGACCACCCTGGCCGCGTGTGGTGTGCAGTCCCAGCCCGAGTGGCGGCTCGATGGCGTCGATCTGCTGCCGTACGTCTCAGGCCAAAAGACCGACGCGCCGCACGACGCGCTCTACTGGCGAATGGGTCAGCAGATGGCCATTCGCGTCGGCGACTACAAACTCGTGCGCTACGACAGCAACGCCGACACGCTCACAGGCCAGGGAGGTCAACCGGTCTCGGCCGCTCGACTGTATCATCTGGCAAAAGACATCGGCGAGACAACCGACCTGGCCTCGTCGCAGAGCGACAAGCTCGACGAGTTGCAGAGTAAATGGAACGCCTGGAACGCCACGCTCGCCAAGCCACTCTGGGGCGAAGGGAGCGCCGGAGGCGGCAAGGGAAAAGAGAAACAGAAGAACAAAGCAAAGGCGGGTAAGTAAGATGAACATCGAAAAATCGTGCCGCGCGTGGTTGATCGCAAACCTCACGTTGCTCGCCAGCTTTACGGAGCAACAGGCCAGCGCCGCTCAGCCACCGAACGTCATTCTGATTCTGGCCGACGACCTCGGTGCCAAAGAACTCGGCTGCTACGGCAACACGCAGCACAAAACGCCTAACCTCGATCGTATGGCCGCCGAAGGGGTGCGATTCGACACGTTCTACGCAATGCCGCTCTGCACGCCGACCCGCGTGGCACTGATGACCGGCCAGTACGGTTTCCACAACGGCTTCTTGGGCATGCAAAACAAAGCCTTCACGCCGCTGCCAAGCTCCCCGCAGAAAAACATCGCCAATCACTTTACCCATGCCAAGCTGATGAAGTCGCGCGGCTACGCAACCGCGCAGGCGGGCAAATGGCAATTGTCAGGCGAACATCCCACGCTCATTCACGAATGCGGCTTCGATGAGTACCGCATGTGGGCCTACGCGCACAATGTTCCGCAGGGATCGAAGCACACCGCCAACGACAAATACGAAGGAGCCAATCCGCGGTTCTGGCACCCGAGCATCGTCCAGAATAGCAAGCTGCTCTCGACCACGGCCGAGCAGTATGGCCCCGACTTGTTCCATGAGTTCGTGCTCGACTTTACCAAGCGGCACACACAAGAGCCGTTCTTCGTGTATTACACGTCGGTGTTGACCCACAATCCGCACACCCACACGCCCGATCCCACTCAACCCGGGAAACACTGGCCCGCCAGCTTCAAATCGAATCTCGAATACCTCGACCATCTGATGGGCACGTTGTTCGCGGGACTCAAATCGCAGGGCCTCGCCGACAACACCTATGTCATTTTTATTGGCGACAACGGCACAGGCACCTCGGGCAAAGGGACCGTCACCGAGCGCGGAGCCCGCGTGCCGAGCATCGTCTGGGGGCCGGGCGTCAAACGCGGGTTGGTCTCGCAGGCGGTCGCCGACCTGACCGACATCATGCCGACACTGGCCGACATCTCGGGCGCGACATTGCCCGGCGATCGACCGTTCGACGGCAAGAGTTTGTTGCCGGTGCTGCGCGGCGAGCAGCTCAAGCATCGCGATTGGATCTACAGTCACTTGGACGACGGCCGCGTGCTGCGTGACGAACGTTGGCTGCTCGAGATCGCGATGGCTGGTCGCGACGAGAAGTTTTTCGACTGCGGCACGTGTCGTGACGGATCCGAGTACAAAAACGTGACCGACTCGACCGACGCCGAGGTGCAAGCCGCGCGGGCACGGTTCGCAAAAATCCTCGAGAGTCTGCCGAAACCCAAGCCGCATCCCGAGGTGAAGAACACGCCCAAGGTCAAAGGGGAGAAGAAGCAAGCCAAGAAGAAAGCAGCCGTCTGATTCGGCAACGCTTTCGCCCGATGCTTTGACACCAATTGCCACTCGCTACTGGTTTACCGATCGCGCCCCCCCGATTATGATGGGAGGCTGACCACGCGTATCGTAACGGTGTCGGCATGGCGATCTCGATCGAGCAGCTCGGAAAAGCAGCCGTCGCGTCAGGCATTCTGACCGCCGACGAGTTGAAGTCCGTCTGGACGCAACTCTCGGCTGCTGATCGCCCTAAAGATGGCGAGACGTTCGCGAATCTGCTCGTCAGACAGGGCAAGCTCACCGAGTTCCAATCGCACGAGCTGCTCTCGGGCTCGGGCACGCCACTCGTGCTCGGCGACTACGTGTTGCTGAGCAAGATTGGCGCCGGCGGCATGGGCCAAGTGTTCAAGGCCCACCATCGCCGCATGAAGCGTCTGGCGGCGATCAAGCTGCTGCCGGCTGCCCTCACCAAGGATGAGGCCGCGGTGAAACGCTTCGAGCGCGAGGTCGAGGCGGCCGCCAAGCTCACGCATACAAACATCGTCCAGACCTTCGACGCCGGCGTGCAGCGCGGCGTCTGGTATCTGGTCATGGAATACGTCGACGGGCAAGACCTGTCGGCGATCGTCAAGCAGCGCGGACCGATGAGCGTGCCCGACGCGGTCGACTGTATCTTGCAAGCCGCGCGGGGCTTGGCCTTCGCGCACAGCGAAGGGGTCGTGCATCGCGATATCAAGCCGGCCAATTTGCTGCTCGACAAAAAGGGAGTCGTCAAGATTCTCGACATGGGCTTGGCTCGCATCGAAAGCTCGGGCCCCGCCGATCATCAGCTCACCAACACCGGCACGGTGATGGGCACAGTCGACTACATGGCGCCCGAGCAGGCCATGAACACCCGACTGGCCGACGCCCGCAGCGACATGTACAGCCTGGGCTGTTCGTTGTATCGGATCTTAGTCGGCGAGAGCATTTACGGCGGCGAGACGGCGGTCGAGAAGATCATGCAGCACATGAACGCGCCGGTTCCGCCGCTCAGTGCCAAGCGGCCTGATGTGCCTGACGAGATCGATCGAATCTATCAAAAGCTCGTGGCCAAGAAGCCTGAGGATCGTTATCAGCAGACGTTGCAGTTGGTCGCCGAGTTGGAAGCGTGGCGCTCGCCCGGTACCGTATCGTCCTTAGCCAACTCGTCGACATCGCTGACCAGCTTTGCCGTGGGGAGCAGCACGAAGACCGAGCGCCCTTCGGGCGGCACATTGGCCGGCGACAGCGCAACCGAGCAATTTGGACGTCAGAAACAAAAAGGGATCGACCTCACGTTTAGCGGAGTTCATCCCGAGATTCAGACCGATCCTAAAAGCGAGATCAACATCCATCAAGCCGCGACCGCTGCTCGCGGTTCAGGTCGTAAATCGCCGCCGATCAAACTGCTGGCCGTGGCCGCAGGCGGTTTCTTACTCATGTTATTGGGCGTGTGGGTCATCCTCCGCGACAAGAACGGTCAAGAAGTGGCCCGCGTGAAAGTTCCCGAAGGCGGTACGGCGACGGTCACCTCAACGCCTCTCCCGCCCAGAGAGATTGGCCGAAGGCCGGGTGAGGGCGGTCCGGAAACCTCGACGACATCCTCTAACGCCACGCTCCCTCATCC
>CAYLYE010000230.1:0-9958 GCA_964387325.1 uncultured Planctomycetaceae bacterium
AAGGACCCTCCGTGTGTACGGTCGGAACTATTTTGCGGCGGACTTGTCCGCCGGCTTGCTGCTTTGATAAATCTGGTCGAAGATCGCGCCATCGGCGAAGAACTTCTGCTGGGCATCGGCCCAGTCCTTGGCAATCTCGCTAATCTTGAACAGCTTCAATTCAGGAAATTGCTTCGCATTCTTGGCGAGAACCTCTGAGTTGCTCGGGCGATAGAAGTGCTTGGCAATGATCGCTTGCCCTTCGTCGCTATACAGGAACTTGAGATAGGCTGTCGCGGCCGAGGTGGTTCCCCTCTTCTTCGCGTTGGCGTCGACGACCGCAACCGGTGGCTCGGCGTAAATGCTTCGCGTCGGGTAGACAATCTCCAGTGCGTCACCAGCTTCTTTCACTTCCAGAATCGCTTCGTTCTCCCAGGTCAGATGCACGTCACCGATTCCTTTTTGAGCGAAGGTTGTTGTCGCGCCACGTGCCCCGGAGTCGAGCACCGGCACGTGACGATACAACTCGGTAACAAACTTCACGGCGTCATCCTCCTTGCCGCCGTTGAGGAGCACAGCCCCCCAGGCCGAGAGGAAGCTAAGCTTGCCGTTGCCCGAAGTCTTGGGGCTGGGGGTAATAACTTCCACGTTCGCGCGGATCAGATCGCTCCAGTCCTTGATTTGCTTGGGGTTCCCCTTGCGAACCACGAATACGATCGTCGAATAGTACGGCAGCGACTTATTGGGCAGCTTTTGATCCCAGCCCTCGTCGATCAAACCAGCTTTGCGAATGGCGTCGATGTCGGTCCACAGCGCGAGGGTCACCACGTCGGCTTCGAGGCCGTCGATAACCGAACGGGCTTGAGTGCCCGAGCCACCATGCGATTGTTTAATCGATAGCTTTTGCCCGGTCTGCTTTTCGTGGATCGGCGCGAAAGCGGCGTTGAGGTCTCGCCAGAGCTCACGGGTCGGATCGTAAGAGACATTGAGCAACTCAAGTTCCTTGACCGTCTCTTTGGCCGGAGCAGCTTTCGTTGCGTCGGTCTTGGCCGGAGTGGCCTCAACGACCTCAGTTTTGGCTGAGTCGGGCTTGCCCTGGCTGGTCGCGGGGGGCGTTTCGCTTCCGCATCCGGCGGCAACAGCCAGTGCGAACCAACTCATGAGAGCGACGGATGAGAACCAACGGGACATAATGCTTCCTTTCCAAGAGGCCTCTCGGCCAATTATCACTACTATGATTATCGTTATAGTGAACTATTGACTGCGACTTTGACGCTTTTATCTTATTTTTGGGCTGAGGCCAGAAGTTAATGCTAGCGATAGCAATGCCTTAGGCGCTGTCCGATCGATTGCTTCGAAAGCGTCGCCAATCGATGTGCAGGGCCCGCATCCGGCCACGCAGGGTATGCGGGTTAATCTGCAAAATCCGTGCCGCACCGAACGGACCTTCGATCCGGCCGTGGCACCGTAGCAGGGCGGCCTCGATGTGCCGGGCCATCGCTACGTCAAGCGAGTCGAGTGATTCATCGGCTGCGACCGAGAGGGATGGACTGACGACCGGTTCACTCTCGCGGCGCGGCTGGGGAACTCCCAGAGCCTGGGCCACGGCCAGTGATTTGCCCTCGCCAAGAATGACTGCGCGCTCCATGACAGCCGACAACTCACGGACGTTTCCCGGCCAGTCATAACTCACCAAGGCATGCAGATCGACCGAACTCAGCGGCAGCGGCGGCATTCCTAAGCGTTGCGCGGCCCGGTCGGCAAAATGCCGAGCCATGGCCGGAATGTCTTCTACCCGTTCGCGCATTGGCGGCAAGCGAATCGGGAAGATCGAGAGTCGATACCAGAGGTCTTCGCGAAACGAGCCGTCGGCGACCATGGCTGGCACATTGCGATGCGTGGCTGCGACGATGCGCACGTTGACCGTGATCTGTGTCTCGCCACCGACACGTTGGAAAGTTCCGTCTTGCAAGATCCGCAACAACCTGACCTGCACCGCCGGTGTAAGCTCGCCACACTCGTCGAGCAACAGCGTGCCGCCATCGGCTCGTTCGAACCAACCTTTGCGCAGTCCGGTCGCGCCGGTGAAGCTGCCGCGCTCGTGTCCAAAGAGCTCAGAGTCGATGAGTTCGCTGGGGATGGCACCGCAATTAACCCGTAAAAATGGGCCTGCCGAGCGTGGCGAGCGTTGGTGAATGGCGCGGGCGACGACTTCTTTACCGGATCCGGTTTCACCCAAAATTAACACCGGCACGTCGGTTCGTGCGACTTGCGAGGCACGATCTAAGACGCCTTTCAAGCCCCCTTCAGCTCCAATAATCGAATCGGTGATATCGTGCCGACCGAGACGAGAACGAAGCGAGCGGTTATCCGCCTCGGCGGCCTCGCGCAGGGCTAATAACTCGCGTTGGCGCCGATCGTTTTCCAGCCAGACCGTAAATGGTTCGAGCAACTCTTGCAGCAGTTGAACGTGTCGAGGATGAAAGCGACGCTGCGAGTGGGTGGCGAACATGACGAGGCCCACCGGACCATCGACGCCATTGAGGGGGCCGACCAGATACTGTTCGGCCAACGACTTAGGCAGGGTACCGGGCGGGAGCGTCGACTCGGCGCTCCCTTCGAAAGCGGCGACATCTCCCTGTCGGCACCAGGCTAGGAGGCGGTCGAACGCGGCAGCGTCAAGTTCATCACGATGATGTTGAGGCGGGTGATGAGTCGCTCGGCAAGTTCCCGTCGCGACGGTCTCGATCCATTGGCGGCTGACATCGAACCGCCGGATCAGGACCCAGTCGACCGGCAGCCGCTGGAAGAGTTCCGGCGCGCTATGGGCGACGGCAGCGCCAATTTCGATGTGACGGCAGGCCTCTCGCCAGACATTGAGCAGGATTGGGCTGAAGCGGTCCATGATTGCATTTCCGTTAAATACACTGGAATAGTCCGCAATAACGACGGTCGATTCTGTGTTATTTGCTGGTTCGTTCTTGCGATGGGGACAGATCTGTTCAAAAAGCGGTTTTTTTCATCTGTGACGGCATTGGCACGGCTTTAGCATATACCGGATTACGAATCAGCATTATGATTACATAGTTAATGATGATTGAACTCGGCTCATTTGGCAAGGCCCCATGAGCTGGAAAAACCTGAAGTTGGAAAAAACCGTATGCCATCCGAAGCTGTCAGCACCGCAACCCCAGCGAACCGCCTTAACGAGAAACTCGACACGGCCGAGGTTGCTGCGCTGGTGAACCGGCTGCTGAAGGGTCTCCGCTTTGGCAACATCACCTTAACCCTGCATGACGGACAGGTCGTGCAAACCGAACGGACGGAGAAAGTTCGACTGCGATAAGGCGGTCGATCCTCGCAAAAAAAATGTTCTGCGGCTTACTGGTCCACTAGAGGCGCGCACTCCCACGCAAAGGAATTGCCATGCGCTTCACTACTTATGACCACCCTCTGACCCGCCGCCTGATTCTGACCCGCACCGGTTGTATCGCCGCCGAGTGTTGTTGCCGCTGATCCCAGCGCAACGCGTCAGATTTTTAGTCCCACCTTGCGATGTCGGCCGCCTCAAGCAGCGTGGCCTCGTCGCCCTACCCCACGGGGAGAGCAAGATGCAAACCAAACATAGTCCCATTCACATATACGATCACGATATTCAGATGTGCCGCAGCGTAGCGCGCGCTTTAGCGGCGTTCGAAGATCGACGTTTTCATCAGATCACTGTCGTATCGCGTGATGGTGTGCTCACGCTTACGGGGGTGGTTGCCTCGGACGGCGAAAAACTCCAGGCCGAGCACGAAGCCCTGGCTGCAATCGGCGCTACGACGCTCATCAACGAGTTGTTTGTGGTGCAGGAACGTGAGTCGTTTTGGCAGCGAGTGAATCGCATCGAGTGGAATCGAGAAATGTTGTGGCGTATGGCGATGAGGCGCGATGTGATCGCCGTGTTGATGCTACTCATTCTATTGATGCCGTCCGTGCCTTACGCCCAGGCTTGGTGGCAAGACGTGTTTGCGAGTCGTGTCGACGCGCGCATTGTGGGGCAATTAATCGTGCGCGGCAAGCCGGCCGCGCACGCCACGATCATTGTGCAGCCAATCGAGGGATCGGTGGTCGAACGCTATACGGCAGTGACCGATCATGTCGGAAATTTCCGCTTGCCCCTTACGATCGACGAAGACCTCAACCCCGACGGCGAGTTTGTGGCCAGTGTGCTTTGGTTCAAACCGCGTCTTGTCCATGGTGAGATGACGCTCGGCAAAAACCAAGTTCCGTTGGAGTATGCCAGCGCGTCCTCGTCCCCGCTGCGGTTCTCGATCCAGCCGGGCGACAATCTGCTGCCTGATTTTTTGGTTCCCTAGCCATTACCCCTGTGATCATCCGGAGGTTACTCAGTGATGGCTTCGTGTTAGTTCGTTTTCAATATTGTTTTCGAGTTTAGTTAATTCCTGAGGAGGAGTGTTTGTCATGCGTATTCAATTTCGGAAAAAGTCTCGTCGTCGATTGGGCTTTACGCTCATCGAAGTACTCGTCGTGATCGGCATCGTTGTGCTGCTGATCGGCTTGTTGCTGCCAGCCGTGAACTCGGCCCGCAACTCGGGTTACAAGGCAGTCGATGCGAGCAATCTGCGTCAGTTGGCGCTGGGGATCATTCAATATCACGATGCAAACGGTTACCTGCCGCACAGTATTCGTGACCCCAACCAACCGAATCTGCCACGGCAAAACTGGGTAAGCCAAATTCTGCCGTTCATTGAGCGAAACGACATCGCGGGTCGTTATAACTACAACGTGAACTGGAACGATCCGGCCAATGCTCTGGCCATTCTGACCCCCATCAATACATTGGTGAATCCAGCCAGCCCCAATCCGTCGCGATTGGACGAGGCGCCCGAGAATTGGGGCACCGGCTCTGGTATCAACGCGATCAGTGATTACGCGGCAATCACGAGTGTCGGTCCTGGTTTGTTGGCTGCCGGTTATGTCGATTCCGCAGGCCCCGGCATTCTGGCCAAGAACGTTAAGTCACGGTTTTCCGATGTGACCGATGGCTTGTCGAACACGATCTTGTTGGCCGACTCGGCTGGTCGACCCAACTTGTGGATTCGTGGCAAGCGGTTGGGCGATCCGCAGACGGGTAAATTCAACCCATCTGGTGCCACGCCTGCCAGTGGGTTCGTCAACGGCGGCGGTTGGGCACGCAATGCCTCGGATATCTCGCTCGAAGGATTGCTACTCAATCAGACGTTTGGCACGACCGGCAGTAGTTCATCCAAATTGGGCGGATCGACCACGTATGTCACGTTGGTCCAAGGAAGCTCGCAAGTACCGACCGCTGTCTCCGGTTCCGGCGGCACCGTAAACACCAACTTTGATGGCTCGCTATGGGTCATTAATGTTTCCAACGGTGTGGACTTGTCCGCCTACAACAAGGGCAATGGTGGTACGGATCTGGGGACGTACACCGGTACCGGCAACACGGCCACGGGCGTGACGTACTTCAAGACCAGCGGCACGGGAGCGATCTACAGCTTCTTGCCCGCTGGTGCCAATGTCGCCTTTGGCGATGGTGCGGTTAAGTTTATCAACGAGAAGATCGACGTTCGGGTGTTGGGTCGCTTGGTCACACGTGACCAGAACGAAGTTACCGACCTGAGCGCGCTTTAATCGAGTCCGCGTGAGTGATGAAGGGTGTAGGGACTGCACGGATGCACAATCGAACCCTCGGCGAGCGGATCAAGGTCCGTTTCGCCGAGGGTTTTTTTGTGCGCAAGGATAAAGCGAGGACAACCCTCTTCACGAGCCCCTCGCTCTTTCGATCTTCATTAACTGAACAAAGCCAGCACAGGCTTGCCCGTTGTCAGGGGGCGCGAGATACCACTGTTGTTCTGTGGATCATTGAGGGGAATGTCGAGGGCGTGGTAGATGGTCGCCGCCAGTTCCTCGGGACGAATGGGATTATTGGTAACGTAAGCGCCATGCTTGTCCGACTTGCCATACACGCCGCCACCGGCGATGCCCGCGCCGGCCATAATCGCCGAGAAACAACTGGGCCAGTGTTGGCGTCCAGGAGGTTGCTGGGTCAAGACATTGGGCGTCCGACCGAACTCGCCCGTCACGACCACGAGCGTATTGTCCATCATGCCCCGATCTTTGAGGTCGGTGAACAATGCAGCCAGCGCTTGGTCCAGTCGCGGCAGGCAAAAGCCCATGCCATAGGAACCATTACCGAAGGCGTTACCCATGCCCATGTTGCCACCGTGCATATCCCAGCTACTGCTGGGCGGTCCGGCCGTATCATGCGGCGCCTGACCAGCCCAGCCGTTGACGGTGACGAACCGCACGCCGGCCTCGACCATGCGTCGAGCCAGCAGTAGGTTTTGTCCTAGCGGATGGCGGCCGTATCGGTCACGCACCTTCGCTGGTTCGCGGTCGAGCAGGAACGCATCCCGGCCCTCCGCGCGCGTCAGAGCATCATAGCCTTTCTCGCGTAATTGCGCCCAGTCCGTGCCGCGCGCGTCCTTGGCTAGGACGCTGCTCTCGACGTTGGCAAGCAGTTCGCGGCGCTCGGCAAGTCGGGCTGGATCGACCGGGTCGTAAATTTCTGGCGGCGAGAAACTGTCCATCGCTGGATGGTTTTTCTCTGAGCCAACAAACACCGGCGCATAAGCCGAGCCAAGATAGCCACCGATGCCGATGTTCGGCGCGCAGAAGACGGGAGGCCCGACGCACTTGATGAGCCAAGCATTCGAGACGATGTTCCGTTTGCTCGGCTTGTGTCTGGCAACAAACGAGCCCAGGTAGGGCTGTTCGTCGGTTACACCTTGCGCGACGCGCTTCTCGGATTGGCCGCTGAGCAGGTTGTGCATCGCATCGAAGTGATTGCTGATCGCGCCGGGATGCGACATTGAGTTGATGAGCGTGAATTGGTCGGTGACTTTCGCCAGTTCGGTGTGCATCTCATTGATGCGCATGCCGGGCACCTTGGTGGCGATGGGTTCATAGGGCCCACGAATTGTGTAGGGCGCATTGGGCTTCATGTCCCAAGTATCGATATGACTGGGTCCGCCACAGAGCAGCACGAAGATACACGACTTCTCGGCCGCGACGGCTTTGCCGCTGGAGTCGATCTTATCGCTCCCCAGCACCATGCCTGGCATGCCCAGCGACAGCGCGCCCATGCCCCCCACGATCAGAGCTTGCCGGCGGTTCAGTTCATATGCATTCATGGGAGTGACCTAGCGATACTTGGATACAGGTGGGATGTAACGCGCGGATTTTCTGGAGTGGCGAGCCACGTTACTTAATATAAGCGAATGGATCGAAGGGAGCCATCCTGGCCCTGGCCAGGCCCGGCGTTGACGCTGTTCACGGGGGGGATAAGTGTCCTTGACGGCTCACAAAGGATGGCGATGTTGTGGAATTTCACCCTGCGAACTATTCTGGTAGCAGCACCATCCCAGTCGTCTGCCGCCGGGCCACTATGAATCTGATTGTTTTCGCTCTGCGCCGTCCGATCACCATTCTGGTGTTGATGGTGTCGCTGATCCTCGGGTCTGGCTTGGCCATGGTGCGCATGCCCGTTGACATCTTTCCGGCGCTGAACCTGCCCGTGATCTACGTCTGTCAGCCGTACGGCGGCATGGACCCCGCCCAGATGGAAGGATTGTTAACGAACTATTACGAGTATCACTTTCTGTACGTAAACGGCATCCATCACGTCGAGAGCAAGAACATCCAAGGCATGGCCTTGATGAAGCTCGTATTCCATCCGGATACGAACATGCCGCAGGCGATGGCCGAGACGATCAGCTATGTGAATCGCGCGCGGGCTTTTATGCCACCAGGGACCGTCTCGCCCTTCGTCATGCGTTTCGATACGGGCAGTGTGCCTGTCGGTTACTTGGTGCTGCAGAGTTCCAGTCGATCGTTGGCCGAGATACAAGACCTGGGGCTGTTTGTTGTGCGCCCCATGTTCGCCAGCTTGCCGGGCGTCTCAGCGCCACCTCCGTTTGGTGGTAGTGCTCGTGCCGTGGTCGTGAATATCGATCCCGACAAGCTGCGGTCCTACCGCGTGTCACCCGAAGAGGTTGTCGAGTCACTTGCTCGCAATAACACGATCAGCCCCTCGGGCAATATGCAGCTCAATGAGCAATATCCCATCGTGCCACTCAATTCAATGGTGCGCGATATTCAAGATCTGGGGAAGATTCCGATCCGCACTGGCCAGCAGCCTGCGGTGTACCTACGCGACGTGGGGTCCATCGAAGACGCGATGGATCTGACCACTGGCTACGCGTTGGTAAACGGCCGTCGTGCTTGTTATATCCTGGTGACCAAACGAGCCGATGCCTCGACGGTCAGTGTCGTCGAGGCGGTACGCAACGCGCTGCCGGCGATGAAGGCCCGGCTCGACACCGAGGCGCAAAAGCGCGACGGTCGCCCCTCGGACATGGAAGTCTCGTTCGAGTTTGATCAATCGCCGTTCGTGGTGCGTGCCATCCGAGGCTTGGCAACCGAAGGACTGATCGGCGCGCTGCTCACGGGCCTCATGGTGTTGGTCTTTTTGCGAGATTGGCGCAGTGCGATTGTCGTGGTGGTCAATATCCCGCTAGCGCTGATGGGGTCGGTCGTTGCCCTGTGGATCTGCGGTCACACGTTGAATTTGATGACGCTGAGCGGTTTGGCGCTCGCGGTCGGAATTTTAGTCGACGAAGCAACGGTCGAAATCGAGAACATTCATACGCAGTTGTCACATTCCGCCACGATTGCTCACGCAGTACGGGCCGGCAATGCTCAAACAGCCATACCACGACTACTGGCGATGCTCTGTATTCTGTCCGTGTTCATTCCGTCGTTTTTCATGGAGGGCTCGGCACGCGCCTTGTTCGTGCCCCTGTCGCTAGCGGTTGGCTTTGCGATGGTGACCTCTTACATCCTGAGCAGCACCCTCGTGCCCGTGTTGAGCGTGTGGCTGCTGCGACATGTGCCGCACGGCACGGCCATTGAGCAAGACTCTCGCCTGTTTCAGCTCATTCGTAACGCGTATCGGGGCGTGCTCCGGCTGGTCGTGGGATTGCGGTGGCTCGTCGTCCCGGCGTACCTGGTGTTATGTGGCTGGGTGATCATGGAACTGGGCTTCGGCTTGGGACGAGAAATCTTTCCGCACGTCGACACCGGACAGTTTCGGTTGCGTTTGCGAGCCGCGGATGGCACGCATTTTGATCGCACCGAAAAGCTGGCCTTGCAGGCCCTTGATATCGTCCGCGAAAAGCTGGGCTCCGATCAGATCGATCTGACGCTGGGCTACGTCGGCACGATTCCCTCGAGCTTTCCAATCAACGGTGTGTATCAATGGTCCCGCGGACCAGAAGAAGCGATTCTGCGTATCGGCTTGAAGAAGAATAGCCCAGTACGGGTCGAGTCGGCCAAGGAAACGCTACGACAAGAACTCGCGCAGCGCATGCCCGAGGTACGGTTTTCTTTTGAGCCGGCCGACATCATCAACGAAGTGATGAGCTTTGGCTCGACGACCCCCATCGAGGTGTCGATCAAAGGACCCACGTTGGCTGATAGCCGTGCGTATGCCGAGCGAGTGCAACAAGAATTACAACAGGTCGCCGATATTCGCGACTTGCAAATCAGTCAGTCGCTCGACTACCCCACGATCGATATTCAACTCGATCGTGAACGGGCGGGCTTAAGCGGTGTGGAAGCGAGTGATGTGGCCCGGTCGCTCGTGGCTGATCCGGACTTGCTGCTGCTCGACGAGCCGACAAACCATCTCGACCTGGCGGCGATCGAGTGGCTGGAAGATTTTCTAACCCGCTGGAAAACGACGCTGATCTTCGTGACGCACGACCGGATGTTCTTGCGCAAGCTGGCGACGCGGATTTTCGAGATTGATCGAGGCCGGCTGTTCGATTGGTCATGCGACTACGACACGTTTCTGAGTCGCAAAGAAGCGGCGTTGGCCGCG
>CAYLYE010000231.1:0-9915 GCA_964387325.1 uncultured Planctomycetaceae bacterium
TCTCCCAGCCCGAGCCAGGCATGGACACCGGCCATCCACGCTCGCGGCATGAACACGGCTCCCAGCGCCACTCCGTCGACCAGGGCAATCGCGCGCAGCCAGGTGGTGAGAATCTGCTCGGCTTTGCTCAACACTTTCATGCCACGATGTTCCTTGCAACCACTGCGCCTCGCACGGCAAAGATACTAGCTTAGAATCCACTCGACGACGGTGCAATTCGCCGGGGTCGACGGAGTGCTGTAACCACGAAAATCGTGCGCTGGGGAGTAATTCTCGGCTGCCTTTTCGACGCCCATCGTCTATCGTAAGGAGTGCTACGCACGCCCCGCCTTGTTTTTATTCAGGAATGCTCTGTGACTCAATTCACTTACCGTTCTAGAGCGACCATATTGGCCTGTATCTGGCTACTGAGTTTCAAGCCGGTCGAGGCTCAACTGCAAGACATTCGTGTGGTGACCTGGAATGTTCACGAAGGAATGTCGGTCGAGCGGCTCGCCAAACGGGCCGACGACTTTCGCCAGTTCGGTCAGCAGATCAAGCCCGACTTGCTGCTGATTGAAGAGGTCACCTCGCTGCGCGTCGTCGAGGCGATTCGCGATGCCATGGGCCTCGATGGGTATCACTGTGCGTGCAGTGACTTTTCTCCTGCTGATGAGCCTGACTTCGGTAGTCTCGAAGTGGCCATCATCAGTCGCTACCCTTTCAATCAAGTGATCGAGTTTGACCCGACACCCGATCGAGACGGCACCAAGCGCGAGGCGCCTGCCGAGTTGCCGCTGTTGCCGCTGATCAAACTAGGTATTCAACGACCAAGCGACGACGTGCGTGGTTTTTTGTGGGCGAGGATCGACGCTCTGCGGCTGACCGTGGCCGCGGTACACCTCAAGTCGTCGCGCGGCGTGAATGGGTCCGAAGATCGACTCAACGCCACGAAGCGCGAGTTCGTCGCGGCCGCCATCGCGCAAAATGTCATCGAGGATCGGCAGTTCTGGCCCGACGTGACTTGCCTCGTCGGCGGCGATATTAACGTCGGGCATGCCGATGCGACCAAAAACGGCAACGATCTGCAGGCCGACTTCGATCAGCCGGCGCCAGGACAAGACGGCTACGATGACACGCATGCTATTTTTCGCGACGGCATCATCGGCGGCCTGCGGATGCGCAATCTCGTGGGACATACGACCGAACCGACGTACCCGTCGTTTCCCAGCTCGCCGATCGACAACCTCTATGTAGTCGGCCCGCTCGTCGATGCCTTCGCCCCGGCAACGATTGTTCAAGACACCTTTGGCAGCGACCATCGACCGGTCGTGAGCATCTTCAAAACAAACATTGATCCCCCCGGAAAAACGATCGATATCCAAACCACGGCCGTCCGGACCATTCTCACTGGCGCGCCTGTGGCGACCGCCACGGATATTGTCCCCGTCCACCTCGCCACTCGATTCGCTGGGCAACGAGCCACGGTCGAGTTGGTGGCCCGTAGCGGCACGGTGCTCGCCGATCGCTCACGGGCATTCATCAACAGCGAAGAAGACTATCGAGCCGCGACGAATTTTACCGTCGTGCTGTCAGGCGACGTGCTCACGGCTTTCAAGGCGGCGGGGATCAACGATCCGATCGAACATTTTCGCGGCCAGATCGTGCGCGTCACTGGGGTCATCTCGCTGCGACAAGATCGCCCGCAAATCGTGCTCTCCGATCGCACTCAGATCGTCATCGCGCCAAAGCCCACCGCAGACAACAAGCCTAAATCGCCATGAGTGAATCGCGTCACTTTGTCATCACCGGCGTTAGTCGCGGCTTGGGGCTCGCGATGACGAAAGAACTGATTCGCCGCGGACACACGGTCCACGGCTGTGCGCGTGATGGACGACACATTGCCACGCTGAACGCTGAGTTCGGCCCGCCCCATTCGTTTGCCGTTGTTGACGTGACCGACGATCAGGCGGTCGCCCGCTGGGCTGCTGACGTACTCGCCGCAGTTCCCGGCATCGACCTGTTGCTCAACAACGCGGCGGTTATCAACCCGAATCAACGCCTTTGGGAAATCAGCGCCGCTGAGTTCGATCGCGTGATCGACATCAACATCAAAGGGGTGGCAAATATCCTGCGGCACTTCGTTGGGTCGATGGTGACCCGGCAGCGCGGTGTGATTATCAACTTTAGCAGCGGCTGGGGGCGCAGCGTGTCGCCCGAGGTCGCCCCCTATTGTGCAACCAAGTACGCGATCGAGGGACTCACGTTGGCTTTGGCCGAAGAATTACCCCGCGGCATGGCAGCGATTCCGCTCAACCCGGGTATCATCGACACCGACATGCTGCGGAGCTGTTTTGGTGCCGAGGCCAAGTCGTATCCCTCGGCCGACGAGTGGGCTCGCGCGGCGGTGCCGTTCTTGCTGAAGCTCGGCCCGCGCGACAATGGCTGCTCACTGACCGTCAAATAATTCGAGAGAGCCTGTCCTCTATGTGGCCCGACTCGTCACAGACGCAAGAGTTGCTCGCACAAGCCGGAGCAGGCGAGGGAACCGCGATCGAGCAGCTACTCGATCGCCATCGGACCGCGCTGCGCAAAATGATCGACCTGCGGATGGACCGTCAGTTACAGCGCCGCATCGATGCCAGTGACATCGTGCAGGACGTGCTGATCGATGCCCATCGCCGGCTCAAAGAATATCTGAAAGATCCCGGTCTGCCGTTTCATTTGTGGCTGCGGCAGATCGCCCAGGACCGATTGATCGACGCCCATCGCCGTCATCGTACGGCGGCGCGACGCAGTCTCGATCGCGAGCAGCCACTCGTGATGGGCTCGTTTGGCGATGAGTCCGCCGTCGATTTGGCGATGCGATTGAGCGACAACCGCGAACTGACTCCGGCCACAGCCGCCACACGCCGCGAGCTCGAAGATCGTTTTCGCCATGCCATCGACCAACTTGAGACGGTTGATCGTGAGGTGATTTGGATGCGGCACTTCGAGCAGCTTGGAAATCAAGACGTGGCCCAAGCGTTGGGTTTGAGCGAAGCGGCAGCCGGGATGCGTTATCTGCGCGCCGTGCGTCGTCTGCGAACGCTCTTGGACGATCTTCCCTCGCAACGAGAGCCGTCATGAGCACGGACGAGGCCCGCGACGCAAGGCTCTGGGCCTACTTAGAGCAGATGCTCGCCGAGCACCACGCGGGCCAGTCACCTCGCGTCGAGGCGATTGCTCCAGACGCCCCCGAGTTGCACGACGAACTACGTTCCCTCTGGACCGCCGTGATCGTGACCGATTGTGTGGCCGTCGATGGTCACCGTGCGACTCAGGGGCACGCGCCCGTCGGCGACCGTGACCCCACGGCATTGCGTTTACCCTGCCGCTTCGGCGATTACGAATTGCTCGACGAACTGGGGCGCGGCGGCATGGGGGTGGTCTACCGCGCGCGGCATGCGACGCTCGGACGGATCGTGGCTCTGAAAATGCTCCGCGACGGCGTGGTGGCTTCATCGACCGACGTGGCCCGTTTTGCTGCCGAAGCCCAAGCGACCGCCCGGCTCGAGCATCCGCATATAGTTAAGATGTTCGAGGCCGGAGAGCACGCCGGCCGAGCGTACTTCACGATGCAATACATCGCCGGTCAACCGTTGTCGGCGTTGCTCGTCGAGGGACCGCTCGAACCTCGTCAGGCGGCGCACATGCTGCTGCCTGTCTGTCGCGCCGTGCATTACGCCCACGAGCAGGGCATCTTGCACCGCGATTTGAAGCCGTCGAACATTTTGCTCGATGATGATGGTCGACCGTTGGTCACCGATTTTGGCTTGGCCAAGCAAATCGAACATGACCCTCACGTGACCGCCAGCGGCGCGGTCCTTGGCACGCCGACCCACATGTCTCCCGAGCAGGCAGCCGGCGCGCGTCATAAGTTGACCCCGGCCAGTGATGTGTACAGCTTGGGAACGATCCTTTATCAGATGCTGACGGGCCGGCCACCGTTTCAGGCCGCCTCGCCGCTCGACACCGTGCTGCTCGTTCTGGAACAAGAACCGCTGCCGCCACGGCTCGTCAACCCGCGTGCCAATGTCGAACTGGAAATGATCGCGCTCAAGTGCCTGCAAAAGCCGCCGGAGCTACGCTATCCGACGGCGGCCGCGCTCGGCGACGACCTCGACGCCTTTCTGCATGACGAGCCCCTGGCAGCACGCTCCGGCCGGTTCAGCCACATCGTGGCACGCTTGTTTCGCGAGACGCATCAGGCGGTCGTGCTCGAAAACTGGGGCCTGCTCTGGATGTGGCACAGTCTCGCTCTGTTCGTGATCTGCCTGACCACGAACGCGCTGCAATGGTGGCATGTCGAGTCGCATTGGCCTTATCTGGCCCTGTGGACGTTGGCGCTGGGCGCTTGGGCCGGCGTGTTTTGGACGCTGCGCCGCCGCGCCGGACCCGTCACGTTCGTCGAGCGGCAGATTGCGCATATCTGGGCCGGCAGCATGATCAGCATCGTGCTGCTGTACTTCGTCGAAATGATTCTCGGGCTGCGCGTGCTGTCGCTCTCTCCTGTGCTCGGGCTAGCCAGCGGAGCGGTGTTTCTCACCAAGGCGGGCATGCTCTCAGGCGAGTTCTACATCAACGCCTTGGCGCTGTTCATGACCGCGCTGGCAATGGCTTGGCTGCAACGGCTCGACATCCCCGTGGGCATTTTGCTGTTCGGAGTCGTGTCGGCCGGCTGCTTCTTTATTCCTGGCTGGAAATATCACCGCGCCGCAAAACGACGCTAGCGCAAACTCACGAGCGGCGATTACTCGTGAATCGCACCGGGGGCTGATTTATGCGGCGGATGGAAGAACAAGAACAGCAACACCGCCGCGACCAAGGCTACCCCCGACGGGTAGAGAAAGATTTGATTGAATTGATACACGCCATCGACCTTCAAGCGATCGCCAAGCACGGGCCAGACAAAATTCGCGACGAACGGACCGACCCCCAAGATCAAAAAGTTAAACAAGCCTTGGGCACTGGTGCGAGCGTCTTTGGGGAAAAACTCATCGACGAAGATGTACACCGTGGCAAAAAAGAACGCGTAGCAAATACCATGCAGCACGTTGATCAACACGGCAATCGTGGGGTTAGGAACCAAGGCAAAAATGCCAAACCGGACGACATGCCCTAAAATACCCAGCACCATCGTATATCGCCAACCGAGCCGCTTGAGGACGGTCCCCAGCACGGCCATGGTGCCGATTTCGGCAATTTGACCGATGCTCATCACCGGCATGACCCAATTGGCGGGGATACCAACGCTCTGCAAGTAATCGTTCGTAAAGATGAAATAGCATTGGTGTACGGCGGCGTCGACGAAGGTGACCAGAAACAGCACGAGCACAAACGGATGCTTGAGAAGCTTCATCGCTTCGAGCCAGGCTAGGCCCTCGCCTGCCTTGGTCGCTTTGTTGGCGGGCGTATGGGGGAGCCACAAGCTAAAAGCGGCCAACAAGATCGACGCGCCGCCGGCAGCAATGTACGTCCAGGCCACTTCGCGCTGCAGTTCAGCACCGGTCTTGCTCGTGGCGAGCGCCGAACCGAGCCAACTCTTAAAGCCCACGTCTCCCAAGGCGGGCACGTTGGCCCAATCGACGAGAATGAACACAAAGGGCCAGCTCGCGGCGATCCAGCCGATCGTGCCCCACAATCGCACCCGACCAAAATCGTTGGCGGCATCTTTCAAGTTGGCAAACGCAATCGAGTTCGTGATCGAGATCGTCGGCACATAGAACAAACAGTGGACCAGCATGAGCAGAAAGAACGGCCAGAAGCTGTTCACCCAGCCAAGAGCAAGAATCGATACGCCACCGATCAGATGGCTCACCGCGAGAAATTTCTCGGCCGCAAAGTTGCGATCGGCAAACTGATTGCTGAAAAACATCCCCACAAAGCTGGCAATCGCAAACGCGTTGAGGATCCACGACTGTTGCAGGGCATCAAAGCCCAGGCTGGGCATGTAACCGAAAATGAGTGGCAGCCATGCGCCCCAAATGAAGAATTCCAAAAACATCATGACCGACAAACGGGTACGAACGGCAGGGCCTGGATTCGTCATCGTGCAATTCCGCCGGATAAAAGTCGCGAAAGATGAAATTTCAAAGCGGGGTATTTTAAGCCATCGCCGCGCCGTTTTGAACCAGTTTTATCGACCGATTCGTTTTCTGAGTGGTTCCGAGTCGTCGACACCCCCTGGCACGCATTTTTGCCGTGTTTTGTTGCTTTTGCCTCGATACAGACGGTACGATGAGGCGTGTCAAGTTATTCACTTTTTGGGCACTTTTCCTGTTGGGGAGGCTTTTATGCCGCGTGTTTTCAAAGTCCTGTCGTTGTGTAGCGTCGCTGCTCTGCTGTTGACCGCCGGGTTGGTCATGGCGCAAGAAAAAGACGCCGCCAAGGATCGAGCCAAGGCAAAAGGGTATTTGCCGCCGTACTACAAGGACGTCATTGATGGTGTGCAGCGCGACAAAATCTACAAGATCCAAGACGCTTATGATCAGCAAATCAATGACCTGGAAAAACAGGTTAAAGAGCTGCGAGGCAAACGCGATGCCGAGATTGCCGCGCTGTTGACCCCCGAGCAAAAGAAACGGATGGAAGAGCTGGCTGCCGCCGCCAAGGTAAAGAAGGCCGCAGATGCTAAAGCTAAGTCGTCGGTCAAAACCGAAACCAAAGCCGACGGCGCAAAGTAGCACAGCGACCCACGTACCATTCGGTAACCACAGCCGGGCGCGACTCAAGAAGTCGTGCCCGGCTCTTTTTTTAACAACTACTTCACGACGAAGTTGACCATCTTGCCGCGAACGACAATCGCTTTGACGATCGTTTTGCCCGCGAGCAACTCGACGATTTTAGGGTCGGCCTTCGCCGCCGCTTCGGTCGTCGCTTCGTCGGCGTCTGCCGGTAAGACAATGCGACTGCGCAACTTGCCGAGGATTTGCACGGGTATTTCGACCGTGTCTTCCTTGATCGCCGCGTCATCGAACGACGGCCAAGGTTCGTAAGCCAGTGTCGTGCCGTGCCCCAGCAGGGCCCAAAGCTCCTCGGCTAAGTGCGGAGCGAACGGGCTCAGGATGAGCACGAACCGCTCCATCGCCGAGCGCGGCCGAGTGTCGCACTTATGAAAGAAGTTGCAGAACTCCATCATCTTGGCGATGGCCGTGTTGAACCCGAGCCGCTCGATGTCCTGCGTCACCTCTTTGATCGTGCGATGCAGCACGCGGTTCTGCTCGACGGTCGGCTCGATTGCCTGCACGGCCGCGTTCAGTTCGACCGTCTCGGCACGATCGTTGACGATCAATCGCCAGACACGGTCCAAGAACCCGCGCACGCCATTGACTCCTTCCATGCTCCACGGCTTGGTCGCTTCGAGGGGCCCCATGAACATCTCGTAAAGCCGCAGCGAGTCAGCCCCGTACTCTTTAACGACCAGATCGGGATTCACGACGTTGCCGCGCGACTTGCTCATCTTGTGGGCGCGGCTCTCTAGCCGGATCGACGCATCGCTGGCAAGCACAAAACTTTCGCCCGATTTTTTCGCATCCTGGGCAGCGACCCGCGTGCTCTTCACTTCGTCCTGCGTCCCGTGTACGAGCAGCTTGCCATCCGCACCGTCACTCACATCACTGGCGCTGATCCACGAGCCGTCGCTGCGTTGGTAGCCCGTGATCTCCATCTCGCCGAGGATCATGCCTTGATTGACGAGACGTTGAAATGGCTCGACCGTGCTGACATGGCCGCGATCGTAGAGCACTTTGTGCCAAAATCGCGCGTAGAGCAAATGGAGCACGGCATGTTCGGCGCCGCCGATGTACATATCGACCGGCATCCAGGCTTTTTCTAGCTCCGGATCAATGAACTTGTCGGTGTTCTTGTTGTCGAGGTAGCGTAGGTAGTACCAGCACGAACCGGCCCATTGCGGCATCGTGTTCGTTTCGCGTTTGTACTTTTTGCCGTCGATGGTCGGGTAGAGCCATTCCTGCGGCGCCTCTTCCAGCGGCGGGTCGGGTCGCCCGTGCGGCTTGAAGTGCGGCATGTCGGGCAGATCGACGGGCAATCGGCTCGCTTCGACCGCAACGGTCACGCCGGTCTCTTTGCCGTCGGCGTCGAGTTCGTGCAGGATCGGGAACGGCTCGCCCCAAAAATGTTGCCGACTGAACAACCAGTCGCGGAGCTTATAGTTCACCGCCGCTTTGCCGAAGCCTTGCTTGGTCAACTCGGCCGAGATTTTTTGTTTGAACTCGCTCGTCGGCGTGCCGTTGTACTGACTGCTGTTGATCGCGACGCCCAGGCCGGCAAAGCACTGTTTGCCTTCCAAGACGGCGGCTCGATCGAGATCGGCGCGCCCTTCGCCCGGGTCAACCACCGCGACGATCGGCAGATTGAATTGCACGGCGAACTCGAAGTCGCGTTCGTCGTGAGCTGGCACGGCCATGATGGCCCCGGTACCGTAGCTGGCGAGCACGTAGTCGGCGATCCAGATCGGAACGGGTCGATTGTTCACTGGGTTGGCCGCGAACGAGCCGGTGAACACGCCGGTCTTTTCCTTGGCCAGATCGGTCCGGTCGAGATCGCTTTTTCGCGCCGCCTGTTCACAGTACGCCTTGACGGCTTCGCGCTGCGACGGTTTCGTGAGTCGATCGACCAGCGGATGCTCGGGCGCAATCACCATATAGGTCGCGCCGTAGAGCGTGTCGGGGCGAGTCGTGTAGACGCGGATGACATCGGCCCCGGCCGTGCGAGGAAATCCACTCTGCGAACGGGCGGTGCGCCAAACTTTAAATGCCGGAGCGCTCGGCTTGCCATCGTCACTCGTCGGCTCGGTCCCGATAAAAAAGTCAACTTCAGCACCCGTGCTGCGACCGATCCAATTGCGTTGCAAGCTCTTGATGCTTTCGGACCAGTCGAGGCCGTCGAGGTCTTTCTCCAGCCGGTCGGCGTAGGCGGTGATGCGTAGCATCCACTGCCGCAAGGGCATCCGGACGACCGGGTGACTGCCGCGCTCACTCAAGCCGCCGATGACCTCTTCGTTGGCCAGCACGGTACCCAACGCGGGGCACCAATTCACCGGCGCCTCGAGCTGATACGCGAGCCGGTGTTCGTCGCGATAATTGCCCACGGCCCGAGAGCCTTGCGCCGTCACATCGGCCGGGATCGGCAACTCGACGATCGGTCGCCCCCGTTGCTGATCGTGATCGAACCACGTGTCGTAGAGTTCCAAAAAGATCCATTGTGTCCAGCGGAAGTACTCGACATCGGTCGTCGACAGTTCACGGTCCCAGTCGTAACTGAAACCGAGCATTTTTTCTTGGCGACGAAAGGTGTTGATGTTCTTGGTCGTCGTGACGCGCGGCGGCGTCTGGGTTTTGATCGCGTGCTGCTCGGCCGGCAAGCCAAATGCGTCCCAACCCATCGGGTGCATTACGCAGTAGCCGCGCATCCGGTAATAACGGCAGAGAATGTCGGTGGCCGTCTGTCCCTCGGGATGACCCACGTGCAGGCCGTCGCCGCTAGGGTACGGGAACATATCGAGCACATACTTCTTGGGTCCCGTCGGCAGTCGCGGTGTCGCGAACGTCTTGTGATTTTCCCAGAACTGTTGCCACTTGGGCTCGATGACGGCAGGGTTGTAACGGGGCATGGGTTGCTAACGTGAGAGGGCAGGGGGCCAGAAGTAAACCGCCTATTTTGGCCTGCCAAGCGATTTTCGGCTAGGGGAAACACCGAGCGAGCGGGATCAAATGACCGCCGGAACACCCAGGCTCTTGCCGCCGTCGATGGCGATGCTCGTCCCGGTGACCATCGCCGAGACATCGCTGACGAGAAAGAGCACGGCCTGAGCGACCTCCTCGGGCGAGATCATCCGCCCCAGGGCGCGGGCTAGCGGGCTGGCGTCGATGAACT
>CAYLYE010000232.1:0-9884 GCA_964387325.1 uncultured Planctomycetaceae bacterium
GAAGTGTGCGGCTTGATCCGGTTCATCAGGATGACGCCGTCGGCCTCGAACGCGTTTTTGTCGAAGGCGATCGGCAGGCCGAAGGAGTTCGTGCCGAGGTTGACCGTGTCCATGTCGGACTTGATCGGGCAGCCGAGAAAATCCTCGGTGATGCCGAATTCGGCGATCATCGCGCGCTGGCCGTCGGCCGTTCCGCCGCCGTGGCTTCCCATCGCGGGCACAATGTACGGGTTCGCTCCCAAGCTCTTCACATGATCGACGATCGCCTTCGTGATCAGCTTGATGTTGGCAATGCCACGGCTGCCGCAGGTGATGGCGACCGATTGGCCCGGCTTGATCTTGGCCCCCAGGTTCAATCGACGCAGTTCCGCCTCGACGGTCTCGGGAATCGAGTCGACCCGAGGGCGTTCAAAGGTCTGACGGAGGCGAAACATCTTGGGGAAGTTGGGGGTCATGCGCGACGCTCCACACCAGGCGGGGAAACGGACATCGAAGGGACAGCACGTAGTTTAATCCAATCTGCCCCCGGCCAAAAGATGAACTGGAAATGATCCGTTGATTAGACCAAAACGGCACACACGGCGGCGGCGACGAGCGCCATCGAGGCGCCCCAGATGAGCATCTGTCGGTACATGCGGGGTCGGTCGGCACTCTCGGGAGCCGCGGCCAGGCACAGCGCCCCGATCGTCGAGACCGGCGATACGTCGACCATGTTACCGCCAATGTTCACCGCCGTCGCGATCGCCAGCGGCGTCACGCCGGGGAGCTTATCGGCCATGTCCTGAACCATTGGCAAGAACGTGGGTAACACGACGGCCGACGTGCTGCTGAAGATCGAAATGACGCCGGTCACCAAGGCCGTGAGCGACGTGGCGGTCGCGTCGGTCATGTGCGAAGCGAGCCAGAAGCTGAGCAGTTTGAGTCCGCCGGTCCGCTCGCACAGGCTCACCAGCGTGCTCATGCCGGTGACCATAAACACCACGCTCCAGGGAAGCATGACGATCGATGATTGCTCGTCCGCCGCGCGTGTGGCGATCAGAACGAGCACGGCGGCCAGGGCGCCAAACCCCAAATGAACTTTGAACAACAGGATGCCCATGAACAGCACGGCGAGCACGAGCAGCGTCACATAATGTCGCCACTCGAAACGCAACGCATCGGACGTGGCACTCGTTTTGATCGGTTCGATCGGTCGAGTGTGCCAGCCGTGGCAGAGCGCATACCCCAGCAGACCGACCACGACATTGGCCATCGAATTCATCCCAAACGTGTACCACTCATGGTCGGGCAGTCCGATCTTGGTCAGCTCGTTGTCGGCAACGATGCCCATCGGGGTAAACGGTGACAATGCCCCGGCGACGCTGCCGTGGCCGACCATGATTGCCATGAGCAGCGGCGAGATGCCTAGCCGCGCGGCGGTGACCATTGCCGTGGGAGCCACGAGCGCGACCGCCGCGATGTTCCCAGCACCGATGGCCGAGAGCAATCCTGCGAGCAAGAAGAACATCACCGGCACCGTGGCCGCATTACCTCGGCAGGCTTTTACGCCCAGATGAGCCAGCCGCGCCAGCGTGCCATTGAGCTGCGCCTGAGTAAAGAGCCAGCTCATACCCACGAGCTGCAGCATGAGGTCGGCGGGAAATCCGTCGATCACCTTTTTCACGCCGAAGGCGTTGCCGTAGCCCGGGGCTATGTACACGCCGATGATCCAGGCGAACGTCAGCGCGAGCAGGCCGACATTGATCGACGAGAGGCAGCTGATCGCCACGACAACCAGTAGCGCGATGAGTGACAGAACTTCGAGGCTCATGATCCATGACGACTCGAGCGTCGCCCAACAAAAGGGTTATGCTGTTTTTCTTGTCCGATGGTGGTGGGCTCGCCGTGCCCCGAGAGCACGACAGCGTCGTCGCTCAGCGTGAACAAATGTGCCTCGATGCCCGCCGCAAGTTGCGCGAAGCTGCCTCCCGGAAAGTCGGTTCGTCCGATACTGCCAGCAAACAGAATATCGCCACCGAAGACGATCACCGGTTGGTGGCCGCGCCAGATAAACACGATATGGCCGCTCGAGTGGCCGGGAATCTGGTGCACATCGAACTCGAAACCGGCGATGCTGTACGTGTCGCCGTCGTCGAGCAACACATCGGCCTTGGGGCTGACGACCGGCAAGCCGAACGGTGCTGACAAATTTTTCACCGGGTCCGTGAGCTTATCCGCCTCGCTACGACCGATGACAATGGGGCACTCGGGCCAGCGTCGCTTCAGAGCCTCGTTGCCCGCGATGTGGTCGCCGTGGGCGTGGGTGATGAGCAACGCGGCGGGGGTGAGGTCCTGCTCCTCGACGTAGTTGATGACTTCGTCGGGCGTCATGCCTGGGTCGACGATGATGCAATCGTTACGCCCCACGATTCGGGCGACGTAGGTGTTCTCATCGAACGGCGCTGACACGATCGTGGCGATTTCAACTTGCGGCGGCAAAATGAGAGTCCTTGGTTGTACGTACGACAGAGCGTTTTCTTCTTCGAGCCGGGGGGCATGAGCCTCCGGATAAGCTGGCCCTGTCATGTGCGTCGTTATCCGGGGACTCATGTCCCCGGCTCGGAATGATTAATTGACATGCGACACAGCCCGCTAGCATCGGCTGGTCTGGCCAATCGGATTGAGCTTAGGCGATCTGATGACACTCTGCTAGCAGTGCGATAACGAAAAGTAAGTGAGCGTACGGGCATTGGGGGTAGCCGCTCGCCGGACGAACGGCATATGATGTTGGGCGAAATTGATGTTCGGCTGCTCGATGGAGTGCGGTCGACTTGAAGGCGGTTTAAAGAAGGAGCGACCACCATGCTTGAATTGACATCGGGTTGGACCGTTGAAGTGGAGCGTGGTCCCGATTGGTTGATCGTGCGGCCACATAGTCCGGACGAAGAAGACCGGAGTGCGCCTGCACCGCACTTTGGCGAATCGCTCACACGATTGCTCGATCAGCATGGTGCGCGGCGCATGGTGATCGAGTGCGAGGAGTTGTCGCAGCTCAATTCACCGCTGATTGGCCAATTGGTCTCGGTGCAAAAGCACTTAGCCCAACGAGGCGGCATGCTGCGACTCAGTGGTCTCTCGCAGGCGGGCCAGGATGCGCTCCGTACCTGCCGGCTTGACGGCTTGCTGCCCCACTTTGCCAATCGCGTCTGTGCGATTCACGGCAAACGAAGCGACAAGCCGCGCTAATGCACGGCTGCAGATGGACACGCCTGACGATCGCCGGTCTTAGAGCAACCCGCTGTTGCCTTCGACGAGCTGCGCGTTCGACCAGTGGACTTCCAGCTGGTTGTCGATATCGTGCAGGCCTTCGCCGCGCAGGGCTTCTTGCGCCATCTGCTTTTGAAAGAACGAGTTGACCTTGCCGCTGAGCACCACTCGGCCTTGGTCGGTCGAGAGGTTCAAGTTGCGCTTGGCCAAGTGAGGATTGCGACGCAGAGCGTTCTGCGCGCGGTCTACCAATTGAGAGTCGACCATAAAAGAAAGGTGGGCTACACGAGGGGTCGAACGGAAGGCGGCTTCCAAGCCGTGTCTCGAGGCCGGGCCACTTTGCCACCGGCATTAATCTTTTTCGGATCGATCTTCGATCATCAATGAGCCCAATGCACGTAAAGTTTTTGCATTTCAGCCAGACTCTTGTGCGTCGTGCAGAATGTAGCGGTCGCAGCGGCGCGCTAATCGGCATGACCACTTAAGGCCGTACCGTGATAAAAGCAATCGCGAGGATTTATTCGCGAATACGCGGTTAATGAACCAAGGCGATCAGCGGAAGGAATGGTATCCCCCGGCTTCGCGTTGCTTGCCTAGGCTCATTAGCTGCGCATACTTCACGAAGCCGGCGATGCCGACGAGAGCCAGCTCGGATATTCGCCGGCGCGAGGCAGCCAGATCACACTGGCCGAGTCGAGATCGGCATGCGAGGTCATCTCCTCGAGCGCCTTTTCGGGCGGTGTCGCGTCAACGTTGAGCACGCCGACCGCACCACCCCCTGCCGCGGCATTGGTTGCCCGACCGACCGACATTTGAGCGATGTTCACCTGATGGTTGCCAAAGATGGTGCCGACCCGGCCGATGATGCCGGGGACATCGCGATGGGTGAAAATGACCATGATGCCATCAAGGAACGCATCGAGTCGGTACTCGTTCCATTGCACGAGTCGCGGCATATTCTGGCCGAAGATCGTCCCGGCCACGCGATAAGTCATCTTTTCCGTCGCCAGTTCGACCGTGATCACCGAACTGAACGCGCCCATGTCGGCGCGGCTCTCGGCCGAGAGTTCGATGCCTCGATCACGCAATAACGCCTCGGCATTGACGATGTTGACGGACTCTTCCAGGGCGTGTTCGAGCAGTCCGGCCGCGATGGCCGAGGTGATGAGCTTCGTGTCTTTGCTCGACACTTCGCCCCGATAATGCACGCGGCAGGCGCGAGCCGGCTGCCGGTCAAGCTGCGCCAGCAACAGGCCAAGCCGATAGCCGAGGTCCAGGTAATCGCGGAGCGCGGCCAACTTGGTGGGGTCGAGCGTCGTCATGTTCACGGCGTGACGAATCGCGCCCGTGGTGAAAAAGTCGACGAGCAATTGGCAGCCTTCAATGGCCACCTGCGTCTGAGCTTCTTCGGTGCTTGCCCCCAGGTGAGGCGTGCAGACGACCCCCGGCTTGCCGAACAGCGGACTCGATTTGCAAGGCTCGGTCGCGTACACGTCGAGCGCCACACCGGCGATCTGTCCCGCCTCGAGCGCTTCGAGCAACGCTTGTTCGTTGTAGATGCCGCCTCGCGCGCAGTTGATAAGCCGCGCACCCTTCTTAATCAGCCCCAACTCTTTGGTCGAGATCATGTTGACCGTGTCGGGCGTAGCAGGGACGTGAACCGTCATGTAGTCGACATGGGGCAGCATGTCGGCAACGGACGGCACTAGTTCGATGCCCAACTCGGCGGCCCGCTCTTTGGACATGTAAGGGTCGAAGCCGATGATTCGCATTTCCATCGCCTTGCAGCGTGACGCGACGCTCAGGCCGATGCGCCCCAGGCCGACGATGCCGAGCGTCTTGCCGCCCATTTGCGTGCCCATGTACTTGCTGCGGTCCCAACGCCCTTCGATGAGACTCTGGTAGGCGGGGGCAATATTCCGTGAGAGGGCCATCATCAGCGCGATCGTATGCTCGGCCGTGCTGATCGTGTTGCCCGACGGCGTGTTCATGACCACGATCCCCAGTCGGGTCGCGGCATTCTTGTCGATATTGTCGGTCCCCACGCCAGCGCGGACGATCGCCTTGAGTCGCTTATTGCCCGCGAGCGCCTCGGCCGTGATTTTCACCCCCGAGCGGACAATGGCGCCGTCGAATTCGGCGAGCGACGAACGCAAGGCGTCTCCGCTCAGGCCGGTACGAATTTCGTACTCGATGCCAGGGGTTTGCTTGAGGAGATCCAGGCCTTCAGGGGCCAACGGGTCGAGTACGATGATGCGTTTCATGTGTAGAGGATAGAAATATCGACTCCGGTGGTCAAGGAGGGTTTCGGGCGTCGAAAACCACGAGAAGCGTGCCCTGATTTCGCAGCTTTAATGAATTTACATCCATCTCGATCCGTGCCGCTAAGCGTGAGCCCCCGGATGAGTTTGCCCCTCTCCGTTGCTACGTTATCCGGAGACTTTCGTCAGGCGGCTCGGAGCCAGACAAATCGGCATTGATCGATCTACGGCCGCCGACCACTGGGACGTGGCGGAGCGTTCATAAGCGGCCGCAACACGCGCAGCAGCACCAATGCCCCGATTAGGTACGGCAGCAGAATCGGAGCGCGGACAATCACCACCACAATCAGCAGCACGGCGCCGAGCCCCCACCAGTTGCGTGGTCGAACGATGTCCGGCAGCGCCAGCCAGATAACCAATAACAGAGCGCCGATCCTTAGGCAGCTGGCTCCGGCCGTCGCAAATTGAGCGTTCGAGTCATCGACGAGGAGCATCATGGCGCCACCGGCGACGACACAGCCTAATCCCAGCACACCGAGCACCACACGCTGCCACATCGTATACGGACCTCAAATCCGATCCAGCGCGTCGAGCCACCGCAGTACGGCGGACAACTCGTCGTTGCTAAAGAAGCGAGGCTTTTCCCCCTGGTCGAGCGTGACGACCGGGAACTTGGCTTTACGCAGCACATCGAGCGCCGCCGTGGCGTCGGGCTGCTTCGCCGTGGCGATCAGTAGCGACAACCGCTGCTCGGGATCGTTGTCAGGCGGCGGGCCCAGGATCGGCGAGTTGCACACAGCCACGCCGCGAATATGCTCGCGCTGCGTATAGGCCAGCCGGAAGGCCAAGCCGCCGCCACTCTGCGACCCCACGGCGACCACCCGCTGCGCGTCGATCGTGTAGTCCTTGCGAATCTCGACCACGGCCCGCACAATCGCGTCGACGTCGCTGGCCTGCCATTGGGCTGCTTTCGCACTGCGCGGGGCGAGCAGGATCAGGTCGTCTCGATCACATGACCCCTTCCACCGCTCGACGAGTTTGTCAGCGTCGACGGTCTCGTTGCCGTGCAGGTACAACACCAGACCGTATGCGATCCGCGCGTCGTAACGCTCGGGCACATAGACGGTGCAGTCGGTCTCGACGTCGGCCAGTTTGAGCTGAAAACGACCGACGAGCGGACGCTGCTTGTCGTCGGCCGCAAGCGAGTCGCGGGCCGGGGAGAGCGTGTCGGGAATGGCGAACGTTTCCGCTGCGGGTGTCCAGTTCAATCGCAGGGTTTCGCTTCCGCGTTGCACTTCGAGCGTCGTAGGCTGTTTGAGTTGCAGCGCGGCGATGTGTCGGGTGAGGGTCTCGCGCTGATCGACTTTGTCGTTCCCAACTTGGGTGATCCGATCGCCCGGCTTGAGCCCGAGCTTCTCGGCGCTCGACCCGGACATGACTTCGCGCACGACGACGCCATCGGTCGAGTTGTCGCGCCGCGGCAAGATACCCAGCAACGGACGCTCATACGGTTCGAGTTTGTCGGCCAGTTCGAGGGAGAATTCGAGCCGCTGTGAGCCACGCAACACGGCGAGCTTGACCGACTCGCCGGCGTAGCGCTGGGCGAGCTCGCGGGTCAGTTGAGCCCGCTGCTCGATCGTGGCTTGGTCGAACTGCACGACGCGGTCCCCTTTTTTGATCCCCGCCTTGTACGCGGGGGAGTTGGGACGCACGTAGAGCAGCTCGACCGGGTCGGCGAACAAATCAGCCTGCTTGATGTTGACCCCCAGCAGTCCAGGGAGCAGGTCCGTCCCCTTTTGCAGTCGCGGCAAGACTCGCTTCACATGCGACAAGGGGACGGCAAACCCAATGCCCGAGTCGTACCATTCGACCCCCGACACTTCGCTGTTCCCTTGGGGCGAGAGCGGCACGAGCACGCCCAGCACTTGGCCACGAATATTCACCAACGGGCCACCGTAGTTGGCCGGCGACACTTTCGCGTCGGTCTGTACGGCTTTGCCCCAGACCCGTCCCACGGCGCTCACGATACCGACCGACGAGTTGACCTGCGTCGAGTCGAACGTGCGGCCCACGGCGATCGCCCAGTCGCCGACCCGAACGGCCTCGTCATTCGCCCCCTCGCAAGCCGCGAGCGGCTCATCGACGTTCACCTTGAGCAGCGTGATCATTCGTTGTCGGTCGGTCGCGATGAGCCGCGCCGGGCTGCGGCTGCCGTCGGGCAAGCCGATCAGAATCGTCGAAGGCTTCTGCACGAAATTAAACGCGCTTGAGACAATGTAGCCGTCGGGCGAGATAATCAGCCCGGTCGTGGGGCCGGTCCCCACCAGCACTTTGTCGACCTTTTCCAAGCCGCCAAAGGTCTCGATGCTCACGACACTCGACGCGACCCGAGCCACCGCCGCGCGCAGCGCTTGCTCCTCGAGCGAGGTCAAGTCGTCGGCTGCGAGCAACGCGATGGGCGCACTCAATAGAGCCCAACTGCCAGCAATCAGCCATCCCCAGCAAGTCGTTCGGGTCATTTGCCGCTCGCTTCGTTGGGGCTCTTAAGCACGAGTTCGAGGAGGTCTTGATCGCGCATCACGGTTAGTCGCACAGGGTCGATCCGATCGATGTACTGCAGCTCGTTGCGAACACTGGCGCAGGACGGAACCAAGCGGTCGTTGATGAACATGATCAGGTCGTCGCCTCGCAGTCCGATGAGTGAGGCGGGCGAGTTGCCCCGAATCGAGTCGACATACGGCGGCGTGCGTGGAAGCACGTCGGGGACCAATTGCACGCCAACCAGGTCGAGGGTCCAAGGCTGCTTGGGCTTGGGTTGACCTTCCTCTTGGCTCGGTCGGCGGACGTAACGCCCGGCGATGATCTCTTCGACCGTTTTGGTCAGCGCACTGGCCGGGATCGCGTAGTTGAGCCAGGTATTGTTCTGCGTGTTGCGCAGCTCTTTGCCGAGCAAGCCGAGCAGCCGACCTTGACGATCGGTGAGCGCTCCGCCCGCCGCGCCGGGGTTATTCGTCATGGCGTCGAGAATATAGGCCGGGCCATGATAGGGAGACTCATACGTGCCGCGCCGAGCATTGAGCGGGCTGCGCACGCTGATCACGCCGTGCTGCACACTCGCGGGCTCGTCACCCGTCGCCACACCATACAGATTGCTGAAGGCCAAGACGCGCGTCAGCGCATCCGCCTCGACCGACTCACTCAACTTGAAACAGGGCAACCCTTGCGCTTCGATCTTGAGCACGGCCACCTCAAGTCGCGGGTCGGCCGCGATCAGCTTGCCGTCGAATCGACGGCCATCGTCGAGTGTCACGCCGATAAAATCGGTGTCGAGCACATAACTCCAAACGGTCAAGACGTGCCCTTCGGACGAGATGAGCATTCCGCTCTGATACGCTTCGAGGCCGCGAAAGCCGCCGGCGCCGTAAATCTTCACGATCTTCGGTTGCACACTGCGGACAACGTCCACGAACGAGGCGGGGTCCCCCGCCGCGCGCAGCGAGTCGCTCGCGATCACCAAGCAGCTTGCGCAGAGCAGACCGCGCACGAGTGACTGGCCAATCATGGTTGAGCCCCTCCGTTCAATTCACTGTTGGCAAAGGTGTAGACGCCGTAGATCACGTCGCCGTAGCGGACCGTAAGTTTGCGCGGCAACGAGCGACCCTGTTGCTCAACGTAGTCGCTGAACAGCAGCTCACAGGGATCGTCATCCGAGTGCAAGTACATGCTCCAGCGGAGAAGTTCGCCCCGAGCGGTGTCGATCGACGCTTGGCACTCGACCCCGCCGTAGGTAAGCGAGAAGACGTCGACGAGCCGATCTAGTTTGCCGTCGAGCGGAGCGATACCCGCGTAGGTCACATCGCCAAAGTGTTCGGGTCCCAGCACCAGGAAACGTCGCCAGAGGTGCAAGGCCGCGAGCAGGCCACCGCTGCCGGCGGGCTCGGCTGCTGCGGTCAGGGGTTCGGTCACTTCGAGCTTGAGTTGTCCGCCCGGCAACCCACACTGCACGCCCTTGCTGTCGATGCGGAACTCGGCGTCTCCCGCCGGTTGTACCGTCCCTTTGAGGATCCACGGACCGGTCGCGCTCTTAAAGTCGCCGTGCGAGATGAGCGCGTTCCAGACGCGTGCTCGTTCGACCTTGTTGAAGTGATAGTTGGCATAGCCTTGCCGCTTCTCGAAGAGCTTCTTGATCTCGGCGGGCATCGGCTTGGCTTTAGTCGGCGGATGGTCAGTCGGCAGCGGCTTTTTGTCCTCGTTGGGCTTGGGCTGCGGCTGTTGTGGCCCCTGCGGCTTACGTCCTTGCAGTTTCTCGATCAGCTCGGCCGGGCTGGCCTGGCCGGAGCTGACGGCGATCCGGCGCACATGGGCGGGGCCGAACTC
>CAYLYE010000233.1:0-9824 GCA_964387325.1 uncultured Planctomycetaceae bacterium
CGTCGTGGTCGCTGGATTCGCGAACGGCTGCTGGGCGGAACCGTGCCTGATCTGCCCATAGGCGTCGTGGCTCAGGTTCCCGATGATCCGCGACGCACTTTTCGTGATCGCCTCGCGGTGACGCGCGAGGCGAAATGCTGGAAGTGTCACCAACGGATGGATGAACTGGGCCTGCCGTTTGAAAATTTCGATCACTATGGCCGCTTCCGTACGACTGAGAACGTGCTTGATCCGGAAGCTACGGAGAAGAATGTTGACCCCAAAGGTAAGTCACTGGGGATTGTGAATCGCGAAGCGCCACTCGACACAGCGGGAACGATCGCGAACAGCGGTGATGAGCGGCTAGACGGAGCGGTTCGTGATCCGCGTGAAATGCTCCGCCGACTGGCTGATTCGGACCGCGTGCGTCAAGTATTTGTGCGGCATGTGTTCCGCTATTACCTGGGTCGCAACGAAATTCTAGCCGATGCGCGCACGCTGCAGGAGGCCGATCGTGTTTATGTGGAAAGCGGCGGAAGTTTCAAGACGCTGCTGGTTTCTCTGTTTACGTCCGATTCATTTCTGTTCCGCACGGACACGACGCCCAGCACCGTGCCATCGACCTCTTCAGGAGCCCAACCGTGAGCACTGAATTAACCCGCCGCAGCCTGCTGAAAGGGATCGCCCTCGGGGCGGGCACCACATTGTTGTCGCCGATCTTAGCGCAAATCGCCGCACAAGCCGCTGGTGATGAAAAGCGTGCGATCCGCAAGCGAGTCGTCTTCGTCGTGCAAAGCAACGGCATGAACCCCAACCATCTGGTGCCCGTCGGCGTCAAACGTCGGCCGGATGGACGGAACGAACGCCCCACGAACGACCAGTTGGAAGAGCTGAGCCTGAAGGAAAAGGAACTGCATCCGGCATTGGAGCCACTCACACCCTTTCGAGACCGCATGGCTTTAGTCCAGGGTTTGTCGGGACGCATTGCCTTGAGTGACCATTCGGCGAATCACGGTGCTCTTGGCGCCTATGGTGCAAATCGCGGAGCGATGCAGCAGACCATCGACTCCGCCGTCAGCGAGGCGTTGCCAGGTACATTCTCGCACGTCGCGTTAGGGCTCAACGGCGGCGAAGGCCCGATGAACTACCGCATCTCGGCGGCAGGGAGGGGCAAAGAGGTTCCGATCATCTGCTCTCCGGAACTGGCGTTTCAGTCTCTCTTTGGCAGCGTGGCCGAAGGGTCGGGCAAAGCTGCCTTCGACCGCCGCACAAACCTCCTCGATTTCATGGCCGATGATGTGCGACGTTCGCGGGCGGAACTCGTCGGCGACGAACGGCAGAAATTCGATCGGTATCTGGAAGCCTTTGAAACGTTGCACAAGCGGCAAAGCGAGCTCGTTGCCAAGTCCGAAGAGCTGAAGCAATACGCTCCGAAACTTGGCGAGAAGGCAACGACGAGTGTCTCCAGTTTGATCCTGGAAGCGCAGTTCGAAACGGCGACCGCAGCGCTCATGGCGGGACTCACCCAGGTGGTCACACTGGCAAGCGGCGGCGGGGATCAGCAATTCGGCAAGTTCCCCGAGTTCGGCTTTCCCGACCTGCACGGCATCGGTCACGGCGGAGCTTATGGCCGAGCCTCTTCCGAAGACTGCTTCATCGAACTGCGCAAATTCCACACGAAGCTGATCGCCGGACTCGCTTCGAGGCTGCAAAGCGTTCCCGAAGGGACCGGCACGCTGCTCGACCATACGCTGATCGTCTATCTCAGCGACTCAGGCGAGGCGCATCATCCCAGCTTGTATGAGTGGCCGTTCGTGCTGATCGGTAATCTCGGCGGCAAGCTCAATACGCAAGGGAGATATTTGCAGTTTCCCAGCTATGGGACGAAATATCATCGTACGACGGCAAATCTATTCTGCACGTTGCTGCACGCGGCGGGAAAACCTTGCGACAAGTTCGGCGTACCCGATCCCGGCCTGCGGGACATTGATCAAACGGGGGTCATCCCGGAACTACTGGTATAGCATGACCATTTCACGGACCCTTGGGTCAATCTGCGATTTGAGGAGAACACAACGATGCCTCGCAATCTCCTGATGCTCCTCGTTGTGGCTGGCGCTACGGTCGTTCAGGCGGAGCCGCCGGCGCCGACCGGGGATGTCACCGCTCGCGTCGAATACACGCTCAAGACCGTCCGCAAGAGCGACCCTGCCCTCGGCGGACCCCGCGACAAGGTGTTCGTCAGCGTGTGGATTCCCGAAGGAGTTAAGGTCGTTCGCGGCGGAATCTGCAACCCGTTCTCGCGAGGCGATGACGTGAGTCAGCACTGGCAGGCTGCATGTCGACACTGGCAGTTCGCGTATGTCCAAGTCGACTTCGACGGAGTAAAGAAGGAAGAATATACCCTTCTCGCAATCGGGCTTGCCGACCTCGCAAAGAAGACCGGGCACGCCGAACTGGAACACCTGCCAGTGTGCTTCACCGGTATGTCGCGTGGCGGCGGAATGAGTATGACACTCGGCGAGATGATGCCCGAACGAACGATCGCGGTCGCTCCAGTCTGTTTGGAAGTTGGGCCCGGGTCCGACGCCGCTCGCCACATCCCGGTGATGACGGTCTTCGGAGAGAAAGACGGTTCGCAGATGGAGAAGTTGCTGACCAAACTCCCGGCGGAGCGGAAACTCGGAGCCCGTTTCGGGATTACTGTTCAATGGAACCGCAAGCATGAGTTTGCCCTGGCCAACAACATGTCGTTCGTTCACTTTGACGACGTCATTTCCCTCCGGCTGCCCAAACAGCCGCTTGCCGACAAACGCATTCCCCTCGCGGACATTTCGCTCGAAGACGGTTGGCTCGGTGACACATCTACTTGGGGCAGGGACGGCAAGATTCCGACGGTCGCGGCCTGGACGGACTACCAAGGCGACCGCGACGCGGCGTGTTGGTTCCCTTCGCGAAGGGCTGCGACCGTCTGGCAGGCGTTCGTCGGAGCAAGCAAGAATGTGACCATCGCCGAACCGCCTGGACTGGGCGACAAGCAGCCGTTTGTGCTCCACTTGGCGCAGAAGCCGGTGACCGTGAAACTCACGTTAGGCGAAGGGATGAAACCCGCACGCATCGTTCTGTGGGATGCCGACCAGCGACTCGCCGAGAAGACCGAAGGTCCGTGGACGTTCGAGATTTCACTGAAGCCTGGCATTCACTCTCTCATCGCGACCGTAGAAAACAACGGGAGATATACCTCGCGCCCGCACACCATCGTTGTTGCTGAAGCTATCAAGTAGAGTGAGTTCGGTTTTGATCCCGAATGCCTCGGATACCGTACTCGATTTTCGAGTCGCTACACAACTCAACGATCGCCTTAGCCGTGTGTTGAGTTGCGACCTCGGTCGGTTCGCGGATGGTGAATCCTCGATTGAGTTCGCAATCTCCTGTGCAACGGCAATTAACAGCCTCGGCCAACTCCGTAACGCCCCCGAAAAAGGTCAATTGACGTCCCCTTGCCCTCGACTTTTTTCACAAACTCATGGGCTCTTCGCCAGGCGGGCGATCTCGTGCTCGGCTAAGGCATTGCGATAGAGGCGAACGTCGGTGATCGCTCCGGAGAAGTGTGTCAGGTTGCCGAAACCGATTCGCAGTGAGGCATCGGTATCGACATCGAGCGACTCTGGCGGCTGATCGATGCTTCGCGATACCAGCTTGCCGTTGAGGTAGAGTTCCAGAGTCCGACCGCGCCGCGACGCAACGATGTGGACCCAGCCGGGAGGAAGGTCTTTTTCGTGACTCACCATTTGCCCGAACGTGTAGGATCGCACGCGGCCCAGCGTCGCAGCGGGGTCGCAATCGATGGCACGCCCCTGGCAGGAACCGGTTCCTACAAAGAGCCGACCACGGTAACTGGCCATCGCCGTCAGGCGCATCCAGCTTGCCAGCTTGGAGCGTTCATTGGAAAAGTCCGGTCGTTGACCAAGCTGAGCGATCCGCGTCCACCGTAGGTCTCGCTCGTACCGATACAGTTCGGCGAGGGGGAGCAGCCCAGCGTAAAGCGATCCGTTGTGATATTCGAGATCGTTTGTTTCGTTGATTTCTTCATCCTTGCCAAGCGGTAGGCCGAGCCGGCCCATGATCTCCCATTGCTCGTTCATCGCGTGACGGAGGATGAAGCCCTGGGGCCAAGTCCCGGCGACCAGGCGGCCATCGTACATGTGCAAGGCGTGGATCTGGTTGATCCGGTGTGGTTCTTTGCCGATGAGGGCAAACTGGTTCTCGCCTTCGTATCGATAAATATTGCCGTGGGTCGCGACGTGCAACGCCCCGTAGCAAGGCAACAGGTTCTCGAGGTTCCGGTGGTCCGGCGAACCGCAGTCGGTCCAACGCTCGTTGTCGAGGCGGAACAATTTCCCGCCGCCGACAGAATCGAGCCCGGCGTAGAGCGATCCGGCGAAGCTGCTCAAACACAGCACGCGCGACCCTTTGCCGACTTCCCCCAGATCGCGCCAACTCTGGCCGCCTTCGTAGACGTAGACGCGGGTTGATTTCGGAGCAGGGAAAGTCTTGTCTTGACCAAATGCGCGAACCCAGTCCCAGGCGCCAGTACCGGCGTACAGTTTACCATCGTGAACGACCATCGACATGACCGACGGGATCGTCTCATCGTTGCCGAGCCTGCCGCAATTTTCCCAGCTGCGTTCGTCTTCCGCGAGCCGAAAGACTCGGGCATACGCGTTCGGCTCACTGGCGTCGGCGATGCTCGCATAAAGGCGTCCTTCATGAACGATGAGGTTGCTGATCAATGAATTGCTCGACCAGGGTTTGCCGTGGTCTCGCTCGGGGCCAGTCCAGCCGTTGTCGATCCCAAAATGCAGGTGCCGGCTGTCGCAAATCGACGAGTAAGCGGACGAACTCCCGGCCAAGTACAGGTTCCAACCTCGGCGTAGGGATGCATCCCAGCAGCTCAATAAGTTGCCCGGAATGGCCGCGAGCGGGCGATCCGGATGCACCCACATCGCCACGGAAAAGTCGCCTTTACCGAATCGTAGCGGCTTTGCCACATCGAAAAAGGCATCGCGTCCGTTGAGTACGGCCGCCGACCGACCTTCGATGTTCTTGAATTGCACCCCACCGCGACGGACAGCGTCTGCCGATCCCACGGACGCACGCGCATCCGAAATCAACGGCCAATGTGCTGCGAGGATCGCGGTTGAATCGTTCGCACGGACATTCGATACCGTCAGCAAGAGACCGATGAGACCCCCAAGCGACCGACAGGATAAATGCACGGACGTAAACATGCGCGCTCCTCGACGCAATCGCCGAAAAAAACTGCCAAGTCGACGTAACGACAAAGGACTGCGATTCGGGCTTTGGCTATTGCTTTGCCGGTATCTCGATCCGATTATCTTCGACAATGCCTTGCATGCCAAGGATTGTAACCCCTGCGTGTTCCAGGGTGGTTTGAAAAACGTTTCCGACTGCGACCACGGAGGCAGATGGCTTGTTGATCCGAATGCCCACCTGCCAGTAATCCTCGATGTTGTTGTACGAAGCGATCACCGCGGCCTCGTCTGCCGCGAGGGCATGACGCCATCCTCGCACGGTGTTGCCGTTGAATACGATGTCCGAGCCGGGAAGGCCCCAAACGGCGAATTGCGGAGGCCCACCCCCTTTACGCAAGGTCGGGCATTCGAATTTATTATTCGTGATTCGAACAACACCTTCGGTGCGGATTCCTGCCACGCCGCTGCCGTGAATGATGTTATCTGAAAAGTCCGCTTCGGCCCCTTTGAAAACCATGATGATCGGCGGGAGCCCATCCTGGCGAGATAATTCGTTACCGACGATGCGCACATTCCAGTCACCGTGAATGCCGATAGCGACCAGAGCGTTGTCGATCACACGATTGTTGAGGACGGTCGACTGGCCCGACTGACACGCATCAAAACCGATTCCGGCTAACTTGTTGTGATGAATGTGGTTGTGGTCGATGATCGTGACCGCATCGCCACGTTGACCGATCCCTGCTTTCTCGTTCTCGTAACACTCGTTGTAGGCGATCAACGCATGCGCACGTGACTCGGTTCCGATTCCCGCTTCGAGGTTCCGATAGCACTTGTTGGCGACGACGATCGGCCGAGCCCCTTCTCGACTACCGATGCCCGCGAGCGTGTTATCGTAGCAGCGATTCGCTCGAATCAATGGAGCCGCTCCATCGCGACAGCCAATCCCGGCCATTTTGTTCAGGTAACAATCGTTGTCTTCGATGAGCGGGCTGGTACCCTGCATGCGACAACCGATCCCAGCGCGTTGGTTCTTGTAGCACTTGTTACCGCGCACGATCGGCCTGGCTCCTTCACGAATTCCGATTCCAGCCCGCACGTTGTCAAAGCATTCGTTGCCCACGATCAGGGCCGAGGAGTTTCGGCTGCCGATTCCCGATCGCAAGTTGTTGTAACAGCGGTTACCTTCGACCGATGGTCGCGCGCCGTCCGAGATGCCGATTCCGCCTCCCATGTTCCTGTAGGCCACGTTATTCGAGATCAAAGAAGTGTTCACGGGTCCGGTGCAACCGATGCCCGGGGTTCCGTTATCGCAGACAATGTTGTTCTTGACGACCGCCGTGAGCGCGGGAATATCCAAGGCGGGAAAGTTGTTGCCTCCTCCGACGGCTCCCTGTTCGTCGGGCAGGTTTTCCCCCTGCGTTGCATAGTGTTTGTCATATTCCGTTTGGTTGAACACCCCGACCTTGGTCACGGTGAAGCCATCAAACACCGACTTTTCCGCCATGACCACCGCCGGTCCTTTTGCCTCGATTGATCCGCCGTCGATGATCGTGACTTCGGCTCGTTTCAGTCCAATGCCGCCTTTCGAGTTATCACCGGCACTCTTCACCGCCATCCCTTTTTTGAGCCGTATTCGCTCAACATACTTGCCGGACTGAACCAGTACGGTATCGCCTTCGGCGGCAGCGTCGATCGCGGCCTGAATCGTTGGGTGGTCGCCTGGAACGTGAATCGTGTCGGCAACGGCAGGTGTGATGATCGGACAAAAAAAGAACCACAACAAGGCTGCGGTCGGTCGATTTCGTAGCATGACAGAATCTCCCGTAATAAGAATGTCTTCTCGGCGAAAGCTTGTTTTTTGGAAACGTCGTCGGTCAATGTGATCAGGGTTAGGGCGACTCGCGGCTTGAAATATCTCGTTCGGGTTGGGCGTGCTCAGCACTCAACTTGTTTAGCAGGCGAGCCAATTCGCTCTGTTCGTTTTCCGTCAGTCCTTTCACGACCAAGGCAAGCTGATCCTGGTGAACTTTCCAGATTTTTCGCAGCAGAGATCGGCCTCGCGCGGTCGGTTCAACCAGCTTCTCGCGAGCGTCATGGGCATTCATGCGGCGAACGATCAGGCCTGACTTTTCAAGCCGATCCAGCATCATCGTGACATTAGGGAACGAAACATAAAGTTCTCGGGCGAGTCGGCGTTGAGTGGGATTTTGCTTTCTTAAACGGTTCGCAATCGTCAACAGTTGGAACTGCGGCGGAGTCAGTCCGAACTGAGCGAAATAAGTTGCCATTAACCGCTGCACCATGCCGTATGCACGAACGACCGCGACCACGGTACTACGTGCCGGCGAGGCCGGGAATTCATCTCGTAGATCAAGGTCGTTGGGCGAATCGCTCATGAATGCGGGGCGCGATGGGCAGCCGGGCTAGGTAATTAGTTAACTACTTAACTATATAGGGAGCCTGCTAGCACGTCAATAAAACACAGCGTCAGGCTGGTGGACAGCCGCTTCTTGGCAGCCGTCCGTTACAATGGACTGCCCTCGATTGATTAGGGAGCAAATGGCAGCGAGTTTGAATCGAGCAAATCCAATGGAATGGCCCCATAATGTTGTTCGCGATACCCTCGCCTGTCATACGTTAACGACGGCGGAAGTGGCCCGTCACTTGCAGACCGATACAGCGCAAGGACTAACCCCGTCGGAAGTGATCGAACGACGACGACGCTACGGCTCCAATGCCCTTACCGAAAGCCAAGGGCGGCCGGCTGTGCTGATTCTCCTGCACCAGTTCAAAAGCCTCATCGTCGCACTACTGTTGGCAGCCGCGCTGATCGCTTTCGCTCTGGGTGAACACATCGAGGCCGCTGCGATCCTCGCCGTCATTTTCATCAATGCCGTTATCGGATTCTTGACCGAATGGAAGGCCGAACACTCACTAGCAGCTTTGAAAAAGCAACTGGTGGCCACGGCTCATGTCGTTCGCGGTGCCGAGGAAGTGCAGATTCCCGCCATCGAACTCGTGCCGGGCGACATCGTCATCGTTGACGCCGGTTCACGAGTGCCCGCTGACGGCCGTATTTTCGAAGCCATTCGGCTCCAGGTCGAAGAGGCTTCGCTGACCGGCGAATCGCAAGCCGTACACAAGAGTACCGACCCTGTGTCCGATGCCGAGGCGCCGCTGGGCGATCGTGTGAGCATGGTTTTCCTGGGCACCATGGTCACCGAAGGTCGCGGCCGGATCATCGTTACCGCCACCGGAATGACGACCGAGGTTGGCCGGATCGGAACCTTGATCCAGGAAGCTGGAAATCGGCAGACTCCTTTGGAGCGGAAGCTCGCCCAACTCGGCCACGCCCTGGTCGGTGTCGTGCTCTTGCTTTGTGCTGTGGTCGTCTTCGCCGGCTGGCTGCGTGGCAATGCCTTCTGGGTCATGCTGGAAGTTGGTATCTCGCTGGCCGTTGCTGCCGTGCCGGAAGGTTTACCTGCGGTGGCCACGATGACGCTGGCCGTGGGCATGCAACGCATGGCCCGCAGGCGTGCCTTGGTGCGCCGACTGCCCGCCGTGGAAACCCTCGGATCGACCACCGTGATCTGCTCGGACAAGACGGGGACGCTGACCAAAAACGAGATGACCGTGCGTGCTTATCGACTCGGTGATCGTGGAATCGAAGTTTCGGGCACGGGCTACACCCCTGATGGCGAGTTCTACGAAGCGAACCATCGTCTGGATCCCGCTGCCGATGCACATCTGGCTCTGGCTTTGCGCATTGGGGCCTTGTGTGGCGACGCTTCGCTTGCTCGAACGAACGACACGATCACGGTCCTCGGTGATCCAACCGAAGGGGCGCTGCTTGTCGCGGCCCAAAAGGCCGGGCTGCGCCGCGAGCAGCTTGAGCGAGAGATGCCGCGCATCGCGGAAGTTCCGTTCACGCACGAAACCAAACGCATGGTCACGATTCACCGCCTGCCCCAGAACCGAACGATCGCCTATGTCAAAGGCGCGCCCAGCGTCGTGCTCGCGGCGTCGCGGTATCAGCTGACTGCGGACGGAGTCCAGCCTTTCGCCTCGGACGATCACCAGCGGTTTCTTGCGGCCAACCAGGAGTTAGCAGGACAGGCGCTGCGCGTCCTGGGGCTGGCCTACAAAGACATGCGCGACGACTGGCGCGAAGCGGATTTGGCCGAGGACCTCGTGTTCGTCGGATTCGTTGGCATGATCGACCCATTACGCGACGAGGCGAAACAGGCCATCGCCACATGCCGTCAGGCGGGTATCCGTACCATCATGATTACAGGAGATCAGGAGGCGACGGCTACCGAGATTGGGCGCCAACTCGGCCTCGATCGCGATCCACTCGGCGTGCCGTTGCGCACCGTTCACGACCGCGAGTTGGTCCGCTTGGACGCGTCCGGCTGGCAAAAAGTCGCCGCCGAGGCGGGCGTATTTGCCCGTGTCTCGCCAGAACACAAGCTACGCATTGTCGAAGCCCTTCAAGCCAGCGGCGAAGTGGTGGCAATGACCGGTGATGGGGTCAATGACGCGCCGGCGCTCAAGAAGGCGGACATC
>CAYLYE010000234.1:0-9752 GCA_964387325.1 uncultured Planctomycetaceae bacterium
CGGCTTGACGACGTCGTCGCGGGAGCCGAGCGCGAACTCGACTTGATCTGCCGCTTGGCTGTCTGGGCCTCGCAACAATGGGACAAAGGGCACCTGAGCAAGATCTATCCTACTTGGGACGCGCTCGAGATTCTCAAACCGTATGACGATGGCCAGCCGATCGGTGGCTTCTGCCAACAATACAATCTTGTGTTCCTTCAGGCGTGCGAGAGTTTTGGGCTTGTCGGCCGCGCCGTGTCGATTGGGCCTGGCGCCCTCGGCAAGGGCATTCGCGGCGGACACGAGGTTGTCGAGATTTGGTCGAACGAGCTGGGCAAGTGGATTTATGTCGACGGCAACACGGCTTGGTATCTGCGCGACCGCGCCACGCAAACGCCGCTGTCGCTGCGCGAGCTGCGCGCTCGCCAACTGGCCACGTTACAAGAACAAGCCGTCGAGGAGCCGGAGTTCGTCAAGCTCTCGACAACGAAGTACGAATGGACCGATTTGGCGCACTGGCCACCGTTCGTCGAGCTGCGCATGATCCCACGGAGCAATTTTCTCGAACGTCGTGCTCCCTTGCCGCTCAACCAAGGGATGCGCGGCTGGTTCTGGACGGGACACCACGTGTGGAGCGACGCGCAAGCCCCCGCGGCTCGACTGTACGGCGAGCGTGTGACGGTCGCGAACAACTGGGACTGGACGCTCAATCAGGCTCAACTTTACGTGTGGGCGGATGAGCGTGCTGCGCAGCTGCACGTAGCCGCCGACACACACACGCCTTATTTCGATACTTTCCTCGCCCGGCTCGACGACCAGCCGCCGCAAAAATCTCCCGCGACGTTCGTGTGGCGATTACATAGCGGTGAGAATCGGTTGGACGTTTGGCCGCGCAATCGTGCTTCTCGTGATGGCATCGCTAGCCGCTGGGTAATCAACTATGCACCGTGATCGACTGCTTGGTATTGCTTGTGTACTCGCCGCTTCGCTCACTGCGGCAATCGTCTCGGCCGCCGAGCCCCAAGGGCCCGTGGGCATCGAGCAGCGCGTCCCCTGGACGACCTCGCGGCTCACAGGTTCGCCCGAGCCACCGTCGCCGTATCAGACGGTCCGAGCGTTCGAGCATTTGCAGTTCGATCAGCCGGTCGAGATGGTTGCGCTACCGGGGACCGATTGGCTCGTGATGGTCGAGTTGAAAGGCAAGGTGCGGGCGTTTCGCAACGCGCCGCAGACTCGCGAGACGAAACTGGTGGTCGATCTGGCGGAGGTCGACAAAGAGTGTCGTCGCGCCTACGGGTTGGCCTTCTCGCCGAACGTGGCACAGGATCGGCTCTGCTATATCTGTTACGTGCGCAAGGACGGCGACCCCGATGGCTCGCGCGTGATGCGGTATCGCCTGCGGACGCTCGACCCGCCGGAGATTGACCCCGCGAGCGGCGAGCTGCTGCTGAGTTGGTTCAGCGGCGGACACAATGGCGGCTCGTTGCAGTTCGGGCCCGATCGCATGTTGTACATCAGCACCGGCGACGGCTCGTCACCGTTCCCCACGGACATTCACAGCACGGGGCAAAACCTGACCGATTTTCTCTCCTGTATCTTGCGCATCGACGTGAGCGGCCGTGAGCAGGACAAACCGTATCGCATTCCGGTCGACAATCCATTCGTCGGCATGAGCGGCGCTCGGGGCGAGATTTGGGCCTACGGATTGCGCAACCCTTGGAAGATGAGTTTCGACCCGCTACGAGGCGAGTTGTGGGTTGGCGATGTCGGCTGGGAAATGTTCGAGATGGTTTACCGAGTCGAACGAGGTGGCAACTACGGTTGGGCAGTCAAGGAGGGCTCGCAAGACGTGCTCGGCGAGCGGCCGCGCGGACCGACTCCCATTCTGCCGCCGACGGTCGAGCACTCGCATGTCGACGCCCGATCGATCACGGGCGGTTACGTCTATACCGGCGAGCGGCTCCCCAATCTGCACGGAGCGTATATCTACGGCGACTATGTGACCGGCAAGGTGTGGGCCTTGCGCTCCTATAACGGCAAGGTTTCCAGCTTGAAAGAGCTTTGTACCTCGCCGCTGGCGATTGTCGTGTTCGGCGTCGATCAGCACGGCGAATTATATCTGGTCGATCATCAAAGCGGCACGCTTCACACGCTGCAACTGACCCCTGAGCAGAAACAGACACAGCCCTTCCCGCGCCGACTGAGCGAGACGGGACTATTTTCCGCAACCGCGAAACATGAGCTTGCGCCGGGTGTGTTGCCGTATTCGATCGTTGCCGAGGCCTGGGCCGACGGCGCGTCGAGCGAGCGGTTCTTCGCGCTGCCGCAGCGCACGCAGCTCGACGAGTACGAGAAGACCGACCTGCCGCTAGGGCACATCAAGGGTGAGTGGCGGTTTCCGACCGACGGCGTGATTGGCAAGACCGTCATGCTCGCCAAGAGTGATGCTCCCGACGCGCCACGGCAGCGTGTCGAGACACAAATTTTGCACTACGACGGTCGCAACTGGAACGCCTATAGCTATCTGTGGAATATTCAGCAGACCGATGCTGATCTCGTGCCGGCCACGGGTCGCGACGTGAGCGTTACCCAAGCCACGGCACAAGGTCCACGGCAACTCAACTATCACGTTGCGGCGCGCAGCGAGTGCATCCTTTGTCACACGACACGAGCCGGCTCGCTGCTGGCCTTCGATCGCACGCAGCTTGCCCGAATGCAGAGTTACCCGCTGCGCGAAGCCGATCAGCTCACCACGCTGTCTCATCTACAACTCTTTAAGCAGCCGCTTAAAGCCTCGCCGCCACTCGTCGATCCGCACGGTCAGAGTGGCACACTCGAGCAAAAGGTCCGGTCGTATTTGCATGTCAACTGTGGGCAGTGTCATCGCCGCGGCGGCGGTGGGACGGCCGCATTCGACGTGCGGCACGAGTTGACCATGAAGCAGACATTGTTGCTCGATCAGCGACCCACGCAAGGCACGTTCGGCATTCACCAGGCGCAAGTCATTGCGGCCGGGGCACCGGAGCGTTCGGTACTGTTGTACCGCATGGCCAAGTTGGGGCGTGGACGGATGCCGCATTTCGGATCACAGATGGTCGACGAACAAGGGGTGCGGCTCGTCAGCGATTGGATTCGGAGTCTGGGTTCGCCGTCGGCTCAGATGCCCAGCGTGACCAAGTTGTTGAATGAAACACTCGACGACGCGCAGCGCGCGACGGCTGTCAAAGAGTCGCTCGCCAGTGCCTCGTCGGCATTGAGTTTAGTGCTGGCCTTGGACGCAAAGCCCGACGTGAACGCCGCCGCACGGCAGGAAATTGTGCGGCAGGCGGCGACCCATGCGGATCGTGCGGTCACCGACCTGTTCATTCGTTATATGGATGACGCTCAGCGGCAAAAATTCTTGCCGTCGGAAATAAAGCCCGCCGCGATCTTGGCCCTTGCCGGCGATAGCGAGCGTGGGCGACGTTTGTTCTTCGAGGCCGCTGGGGTGGCATGCCGTAACTGTCACAAAGTCTACAACCAAGGCGGACAAGTGGGTCCCGAACTATCGGCCATTGGCCGCAAGCTCTCCAAGCCGCAACTGCTCGAGAGTATTCTTGAGCCATCGAAGGCGATCGATCCCAAGTTCGTCGCGTACCTCGTCGAGACGAGTAGCGGACACGTGCATCAGGGGTTGCTCGAGCAGCAGAGCGACGAGGCGCTCGTGCTCCGCACGCCGCAGAACCAATCGCTGCGGTTGCTCAAAAAGGAGGTCGAGACCTTTGTGCCGCAGCGGACTTCGCTGATGCCTGAATTGCTGCTTCGCGATTTGCAACCGGCCGAGATCGCCGACTTGCTGGAGTATTTGAGCGGGTTGAGGTAGTGACGCTGCTGGCCCAACTGTAACCGATCGGTCCACGATCTGCCGGTGAAGGATTCGCGGCCTTGTCGAATGGATCGCTTCGGCACCATCGCAACTTCGGCCGTCGCATTCTTGCGTCGCACTCGTCGATCGCTCATACTGCATGTCGTCGCGCGAGAGTCGCGACGACAGAGTTCAGGATGAATGGTGGCGGTGATGCAAATCTGGCCGGCGATCGACCTTCGTGGCGGAAAATGCGTGCGTCTCAAGCAAGGAGACTATGCACAAGAGACGGTCTTCGCCGACGACCCTGCTGAACAGGCGCGACAATTCGTCGCGCAAGGTGCCGAGTACCTGCACCTAGTCGATCTCGACGGGGCGCGCGATGGACAACTGATCAACTTGCCCGCTGTCCGCGCGATTGTGCAGTCGATCAACATTCCCTGCGAGCTGGGGGGCGGTGTGCGTGATGAGTCGTCGATCCGTCAACTGCTCGAGCTCGGTTTGAGCCGCGTGGTCGTGGGGACCCGAGCGCTGCGCGAGCCCGACTGGTTTCGCGAGATGGTCCGCCGTTACCCACATCGCGTGGCCCTGGGGGTCGACGCCCGCAACGGCCTCGTGGCGACCGATGGCTGGCTGACGACCAGCACGACCCGGGCGATCGATCTGGTGCGCCAGTTTGAGGGGGAGCCGGTCGCTGCGGTGATTATGACCGACATCGCGACCGACGGCATGATGGCGGGGCCCAATCTCTCGGCGATGTCCGAGATGCTCGCGGCCACACGTTTGCCGCTGATCGCCTCGGGGGGCGTGACCCGCGCACACGACGTACGCAATCTGGTTCAAACGGGTGTGGCCGGTTGCATCATTGGCCGCGCTCTCTATGAAGGCACGTTGACCTTGGCCGATGCCCTGACCGCAGCTCAGGAGCGGCCGATGAAATAGCGTTCAATCATTCATTTTGAGAGGAGCACGCCGATGACTTTGCACAACGTTGAGGAAATCCGCAACATTGCCCTCTGCGGTCACGGAGCGGCCGGCAAGACGACACTCGTCGATCTACTGCTGACTCGCACCGGGGCCATTAACCATCCCGCCAGCGTCGACAACGGCACCAGTGTATGCGATTTTGACGACGAAGAAAAACATCACAAGTACTCGATCGAAGCCAAGCTCTGCAACTTTACGCACCAGGGGCGATTCTTTCATATCGCCGACACGCCGGGTTATCCGGACTTCATTGGCCAGGTGATCTCGGCCTTCCGCGGCGTCGACACCGCCGTCATCGTGATCAACGCCCACAGCGGCATTGAAGTGAATACGCGGCGCGTCTTTCACGAAGCGGGAAAAGCCGGCCTGGGACGCATCATTGTTCTCAACAAGCTCGACACCGATAACATCGACTTCGCCGGCCTCGTCGCCAACATTCAAGAACTCTTCGGCAAAGGTTGCGTGCTGTTCAACGTACCAAACGCCACGGGCAATGACTTTCGCGAGGTCTATAGCGCGATCCATCCGCCTGCTGGCGCGAAAGGCATCGTCGACGTCGAGGCGGCGAGCAAATCGCTGATCGAAACGATCGCCGAGATGGACGAGACCGTGATGGAACATTACTTCGAGGGGACTCCGCCGACCGATGCCGAAGTCGTGCGGCTAGTCGACGACGCCGTGGCGAAAGAAACGCTCACGCCGATCTTTTGCATCTCGGCCAAAACGGGTGTCGGCGTCCACGAACTGCTCGCCGGCTTGGACGATTACGCGATTTGCCCTTCGCTGGTGCATCGCGAGGCGCGGCGCGTCGACGGCGCGGTGGTCGAGATCAAGCCCGACCCTGCTGGCCCGTTGCTGGCCCAAGTGTTCAAAACCCGCATTGACCCGTTCGTGCAAAAAATCAGTTTCATTCGCATGTACAGCGGCCGACTCACGAAGGACGACGTCATCTCGCTGAGCGGCTCGAAGAAAGGGCTCAAGGTCCATCAACTCTTTCGCATGCAGGCTAACCAGACGGTGGCGGTCGACGAGGTCGGGCCAGGCGACATCTTCGCAATCACCAAGACCGACGAACTACACACCGGCACAACACTTGGCGAGTTGGTGCTCGAACCCATTCCGTTCCCCACGCCCATGGTGGGCTTGGCCGCCAGCGCCAAGAACCGTGGCGACGAAACCAAACTGTCGACCGCGCTGCACAAGCTGACCGAGGAAGACTCGACGCTGCGCGTCGATCATGATCCGCAAACCAAAGAACTCGTCATCACGGGCATGAGCGAGTTGCATTTGCAAATCGTTCGTGAACGGCTCAAGCGGCGCGACAAAGTCGAGATCGAAACGCACGAGCCCAAAATCCCCTATCGCGAAACGATCCAAGGGACGGCCGAAGGCAGCTACCGACACAAAAAGCAGTCGGGTGGACGCGGCCAGTTTGGCGAAGTGCATATTCGTGTCTATCCATTCCCCGAGGGGACCAAGCCCGAAGAGTTTGTGACCAAGGAGCGGTTCCACTCTTGCCGCGAGTTCCGCCACGATCCGCGATTGAATTTTTTGTGGATCGATTCGATTGTCGGCGGCACGATCCCGAACAACTTTTTGCCCGCGGTCGAGAAAGGCTTGCGTGAGCGGATGGAGCGGGGCATCATTGCCGGCTATCGCGTGCAGAACATCGCCGTCGAGGTGTTCTTCGGCAAGCACCATCCCGTCGACAGCTCGGAGGCGGCGTTCAAGACCGCCGGCTCGATGGCGCTGCGCAACGTGTTCCAGGAAGCCCGCCCGGCGCTGCTCGAGCCCGTCGTAACATTGCACATCACTGTGCCGGGCAGCAAGCTAGGAGACATTAGTAGCGACATGTCAGGCCGGCGCGGACGGATGCTCGGCATGGACAACGCTGGCGGCGACCTGCAGACGGTCGAGGCCGTTGCTCCGCTCTCCGAGGTGACAAGTTACGCTCGGGCCTTATCGAGCATCACGGGTGGCCAGGGGAGTTACACAATGGAGTTGAGTCACTACGACGTCGTGCCCGGCAATGTGCAGAAGGAGATTGTAGAGAAGGCCGCGATCAAGCACGAAGAGGAAGACGAAGGGCAGTAGGCCTGAATGAAAGCGAGGGTGTCCTCGAACCAAACACCTGACGCTCGCACGAGCTTGATTGACGACCGCGCCGTGGATACCTATAACGGCCCTGGTTGCTGTCCACGCTCAACAGGGAGTCCGCGTCGTGAAAATACAGGTGATCTTCTATAGTATGTACGGCCATATTTTCACGATGGCTGAAGCCATTGCCGCCGGAGCGCGTGAAGTGGCTGGGGCCGAGGTGGCGCTGTTCCAAGTGCCCGAATTGGTCAACGACGCCGCTCTACAACGCACGGGAGCCGCCACGGCCCGACAAATATTCGCGCACATTCCGGTAGCCGATCCGCATCGTTTGTCCGAGGCCGATGCCATTATTTTTGGGACCCCGACCCGCTTCGGAAACATGGCCGCGCAGATGCGTAATTTCCTCGATCAGACAGGTGGACTGTGGGCGAAAGGAGCCCTGATCGGCAAGGTTGGCAGCGTCTTCACCAGCACCGGCACACAACACGGAGGTCAAGAGACGACGATTACCTCTTTTCACACGACACTCCTGCATCACGGAATGATCATTGTCGGCGTCCCATATTCCTGTCAGGCGCTCGTGAACATGAACGAGATCACCGGTGGTACACCCTACGGAGCGTCGACGCTGGCGGGCGGAGATGGTTCGCGACAGCCGAGCGCCAATGAGCTGGAGATTGCCCGATTCCAAGGCAAACACGTCGCCGAGATTACCCGCAAGCTGGTGGGCGGATAACTGACCAGCAGATTTCACTACAAACCTTGGGTGAGTGGGCCTCGCGATGCGCTTCAGCTATATCTTCATGAACCGCCTGTCGACCATCGGCGATCCAGCCGAGTTGGTGCGGGTCATGCAGTTGTTGCGAGAGATCGGTTACGACGGTATCGAACTGAATCTGACCGAGCCGCTGGGAATCGAGCCCGAGCAACTCGCGCGGTTGCTCGATCACTCCGGGCTCGTCGTGCCATCGTTCCTGACGGGCGAAGCCTATCATGATGGACTTTGCCTTAGCGCACCCGATCCGCAGCGCCGCCAAGGAGCGGTCGATCGCTTGATCCGTTATTTACCGACCGCTCAACGATTCAGGGCGATCCTTGTCGTCGGGCTGCTCCAGGGGACGCGGCTCGACGAGCCCGATGCGAATGTCGCACATGCGCGCATCGTCGAGGGGTTGCGGCAAGTGGCCCGCGCGGCCGAATTGGCTCAGGTCGAGATCGTCATCGAGCCGGTCAATCATCTGCAAGTCGGCTTCCACAATTCGGTCGCCGAGGTGCTGGCACTGATCGACGAGGTTGGCTCATCCGCGCTCCGACCGATGGTCGACACGATTCATATGAACATCGAAGAGTCTTCATTGACCGAGCCGATCTTGGCGTGTGGCCCTCGATTGCGGCATGTGCATCTGTGTGAGAATCACGGCGGGCAATTTGGGACGGGGCACGTCGATTTCGCCTCGGTGCTCGGTTGCTTGCGATCGATTCACTACGACGGCTTTGCCTCGGTCAAGGTCTATCGACATCTGCCGCTTCGCGAAGCCGCGCTCAGCAGCCTCGAATACCTCCGCTCACTGCCGCTATGACCCACGCAATAAACCTTGAATTCGCTGGCAAAACGGTCGTGATTACCGGCGGCGGACGTGGGATCGGTCAGGCCGCGGCGCAGGCATTCGCCGCGCGTGGCGCACGTGTGGCCATTCTCGATGTCGACGAGGCTTTGGCCGAGGAAGTATCCCAGCAGATCATGGCCAGCGGCGGATGGTCCAAGCCGTGGCGCTGCGATGTGGCCCGTGAGAGCGAGGTGCGGGCAACGATCGAGGCCGTCGTAAATGAATTCGGAGCGATCGATGTGCTCTTTAACAACGCCGGCATCAATCGCCGCATTGCTCTGGCGGACTGGACCGAGCGCGACTGGAATGAGGTGATTGGCGTCAATCTTGTAGGGACGTTTAGTGTGGCCCGGGCGGTCGGTTTGCAGATGATTGCTCGCCGACAGGGGAGCATTGTGAATATGTCCGCCTTGGGAGGCGGTCTGATCGGCCTGGGGCGCGGCACCGAGATTTACACAGCCACCAAAGGGGCCGTGGCGGCGATGACACGCGACCTGGCGGCCGAATTCGCGCCGTACGGCGTGCGGGTGAACTGCGTCGCTCCTGGCTGGATCGAGACCGACATGAACGCGCCTCTGTTGGCCAATCCGATCATGAGCGGCAAGGTCCTCGAACGTGTCCCGCTGGGGCGCTGGGGTACCGTCGACGACGTGGTTGGGCCCGTTTTATTCCTAGCTTCGGACGCCGCGCGCTACATCACCGGTCATCTCTTGCCGATCGACGGCGGAGCCGCCGCGATCATTCGGTTGACGTGAACGAAAGAATTCTCGGTTGGGGAGCGTGCCAGTGGACAGCGACATCGCTCGCATCCCTTGCGCCCGGTACGCCTCGATGCCGCATGTTGCTTAAATGCAACGCGGTTGTTTTTCGGCATCGCGCTGAGCCCTGCTCATGGCTTGATGGTGGTTACGTAAGTCCTTTTAACAACAATAGATGCGCATTAACAAGAAAATCGATCGAGACCCTGGCATTGGGGTTGCTCATAGCTCTGGCGTTGCGTTTTCTCGCGCCGCGCGGAGTGCCCCTATAGTGATGCTGCATGTCTCAGAAATTCGCGATCTCGCGGCGCTCGGCTCGCGCCATTTGATCTGGAAGCTGTTGCACTTTCAGAGTCCGCAGGCAACGTTCCTGCAATCGATTCATTTATGGCGCCACCTATATGAGCGCGGTGAACCTACGTGTCGGGTATTGTGCGTCGAGTACGAGGGAGAAACAATCGGGTTGCTCCCCTGGAT
>CAYLYE010000235.1:0-9728 GCA_964387325.1 uncultured Planctomycetaceae bacterium
GACCATTGTGGTGCCGGTGCTCGTACCGTCGCTTTTCCACAGTTCAATGTTGTGCGTGCCATCGTTGGCCGCGAAGTACAACACGCCGTTGACATTGGTTAGCTGCGTGGGAAACGACCCGCTGGAGCCAGCAAAGATGTCGGCCACGGGTGTTGTGCCGCTGCTCGTGCCATCGCTTTTCCAGAGCTCGATGCCGTTGTTCCCATCGTCGGCTACGAAATACAAGATGCCGTTGACATTCGTCAGATAGGTGGGCAACGAGCTGCCGCTGGCAGAGATGTTGCGCACCATCGACGTCCCCGTCGAGGTGCCGTTGCTTTTCCACAACTCGAAGCCGTTCGTGCCGTCGTTGGCCTGAAAGTACAACGTGCCGCTGACATTAACGAACGAGTTCAGGCCGGACGACCCGGCGGGATTAATATCGACAAGCATCGTCGTGCCGGTGTTCGTACCGTCGCTCTTCCAAAGCTCGGTGCCGTGTGTCAAATCGGTGGCGGCGAACAACAAGCTGTGATTGAGATTGACGAGAGCTTGAGGAAAGGAGCCTGGGTCGGACACATTGACGTCGGCCACCTGCAGGGTGTTACCCGATGTACCGTCGCTCTTCCAAAGCTCGATACCATGCGTGCCGTCGTTCGCCGAGAAGTAGGCTAACCCACCGACATTGACAAGCGATTGCGGATTCGAGCCGGTCGCACCGGCGCGAATATCGCGAACCTGCACGGTGCCGGCGCTGGTACCGTCGCTTTTCCAGAGCTCGGCCCCGGTCGTACTATCGTTAGCGCGGAAGAAGAGCTTGCCGTTGACATTGGTCAAATAGCGGAGTTGCGCGCCGCCCGAGGGATTAATATCTTTGACCAAGACGGTGCCGCTGCTGGTGCCATTGCTGCGCCAGAGTTCGCTACCACGGACACCGTCATCGGCCTGAAAAAACAACGTGCCGTTGACATTCGTAAGGTAACTGACATCGGCACTGCCCGAGGGCTTGATGTCGCTCACCATAGTTGTGCCGCTGCTTGTGCCATCGCTGGCCCAGAGTTCAACACCACCGCTCCCATCACTGGCCGAGAAGAACAGCGTGCCGTTGACGTTGGTGAGAAAATTCGGATACGAGCCGGAACTGGGATGGATGTTCTTGACGAGCGTCGTGCCCGCCGAGGTTCCATTCGACTTCCATAACTCGCTGCCATTGACACCGTCGCTGGCGCGGAAGAAGAGGGTGCCGTTGATGTTCGTTAGGTAAGCCGGATACGAACTGCCCGTCGGATTGATCTCAATCATCGACGTGCCGCTGCTGGTCCCGTTGCTCTTCCAGAGCTCGAATCCGCGCGTGCCATCGTTGGCCTGAAAGAACAGCGTGCCGTTGACGTTGGTCAGCTGCGAAGGATTGGCGTTGCCCGACGGGTTAATTTCAGTGACGATCGTCGTGCCGCTCGCCGTGCCGTCGCTCTTCCAGAGTTCAGCCCCATTCGTGCTGCTGAAGCCTTGGAAGTAGAGCGTACCGTTGACGTTGATAAGCCCCTTGGGAGCAAACGAACCGCTGGGATCTAAATCCACCACAGCCGTGGTTCCGCTCGCGGTCCCGTCGCTGCGATAGATTTTGGCTCCGTTGGCCGTAAAGAACAGCGTGCCGTTGACATTCGTCAGATATTTGGGGTTCGAGCCGCTAAAGCCCGGCACGATATCCTTGACCAGGGTCGTGCCGGCACTGGTACCGTCGGTTTTCCAGAGTTCATTTCCTTCGGCGCCGCCAATCGCGGCGAAGTAAATGGTCGATCCGACGCTCGTCACATAGCTGGGGCTGGCATCTCCGGAGTTGAGCGAGCGGATATCGCTCACCAGCGAAGGGGTGACCGAGAGGAGCTGCCGTTGTTCGAGTGAGTCGATGCGCAACACTCGCTGCCGCAAGGGTATGCGCGTTCGCCGCAGAGGGCGAATCGAGCCACCCCAACGTAAGAAGCGAGCGAGTGTCTGGCCGAAAGAGCCAAGGCAAAACCGACTCATAACCACCGCAAAGACGTGCGCGACAGGAAATAATTTTAGATTAACCTCGTGTTGCCCGTTTCGCGAGGAATTTAACCACAAGAATCGACCGATCTCCCCCCGAGCGACGGGAGTCAAGCTGACCGGCGCGCGACACAATAGCCATGCGGCTTGGTCACTTGGCCCATACTCTTATCCCACGGATTCGATGCTGATGCCCTCAGTTGGCCTAGGTGACCACGCCCCGGACTTCGATCGCCCCAACCAGCGGGGCGAAGTCGTCTCGCTCCGTGCCTATCAAGGGCACCGTGTGGTCGTGTTGTATTTCTATCCCAAAGACAACACCCTGATTTGCACCCGCGAGGCGTGTGGCTTTCGTGACGCTTATGCCGATTTTGCCAGCGTCGGGGCGATCGTGATCGGCGTCAGCGGCGATACCGTCGAGCAGCATGTCGCCTTCACCGCGAAACATGCCTTGCCGTTCCATTTACTCAGCGATGCTGATGGCGCGCTCCGGCAACTCTATGGCGTGCCAAAGACCTTGGGAATCTTTCCAGGTCGCGTGACTTACGTGATCGACAAGCAAGGGATCGTAAGGCATGTGTTCAATGCTCAGTTTACGGCCGATCGGCACGTGAGCGAAGCGCTCCAGGTCGTGCGTGAGTTAATCATCGAGCCGAGCGAGTAAGAGAGCGGAGGAGTTGAGGGGTAGCGCTGGCGCGTGAGTTCCTCCACTCCTCCACTCCTCCACTCCTCCCCCTCGCCCCTCCACGTCATTTGCGATTACAATCGAGTGAGCGGTTTTGTCTCACTTTCTCGCTGCAACTGCGCATCATGAAACACCTCGTCTACATGCTCCTAAGTCTCACGACCCTCGCTGCGCTCGCCAGCGGTTGCTCTAAGACAACCGCCTCCTCGCCACCCATGCCCACGCCGACCGTCACGGTCAGCCAGCCGATCGCGCGCGAGATCGTCGACTACAACGAATTTCGTGGCAACACCGAGGCAGTCGAGAGCGTCGAGATTCGTGCCCGCGTGAGCGGCTATCTGACCAAGATCAACTTTTCCGAAGGGCATGAGGTAAAAAAGGGGGACGTGCTGTTCGAGATCGACCCGCGTCCGTATCAGGCTGATCTGGACCGAGCGATCGCCCAGGTCGCCTCGAACGAAGCGCGTCTGAAACGGTCGACAGCCGACGCGACCCGCGCCAATACACTACGTCCCAACGGAGCGATCTCGGCCGAGGAGTTTGATAAGATCATGGCCGAGAAAGCCGACGCCGAGGCCTCGCTCGCGGGTGGTCGCGCCGCGCTCGAATCGGCCCGGCTCAATTTTGAATTCACCAAGGTCACGGCCCCCATCTCGGGTCGCGTTGGCCGAGCCATGCTGACCGTCGGCAACCTAGTGATGCCCGGCGTCACGGGCAACAGCCTGCTCACCACGCTCGTTTCGGTCGATCCGATCTATGTTTATTTCGATGTCGACGAGCCCAGCGTGTTGCAGTATCAAAAACTGATCCGCGAGCACAAGCTCAAGTCGGCCAACGACTCGGAAATCCCCGTCGAGATTGGCCTCGCCAACGAACAAGGCTTCCCGCACAAAGGGACGGTCAACTTCGTCGACAATCGCGTCGATCGCTCGACCGCCACCTTGAAACTCCGCGCCGTGATCGACAACTCGTACGTCTCGAACAACATCCGCATGTTCACGCCTGGACTGAATGTCCGCGTGCGTCTGGCGGCCAGCCCGCGCTACAGCGCGCTGCTGGTCTCGGATCGCGCCATCGGCGTCGATCAAGGCACGAAATTTGTCTATGTGGTCGATGCTCAAAGCAAGGTACTGCGCCGCGAGGTGCAATTGGGCAAAATGAACAACGGGCTGCGGGTGATCCAGTCGGGCATCGCGGCCGACGATCGAGTGGTAGTCAACGGTTTGCAACGGATCCGCGAGGGGGTGACCGTCGTGGCCGAAGAGAAACCCATGCCTGACGTACAAGCGACCCCTGCGGTGGTCGTCGAACCGGTGTCGAAATAAACTGCCACGCCACGCGCTCGTCCTCATCTTCCCTCATCACGCAAGGCTGAGTCGATGTTTGCTCGCTTCTTTGTCGATCGACCGATCTTCGCCACGGTGTTGTCGATCGTGATCGTGCTCGTGGGGCTAGTCGCCCTGACGCGATTGCCGATCGCCCAATACCCTGACGTCGCACCGCCGACTATTCAGGTCACGACCATTTACCCCGGCGCGAGCGCCAAGGTGGTCGCCGAGACCGTCGCCGCGCCAATCGAGCAGGAAATCAACGGCGTCGACGGCATGCTCTATCAATCGAGCAAGTGTACCAATGACGGTCAGATGACCCTGAGCGTGACATTCAAGCTGGGGACCGACATCGACTTTGCCCAGGTGCTGGTCCAGAATCGGGTGTCGATCGCTGAACCGCGGTTGCCCGAAGAAGTGAAGCGGCAAGGCATCACGGTCAAGAAAAAGTCGCCGAGCATCCTACTGGCGATCAACCTCGTCTCGCCCGAGGGAGCCCACGATCCGCTCTACCTCAGCAACTACGCCACGATTCAAATCAAAGACGAGCTCATGCGTCTTAACGGCGTCGGCGACGTCACGTTTCTCGGCGCGCGCGACTACAGCATGCGCGTCTGGCTCAACGCCAACGAGCTCGCCACGCGCAACATGACCGCCGGCGACGTGCTCCGCGCCCTGCGCGAACAAAACGTTCAGGTCGCGGCCGGCCGACTCGGTCAACCTCCCAGCCCGCCCGGTCAAGACTATCAGCTCACGCTCAACACGCTCGGCCGGCTGCTTGAGAGCGAACAGTTCAACGACATCATCCTGAAACGGGGCGCCGACGGACAAGTGGTTCGCCTGCGCGACGTGGCTCGTACTGAGTTAGGTGCCAAAAATTACGAGGTGAGCAGCTACCTCGACGATTTGCCGGCCGTATCGCTCGCCGTGTTCCAGTTGCCCGGCTCGAATGCGTTGGCCACGGCCGACGCTATTCGAGCGACCATGAAGCGTCTCGAAAAACGCTTTCCACAAGGGCTCGAGTACCGCATCGTCTACGATACGACCGTCTTCATCGACGAGAGTGTCCACGAAGTGTACAAGACGTTGCTCGAAGCGTTTCTGCTCGTATTCATCGTCGTGCTGCTGTTCTTACAAGACTGGCGGGCCACGCTGCTACCGATGATCGACGTCCCCGTCTCGCTCATCGGCACATTCGCGGTCATGGCCCTGCTGGGCTTTTCGCTCAATAACCTCTCGTTGTTCGGGCTCGTGCTCGCCATCGGCATCGTGGTCGACGACGCAATCGTGGTCGTCGAGAACATCGAGCGTTGGATCTCGAAAGGCTTCGAGCCGCGCGAGGCGACGATCCGGGCGATGGACGAGATCACCGGGCCGGTCATAGCCATCACGCTCGTGCTCGCCAGCGTGTTCGTGCCGACGGCGTTCATCGCCGGAATCAGCGGCGAGTTCTTTCGCCAATTCGCCTTGACCATCGCCGCCTCGACGGTCATTTCGGCCGTCAATGCCCTGACGATGGCACCGGCCCGCGCCGTATCCATCTTCAAGCCGCACTCGGCCCACGCCGAGCACGAGCAGCGCGAGGCCCTACCTCCGCTGGGCTTTGCGATCCTGCTGGGCACGATCGCCTACATGTTCTTCATGCCCCTGCTGGCCGAGTGGCTCGGCGTGTCACTCTCGTCGCACGGCGGCGACGAGCATCACGACCCACGCTTGCCGTGGATCAAATGGGGCACGCCGCTCGCCGTCGCTGCGCTCGCGTGGCTCGGCGGGGGTCTGCTCAACCGCCTCACATTGCGACTCTTCAAAGGCTTTAACCGCCTGTTCGAGATGGTCACCGACGTGTATGGGTCGATCGTCTCGCGACTACTCCGCGTATCGTTCATCGTGCTCGTCGTGTACGTCGGTCTGCTCGGGCTCACCTATCAGACGACCATGACCACACCCATCGGTTTTATTCCCGATCAGGACAAAGGTTACCTCGTGGTCAACGCAATGCTCCCCGATGGCTCGAGCATCGAACGTACCGAACAGGTGATGGCCACCATCTCGAAGCTGGCCCGCGATACCGAGGGGGTCGCCCATGCGATGCGAATGCCCGGCTACGATTTGTTCTCCGGTGTGAACTTGACAAGCTCGGGCGGGATGTTCGTCATTCTGAAACCATTCGAGGAGCGGCGACACGACCCGCGCCTGCATGCCAGTCAGATCGTGGCCGAGCTGCGACAGAAATTTGCCGCCGTGCAAGAAGCGTTCATCGTCGCCTTTGGTGCTCCGGCCGTCGACGGGATCGGCAGCACCGGCGGGTTCAAGGTCATCGTGCAAGACCGCGGCGACTCGGGTCCCCAGGCGCTCGAAGGGGCCGCCAAACAACTCATGTTCGCCGCCAACCAGCACCCGGGCTTGGCTGGTGTCTTTACCAGCTACAGTGCCAATCAGCCGCAATTGTTTGTCGATGTCGATCGCACCAAGGTCAAATCGATGGGCATCGCGCTGAGCGACGTGTACGAGACGATGCAGGTCTACCTAGGCGCGGCGTATGCCAACGACTTCACGCGATTTGGTCGCAACTGGCAGGTTAACGTCCAGGCCGACGCCCTGTTCCGCAACAAGATTGAAGACATCGGCAAGCTTAAGGTCCGCGGCAGCGAAGGACAGATGGTCCCGCTCAGTACCCTGATCAGCGTGCGCGACGACTACGGCCCGGCGATCGTGACTCGCTACAATATGTACACCTCGGCCGAAGTCAACGGCAACGTGCGCAGCGGCTTCAGCTCAGGGGACGCCGTGACGGCGATGGATTCGATCGCCGCGCAATCGCTCCCCGGCTCGATGAGCACCGAGTGGACCGAGCTAACGCTGCAACAAATTCTCGCCAGCCAAGACGTACTGACCAAACTCGTGTTTCCGCTGGGCGTGATCTTCGTGTTCATGGTGCTCGCCGCGCAGTACGAGAGCTGGTCGCTGCCGTTTGCCATCATCTTGATCGTCCCCATGTGCATTCTCAGCGCCTTGATCGGGGTCAATTATGTTGGCGGCGACAACAACATCTTCACACAGATTGGTCTGATCGTGCTCATCGGTCTCGCCGCCAAGAACGCGATTCTAATTGTCGAGTTTGCCAAGGAGCGGCAAGCCGAGGGGATCAGCGCCTTCGACGCGGCCATCGAAGCCGCCAAGGGACGCCTGCGGCCAATTATCATGACCTCGCTGGCGTTTATCTTCGGCGTGTTGCCGCTCGTGCTGGGGACCGGCGCTGGCGCCGAGATGCGCAACGCCCTGGGTGTCGCCGTTTTTAGCGGCATGCTCGGCGTGACCGCCTTCGGCCTCGGACTCACGCCCGTGTTCTATTACCTGCTCCGCCGCAAGGCGAAGACCGGAGACCAGAAACCAGAGACCGAAGGGGCAAAGGGGTGAGGGTTGCGAGACGAGGAGCGAGGTGTGAACGATAACACCACACCGTCTCGTTCGACTTACCAAGCACCGAGCAGGTTGAGAATGTAATCGATCGCCGACGCGCGATAGACCTTGTCGGTAGCGACCTGCTTGGTCGCGTTCACAGTGGCAAAGTTGTACAAGGTCACATTGCTTCGGCCACTGCCACCGTCGGGAAACGTGCTTGCCCCTGGCGTTGATCCCTGCACCGACAAACGATTGGCTTCGGCAAACAAATTACCGCCAAGCAGACTGGCGCTATCTTGACCACCTCCGGCGTAAGCTATGATGCTGGCGAAACCGTCGACCAAGTTACGATAGTTGGCCCCGCTTATGACGACCTGGTTGACATTGCCATCCATCTCGAGCATGTCGGTCCCGCCGGAGCCATAGAACGTCGCCCTGTCGTTACCACGAACCGAGTTGGCAATGACCGATTTGAAATTGATCACCTGATTGAAATAGCTCTTGTCATCAGTCATCAGGCTGTAGCTGGTAAAACCCACATAGCGATCGTCGGGGCCCGTTGGTTTGACTGCTGGAGCAGGTGCCAAACCTGAACTGGCAAATAAGTCTTGATCGAGCAGTTGAGCAGTATCGTTGCCGCCATTGCCGGCAAAGGCATAGACTTCGGCAAAGTTGTTAACCTGCCGTGTTGTAGTATCGGAGTAGATTGTTGCAATCGTCGGGAATGCGACAAAGCGATCGTCGGCGGGGGTGTCGTACAACAAGGCTCGATCATGGTTACTGCCGGCCGTGGCATCGACCCGGTCCGCGCCGATCACGTCGATCGTGTAACCGCCGCCTACGAGCGTGCTCTGCAAACCGAAACTGGTGAGCGTATTTCCTTGCGTCGAACCGATCAGATTGGCTGCGTCCTGTCCGCCGAAGACAAAGTAGCCGACTGTGTTCTTAAAGCCGACCGCTTCGAGCGTGTAGCCGTTGCCACTCATGATGGCGTAGCCGGGCGAGGCGGTGAACGTGTCATCGCCCGACGAATCGTACAGCAAGGCTTTGTCGTTGCCCGAGGTCGAGAAGGCATACGTAGTGCCAAAGCCCACAACCTGCACCTTCATGCCATTGTTAGTCACGGCGGTTGAGCCAGGGGTCATGTAGACCGTTTCATCGCCGACATTGTCGTAGAGCGTGGCTTGATCTTCCGCTTGGCCATAGATGGTCACCGACGAGAACCGACTGGCCAAGAAGTTGACGCCATGGATCGTGTACGTGAGCTGGCCATTCTGAACACTCACTTGAGCCGCTTTCCCGACGCCGCCGCCGAGGAACAGTTGGTTATTGAGCGCGCCGCCATCGAGCAGGAACTGCGTGGCCCCTTGCAGATAGTACGAATCGAGCGGCGAACCATTGACGAGCACGGCCGGGTTGCCTTGGCTATCGAACGTCACGCTGGTTTTGGTCGACGACGAGGTGACGGTGACCGTAGCGGTGCCATTGGAGTTATCGATATTGACTCCCGGCGGAACGGCCGCAGGTTTGGTCACATCGAGCAAACGAGTGAGCATAAGGGGCGGTGGATACACCGGGGCTGGCTCGCCAACGACCAGATGGGCAGGTGTGACATAAGCACTCGAAACATACATCGACCAAAGCGCGTTGCCATGACTTCCATCGTCGGCCGTGAAAAACAATTGATTGTTACTGACGACAAAACCATTGGGAGACGATCCTGCAGAAGCAAAATGAATATCAGAGGCAAGCCGCACGACATCCTGAGAAGGAAATGACTGACTGGCCCATAACTCTTGACCGTGCGTGCCATCGTCGACTGCAAAAAACAGGGTGCCATTCACATTAACCAACCCCTGAGGAGCACTGGTGGCGCTCGAATACTCCTTAATCAGGAACGCCCCGGCACTAGTAACATTTGTTTTCCACAACTGGGCTTCATGATGATTCGAGCTATACGTTGTGAAGTAAACTTCGCTCGACAGATTGGCGATCTGCTGCCCTGGTTCGATCAGATTCTGCACGAGCACCGTGCCATCACTCGTGCCATCGCTTTTCCAGAGCCCGTAGCCACTCGACTCTTTGTCGAAAAAGAACAGCGTGCCGTTGATATTGGTCAACTGCCAGGGATAGGAACTCGCATTGCCGCGGGCAATATCACGCACCATCACGGTTCCGCCCGTGGTGCCGTCGCTCTTCCACAGTTCGGTTCCGTGCACTCCGTCGTCGGCCGTGAAGTAAAGTGTCCCATTCACGTTGGTCAACGAGGGATTTTGGGTTGAAGTTGTGGAGTTCTGATCCGGAGG
>CAYLYE010000236.1:0-9706 GCA_964387325.1 uncultured Planctomycetaceae bacterium
AAACTCCCGATCGAGGGCAGGGAGCCTCGGACCAAGGCCCGAGGCGCACGGATCAACAGAACGTCGATTGTACGACTGAACCGCCGAGATTGGTAGGGATTGCGCGGTGAGCCCCTGGAGCACACTCGTCGCAAATCTCTGTCGGGAAGAGCAAATAGCCGAAATGGGAAAGTTACGGCTATTTGCCAAGAGCCGTACGAATCGATAGGGCCACCTGCTCGGCGAGCACGGCCGAACCCTCGGGCGAGAAATGCACATTGGCCGGCAGCTGGATTTTGTCCAACTTGGGCAATGCGAAGCTGTACAAATCATCGATCGCGATGCCGGCGTCTTTCATCACCCGCTCGGCTGCGGCGTTGTATTTGAGTTCGTCCCCCTTGATACGCCCACCTGCGCCGTCGGGTACGGGGGTCGTTGAACACCAAATCAACTTAGCCCCGGTCTGTTTGAGCCGCGCGACGAGCTTACGCAGATTTTGCTCGTAAGCCTCGACCGGAACTTGCTGATGTCCCTGCTTCGGGTCTTTGACCAGCTGACCTTTGTCGTCTTGATATTTCAGGTCATGGAGTCCCCAGTTGAAGTGGATCACGTCCCATTTCTTGTCGCCAAGCCATGCGTCGATATTCGCCAGCCCGTTGGTCGTGGGACCACCGTTGGTTGCAATGCGGTGGAGATTGGCCACGCCGGTAAGTTGCTTGCGCACTGCGATCGTGTAGCCGATCGAGATCGAGTCGCCGATGAGCAGCACCCGAGGCAGGCCAGGGGTGTCTGCGATCGGCTCATACGCGGGGTTCGGGGCTTTGGCCTTCGCCTTGGGCGCGTCGGCCGCGTGAACCATAAGACCACTGCCAACCACGACGAGCGACAACAACCAACGTAGCATGAGATCACCTATTCAAGTCACAGAAAAACACGGCTTTCACATGCTGGCCCCCGGCGCTTGTGCCGGGGGGCTCAGCGAACCAAGCGAGGTCCTATTTCGCACCCAGGCAATAAATATGACTGTCATTGCGGAGCAACAACTGACCGTTGCTCACGGCGAGGCAGGCGTTGCTACGGCTCTTGTCGTTGGCAAACGTGTTATGAGCAAGCAGCTTGAACTCGGGCTGTGCCGCGAGCACGAACGTTCCTTCAAATTGCGACACGGCATAGAGCTTGCCATCAGCCACCGTCAGCGATGAATACACGACGCCCGGTCGTGGCTCGAGCCGCTCCTGATACACGCTCTCGCCGGTCTTGGCATTCAGGCAGTGGGCTGTCCCCTGCCGCTCATGCACCCAATAAATGTAACCGTTGTGATAGACAGGTGACGCAACGTTCGAGCCCTTGGCGGTCGTCCAAAGCAGATGCGACTCGCTCACGTCGCCACGACCACCGCAGCGAACCGCGATCGCCGTGTTCTTGCGTCCGCCGATCGAGTACACGATTCCTTCGTGGGCAATGACGCTCGGACAAACATAGCCGCCGTCGGGAATGCCCTTGCAACTCCACAGCTGCTCGCCGGTGTTGGGGTCGTAACCGACGATTTTACCCTCGGGCTGACCCGGCAAACTGAGCACGAGTTCCGCCTTACCGCCGGGTAACTCGACTAGGCAGGGTGTATTCCACGCGCCACGAATCGATCCGATCTGCCACACACTCTTGCCGTCTTGTTTGTTGAGCGCGACGATGTTGCCCCCCTCGACCGATGCGTTGACGATGAGCAGGTTGCTGTACAGCACGAGCGAGGTGCCGCTTCCCCAGCCGGTCGTGCGCGAGCCGACGTCGGCGTGCCACTTGGTCTCGCCCGTGGTCAGATCGAGTGCATAGACTCCCGAGCGGCCGAAGAACACGTAGAGCGATTGGCCATCGCTGATCGGCGTGCTTGTCGAGTAGCCGTGCCATGTGTTATTGCCGCCCGAGTATTCTGACTCGGGCAATTGGGGCTGAAATTCTTTTTGCCAGACCAGCTTGCCACTCGTGCGATCGAGACACACGACGTGCCGCTTGAGCTTATCGATCTCGCCTGGCTCCTCGGTGCTGAGCGCGTAGCCGCTATAGCAGGTGAGGTACACATGATTGCCAACGGTGATCGGACTCGATGACCCCGGACCGGGAAGCGCGGTCTTCCAGACGACGTTCTGCTCGTCGGTCCAAGTCGCGGGAAGATTTTTGTCGGTGCTCTCGCCAAGTCCACCGGGGCCACGGAACCGACTCCAGTCAGCGCCCAAGAGCATCAACGATAGGGCAATCCATCCGCAACTCGACACGCGCAACCAGGGGCGACTCATGACAATATCCTCGGTGGGAAACAAACGACGGCAGGAAAAAAATTCGGCGGGTAAAACGATTGAACGATGCGCAGCAAACGAGTCTAGGCGAGCATCGCGAAGCCGGCAACCAACCGGGCGTCCGCTGGTCGCCCTAGTTCATGAACCGCGCAGTCGTCAATTAGACGTTTGAGTAACTCAATTTAACGCATTGAAATGGCTCAGGAAAGAAAAATCGGTTTCGGCAATTTGACCGCCCCCTGCGCCATGACCAGAATGCGTTGCCCGTCCTTGGGGCTACGAGTTGACCCACCTTCAATCATCGCAGGACTCCGCCATGAGCGACACGCAGCAGAAGTTTGGTTCCGCCGATTTGCGTCTTCCGGACGAATTGCGCGAGCCGCTCAAGACGCACTTGGCTCAGCTCAAAGAGCGGTACCTCTCACGCGGCTGGGCCGGCCGCGCTGGCTTCGGTGATCGACCGGCCGTGCTCGTGATCGATCTGGCCGAGTTCTGGCTCCAACCGACGGCGCAGATCGGCAGCGACTTGACCTCGGTGGTCGACGCAACCTGTCGTGTGCTTGCCGCCGCGCGAGCCACCCACACACCGATCTTCTTTACGTCCTACGCTTACGACCCGGCCCATCCGGCCTCGCCACACGATCGCAAGTTACACTACAAACTACCGAACGATGTTGGCAGCATGTTCCAGCTCGACCCGCGCTTGGGTCGCCGCGACAACGAGAAGATCGTGCTCAAGCGGTTTGCCTCAGCCTTCAAAGGGACCTGCCTGCACGAGATGCTCACCGGCCTCGGCATCGACACGCTCATTGTGACCGGCGTGAGCACGAGCCACTGCGTCTACGCCAGTTGCCGCGACGCGACCGACAGTTTTCGAGTTATTGTGCCACGCGAGGCAGTGGGCGAACGCTGCGAGTTGATGCACGAAGCGTTTTTGTTCGATATCGATGTCGATTTGGCCGATGTCACTCCGCTCGCTGACGTCGTGAGCTATCTCGAAAAACCCCGGGCGAGTTCATCTCCCGCGAGTGGCTCGATCTCGGGCCGTTGTTAACGAATCAAACGGCAGAGCTACTTTGACTCAGGAGCAATGCGATAGCGGGTCGCGGCCGCCTTGAATACCTGCGGTTGATCGGCCTGTTCGAGCAGGTCGATGAGTACATTGCGACATGTCGCTCGACTCAGGTAAGTGTCGGCCCAATCGGCAGCGGATAACTTAACTCGTCGGGGCCGATCGAACGTGATTCGCACCGCGCCCGTGAATCGCGTGAGGCGAATCGCCGAGACGTTCTCACACCACGCATCACTCGCCGCGGTCCAGTCGGCACCACGTTGAAATTCGATTCGAGTGGGCTCCGATTTGGCTTGCGTTTGTGCCTCGCGCAAAAATACGGGGATCGTCTCGACCAACTCGGCCAGTGTGTCTTGCCCGGCCGCCTGGAGCGTCGTCGCCACTTCGCAAGACTGGGCGCCGATCGAGAACGTTCGCGCATATTGTATCTGCCCATCCAGCACTTTGGCTTGTCCCAGCATGCCGCGCGGGATGGTCCCTGTCACGCGTACGGTGGCTTCGCCGGAGCGCTGTTCTTGCTTGACTTCCGGCTGACGAATGCGAGCCGAGGTGAAGACCTTGCCATCGACGCGCGCGCCCGAGACCGCATGGATCGGCCAGAGCCGCCAGTTTTCCAGCGGATCGAAGTCTTTGTCGCGCGTCGTGCCTCCGCGTCGCCCTAAGATCACCGAGCCGGTCGCGGGCGTCCAGAACGCCGAGAGCTGTCCGCCCCCAAAGCCATACGTTCCGGCCAGCAAGGCGCGGCCGTGATCCAACTCGGCGCCACCCACGGGTCCCGAGTGGATCACGGCACTGTACTCGGCCTGCTTGGCGACCGTAAATACGTTCGCGAAATCACGAATAAATAACTCGTCTCGCTGAAACGGAGACAGCAGCAGGGGTGATTTAACTTCCGCTAGTTTTTCGCGACGCGCAAAAAAGCCCTTGGGGTAAAACTCGTAAGCGTAGTTCACCATGGCCGGAAAGTTATAGGACAACCACGGTCGAAACGACCACGGATACGAGGTGATTTCGTCGTTGCGAATGAATCGCGAGCGATCGGCATGGACCGGATTCTCATTGATCTGGCCCTGAAAAGCGCGAGCCCGCAGCGCAGTGGCCTCGGCCAGCTCGCTATCGAGCGGCCGACGGGTGAGGTGCAGTGCCTCGTCCGTCACGAGTGCGGCCGCGGTGTTGCGATACTCACCCCACTCCCATTGGTCACGTGTGGCGTCGGCGCTGTAACGCGTATTGAAATGGCTGGGGCCGAGGAATTTTCCGTCGGGCTCGGGTAAACAGAGATGTGCTCGCAAACGATAGTTGCGATCCAGCACGTCGCGAGCCTCGGGCCAGCCGGTGGCCAGCGCCGTCCAGGCGACAAAAAAGTTGGTTTGGCCTGCATAGCCCAAGTCGATGCCGCCATGATCGTAGAAAAAGCCTGCCGGGTGATAGGATTGCGCGTCGCTATATTGACGCCGCGCATATACGGCCGCTTGCTCGGCCAAACCTGGGTCAGTCAATGCTCGACTCACAATCCAGAGGGCGATCGGGGCTACCGAGTCTTGATGGGGATCTTCGCCCGATGGCCCCCAGTCGAGGATCCGACGCGCCATTTTACGCAGACCCGTCTCATATGCCGCACGAACGGCCTCGGGCACAACGTCTCGCACCGCCGGATAAGCTTGTGCAAACAGAATCAACTGCGGCGCCAATCGATCGGTTCGATTACCGCCCAACTCGGGAGCATGTTCCAAGAGGTCGTCCACCATCAGCAGATGGATGCACATCGTCACAAAGGCACGACGCTTCATAGCCGCCGAGTCATAGTACGGATTGCCTGCGTAGTTCCACGTCACCAAAAAGCCCACCGGCTCGGGCCACAGCGGCGGACGCATGACCCCTTGAGGTGTTTCAATTGCGGCGAGAGTAAATAACTTCGCCGGCGCATTGACCGCCGGAGCGCCACGCTTGGTGCCGATCAGCGGCTGGATGTGTCGTCCCAACAGCCAGTGTCGATATTGAGATTCTCGATCTGTACTGGCTTCAGGGGTCGTGAATTTCTGCGTCACGCCGTGTTCAAAGTCAGCCTCGCCGAGGGTCGCAAGGTAATTTCGCAACACTTGCTGATAAGCGTGTGTTTGCGGCAATGTCGTTCGTTGATACGGTGGCGCGACAGGATCGGCAGCCAGCCACGAAACACTCAGCCAAACCCACAACGCGACCAGCACGGTCTTATTGAAGTATGCACAGCAAACGAGCCTAGGCGAGCAACGCGAAGCCGGCAAATACCGGGCTTCCGTTAGTCGCCCTAGTTCATTAACCGCGCAGTCGTCAATCGCTTGGTCGGCACGCCGCGGTTGCTCACGATCCATGATTCATGACCTTTGCCAAAGTTGTGAAGAACGCGATTCGGTGTCTTGCGTCAGTTAACGTCCCAATCGCCGATTGTACATATACCATTCCAGTGCCAAAACGCCCAATGCGAGCAGTGCCAGGTACCGCCACCCTTCGCGTCGCGCGCTCCGCCAAGTGGTTTCGCTCGCCACGGTCTCGTTGCCGATCAGAACTTGACTGTCGGCCCGAGGGCGAATGTCGCTCTCGACTGCGTCGAGCAGGTTGACCGCAAACGACGTGATGGGCACGTCCATCGCATGCACTTCGTACACGCCGACACGCGATGTTTGCGAAAAATGCACGGCCCGACCCGCTCGACCCGTCAGCTCGACGGACTCGCCACGAGGCGTCTGGACCATCACGCGATCCTGGTTGGCGTCGAGTTGCACGAGGAACGACTGTCCGCTGCGCACATTCAATGCCGTCGCGCCCCCCTTGCCGTGAGCAAAATGCTCCAGCAGGTTAAGCACGAACACCGGAAAACTCAGCCGCAAGGGCCAATTGGTTCCGACCTTGTCGGCTCCGATCAACTCGAAGCCCAGCACGGCATCTTCAAACGCGTCGCGCGGAGCCACGCCAAACAACGGTCCCCGCTGACTGTCGATGAGCACGTTCGCGTCCGGGGGCAGCTTGAGCGGCGTTGCTTCGACGATCAACACGTCACTCATCTCGACCAAGTGCATCAGCGGGTGGGTCGACTCTACGTCGATAATCTGTGGCGCAGCGACGGTGTCCAACGCAGACCAGTTGACCAACGGCGGCATGCGTCCGATCGACAGCGTGTTGGTTTGTGGCAGTTCCTTGGGTACACAGCGATCGTAGATGATCAACTCACACAAGCCGCCGGCCGCGATCGTCTGATAGCCGGGCGTTTCGAGGTACGCAGGAGACTCGACTTGCAGTTCGACCAACTCGGCCGCACGCTGTGTGTCGAGCGCTAGCTTCAAAGGTTCGTTCCCTGGTGTGATGAGCAAGATTCGAGAGCGTCGCGGCGCACCAAGCACGACAAATGCTCGATCATCCAGCGGCAGATGATCGGTCTGGTCACTCTGGATACGCAGTTCGAGTGTCTCGTCGCGCTGCGTGAGATCGAACGTCATACCGCGCCCCGAGTTGGCATCGAGCGCCAGCTGATCTGCGTCGAGCAGCGTGCCGTCGCGCCAGAGTGTGACATCGACGTTCACCGGCTGACCACTGAAGTTTTCGACTCGAGCGAAAAGCTGCTGCGTGTCGCTCGGGCTCTCGCGCGGGGCTACGCCCAGCGCCGTGATCGCCGCGTTGCGCGCCGTCGGCGAGCCGATCGCGATCAACTTGACGGCGAGATTTTGCAGCGCGCTATCCTTAACGTCGGGAAACTTGCCGTCGGAGAACACGTAGACCGTGACACGCTCAGCCTGCGCCGCAGGCGCGTCGTCGCTCGCGTCCGTCGATCGGCCGTTGTGGGTGAGCCCTGTCGCGGCGCGGAGCGCTTCGGCGATGTTCGTTGGTCGATCGGTGGGCGCGATCGACTCGACCGCCCGACGTAACTCGTACCGATTATGGGTAAACGATTGCGCGACCTGCGCGCTGTCCGAGAAGCTGATGACCATCGCCACGTCGTCGTCGGTCATTTGATCGATCGTTTCGATTGCGCGGCGTTTGGCCTCGTCGAGCCGCGTGGGGGTGACGTCCGTGGCCTGCATGCTCGCCGAGTTGTCGATGAGCAGGATCATGCGCCCGGCGGCGCGTTGCGAGAGCGACCAGCTCGGCTTCAGCAGCGCGAGCATCACGAGTGCCACGAGCAGCAGTTGCAGCCATAGCAACATGCTGTTGCGCAGTTTTTGCCACAGGCTGTTCACGTGCATGTCTTCGAGCGTCTGCCGCCAGAGCAACGTGCTGGGGACGAGCAACGGCCGTCGCTTGAGTTTTAAGAAGTACAAGGCCACGAGAGCCGGTGGAACCGCGCCGAGTATCGCCCATTGCCAGCCGCCGAGCATATTGAACCAGTCGGGCCACATCAGCGGACGAGCCCCCGTTTGCGCAGGTAGTTGGCCACGAGTTGATCGACACTCGTCCGGGTGTCGGCCAGCAGGTACGACATACCCCGGCGGGTACAAAAGTCGCGCGCCCCGTTGGTGAACGCCGCGAGTGTCTGCTGATAGCGCCTCAGCAGAGGATCGCTCACCGTGATCTCGGTCGCGTCATTATCTTCGCAGTCGAGCAGCCGCAGATCGCCTCGCACGTCGGGCTCGATTTCCTCGGCCGACAGCACCTGAATCACGTACACGTCCAACCGTTGGGCGAGCAGATAACGCAACGCATCTTGATACCCCTGTTTGTCGAGCAGATCGGTGATCAGAACCAGGATGCCTCGCCCAGGATTTCGGAGGCAGAAGTTGCGCACGCCCTGCGTCAGCTCTGTGGCCCCGGCTGACTCGATCGTGTCGAGATGCGCGAGCATGCGCCATAAGCTGGCCCGGCCGCGAAACACGGGGCCCGGTTGCCGGGCGTTCTGCTGCAAGGTTTCGATCTTCACCCGGTCAGCCCGAATCAGACCGATGAACCCCAGCGCGGCCGCGAGTTGCTTGGCATATTCGAGCTTCGATGGCGTGCCAAAGCTCATGCTCGCGCTACCATCGATCAGAGTGTAAAAGTGCAGGTCCTCTTCTTCCTGGAACAACTTGAGAAACAGCCGATCGAGCCGCGCGTAGGTATTCCAGTCGATGAACCGCAGGTCGTCGCCACTTACGTAGGCACGAAAGTCAGCAAACTCGACGCTCTGTCCCTTGCGCGGACTGCGACGTTCCCCCTTCAAACTCCCGCGGAAAATTTTCCGACTCACCAACTCGAGCGATTCGAGCCGGGCGAGCAGGTCAGGAGTGAGCAGCTGGGAGGACATGCGGAGGAAGTGCTAAGTGCTGAGTGGGGAGAGGAGACAATCAACTGAAAACCGAAAACCGAAAACGGCCCTCCCTAAACTTCTTTCTCCGGTACGGCTTCCAACACGCGCAGCAGCACCGTATCGGAAGCGATGTTTTCGGCCTGGGCTTCAAAGTTGAGCAGGACACGGTGACGGAGCGCGGGGAGAAAGACGCGGCGGATGTCTTCGAAACTGACGTTGTATCGCCCTTCGAGCAAGGCTCGCAGCTTGGCCGCCAGGGCGATGGTCTGCGCTCCACGCGGACTCGACCCCCAGCGGAGCAACTGACGGGCCGGCTCAACCGTCAACGGCCCGTCGGGATGCGTGGCCAGGGTGAGCCGTACGACGTAGTCTTGCACGTGCGGAGCGATGATCACCTCGCGAACGAGTTTCTGCCACTGGCGAATTTCCGCCCCTTCCATGACTTTCCGCGGCTGCACGACGATCCCTTTCGTCGTCCGATCCAACACGGTCGAGAGTTCCTCGCGCGTCGAGTAACCCACCACCAGCTTGAAGAAGAAGCGGTCGAGCTGTGCCTCGGGCAGCGGGTAGGTCCCTTCCTGCTCGAGTGGGTTCTGGGTCGCCATGACGAAAAACGGCTGTTCGAGCGGGAACGTCTTGCCCGCCACGGTCACGCAACCTTCTTGCATCGTTTCGAGCAGAGCCGACTGCGTCTTGGGGGTAGCTCGGTTGATCTCGTCGGCCAAGCAAATCTGCGTGAAGATCGGTCCGCGCTGAAACTCGAACATCCGTCGCCCCTCGGGCGATTCGACGATCATGTTTGTCCCGAGGATGTCGGCTGGCATCAGGTCGGGCGTGAACTGAATGCGTGAGAACTTCAGATCGAGGGTCTCGGCCAGTGTGCGTACGAGCAGCGTCTTGCCGAGCCCTGGCACTCCTTCGAGCAGGCAGTGGCCGCCAACGAACAGACATGTGAGCACGCCATGTACGATGTCGTCGTGCCCCACAATCACCCGGCCAATCTCGTCACGCACCGCGGCGTATCGCTGGCGAAACTCTTCGGCCTGCTGCTGCATGGAATCAGCCAGGGTCATGCGTACTCCTTCATGAGAGATGTGGTTTGTCTTGGTC
>CAYLYE010000237.1:0-9676 GCA_964387325.1 uncultured Planctomycetaceae bacterium
ATCGAGCCCGCGCGATCCCGTTCGCGCAACAGCAGCGTGACGATCAGAAAGCCGCTGAGCACGAAGAACATATCGACGCCAAGAAAGCCGTGTTGCAGCAGGGTGAGGCTGCTGTGAGCGCCCCCGGCATGATGCCAGATCACGGCGAGAATGCTGAGTGCGCGCAGGGCATCGAGCGAGCCAAATAGGCGAATTGAACGGAATTGCGAATACGACGGGAGCATCGTTCCTCTCGGCAGCGCCACGACAGCGGGTGTCCGAGAGAAACGTAGCTTATGGTTTGCGACGTGGACTGGCACAACCGCTACGATCGTTAAGACCGATGCGGTGGTGAGAGCAAACAACTAGACGATGAGCAGTTCGCTGATCGGGTTTTGATGGCATGGACGGGGCGTCAGATGCCCCCGCGCGCGCCGACTTCCGTTGGGTACTCTGGCCGGCCAACTCTCGCAACGGCTCATTTCTACGCCTCATGACGACGACTGGTGGCACGGTACGCGGTCGGCGTGTGCCCCAGGTACTTGCGAAACACGTTGCTGAAATATTGACTGGACGAGAAGCCGCAGGCGATCGCAATTTCGGTAATGGGTCGATTCGTGCTCGCCAGCAACTCGCCAGCGCGTGAAATTCGCAGTCGTTGCAGATAGTCGTTCGGCGTCATGCCTGCCGTCTGTTGGAAGATGCGGAACAAGCGGGCTCTACTGCAACCGACGGCCCGAGCCACCTCGCCCATCGAAGGTGCTCGCTCGCAGCATCGTTGCATGTAATCCATCGCCGCGCGGACGGCCTCGTCCGAGTGGACCGTACGAACTTTTGAGAGCTGTCGAGCCGCTTCGAGCAGCGTGCCGCAAACGGCCACTCGCAAAGCCGCAGTCGCATCCGTCGTGCCTGCATCGAACGCCTGAATCTGAACAACCAGGGACGTCACCCAATGGCGCAACTCGCCACTCATCAGACAGGGACGAATGGCCTGTGATTGAAATTGCCCGGTCAGCCGCCGCAGATCGCCGCGCAGGAACGAGGTGTTCTTGGTGGCGTGGCTCGGACGAGGATCGAAGACGATTCCGCACAGCCGAGCGGGGCGCCGGACGTCGTGCAGCCCACGATGCCGGGTGTCGGGAGGCACGATCAGAAAATGCCCACCGGGCAACGATACAGTCCGGCCGTCATCAAATTCGTACTCGGTCGCTCCGTCGAGCAGAAAGAGCGCCTCGAACGCGGCATGCCGATGCCATGTGATGCGCGAGGCGCTGCGGCTGCGGATCGAACCCAACGAAACGACGAGCGGCAGTTGCAAGGCCCGGCCGAGCAAAATACGTTCGACGACAGTGGGGTGACAGGCGGTCATGGCGTGTGTAATTTAGTCTCTGCAACAATTATGAAAGACTCATTTGCACGTGTCTACGATAATTGACTGAAGATTTCCGACCTCACGCATTCCCCCACTCACGGCTCCGCATGTCCATGAACATCTTCCTGGGGCTCTTCACCGCGACGGCTTTGTTTTCGATCGGAATTATGTTGCTCATTCGACCCCGAGTTGTGGGAGAATAAGTTGATGTTGCGTCGTCTTTCAGAATCGTTCCATAGCTCTGCACACCACTGGACATCGTGACCATGAAGCAACGACACGTGCCTCGACTCGTCATGATGAGTATCCTGGTCATCGGTCCGGTGCTCGCCGCGGCGCATGGTCAAGAAGCGACGAAGGCGGCGTCGGACGAGTCGCCCGTGATGCTCTCGGGCGATTGGGTGCCGCAGAACCCGCAGCGGATCGACTTCGCTCATCTACCGCGTGTGCCGCATCGACATATCATCGTCAACGATGTTCGTGCCGATAAAACTCCGCGCAGCACGCTCGATCACAAAAATGGCGGCGTCAGTCAGCATAACTACTTGGCCTATCACAACGGAAAACTGTGGGCCATGTGGAGCGAAGGGCCGGGCATCGAGGACCGTGTCGGCCAGCGCGTGAAATTCGCCACGAGCAGCGATGGCCGACAATGGAACACGCCCCAGTTCCTCTCGCCCGAGCCGCCCGAGTCGGGTCCGAACTCGAAGTTTTACGCCACGCGCACCGACAAAGGTTTCCGTTACATCGCGCGTGGCTTCTGGAAGCGTGACGGCGAACTCTTGGCCCTGGCGTCGCTCGACGAAGCGGCCGGGTTCTTCGGACCGAGCTTGCAACTGCGAGCCTTTCGTCTCGATGCGGCGACCGAACGTTGGACCGACGCGGGGGTGGTCTACCAAAATACGATCAACAACTTTCCGCCCCTGAAACTCCGCACAGGCGACTGGATGATGTCGCGTCGCCCCTACGATTATCGAAAGTCGGGGGTTCACTTTCTCGTCGGCGGTACTCAAGGGATCGATCAATGGCAATCGTTTCCCGTGCTTGGTTCCAGTTCAGAATTGTCCGCCGAGGAGCCTGACTGGTGGATATTACCTGACCAGCGTTTGGCGGCCGTGTTTCGCGACAATCGTGGTAGCGGCTTTCTGTACCGTTCGTTCTCGCATGACGACGGCCGGACATGGAGCAAGCCGCTCCAGACGAATTACCCCGATGCCACTTCCAAAATCAGTGGACTACGGCTCAGCGATGGTCGCTACGTGTTGGTCTCGAACGCGAACCCCAAGCAGCGAGACCCTCTGGTCCTGTCGCTCAGCAACGATGGCATCGTGTTCCACAAAATGGTTTACCTTGTCGGCGGCCGCTGGGTCGATTATCCGCACGTCATCGAGCATGATGGACATTTACTCGTCGCCTTTGCCGGCGGCAAGCAGACGGTCGAAGTGCTCAAGATTCGCCTCGCCGATTTGGATCAGGTTGAAATGAAATTCGAGCAGGGCCAATCACGATGAAACGGTATCGCGACTTCTCGCTCACTCTTGCTGTCTTTCTGGCGTTCGCCCTCTCGCATACATTCGCCGCCGAGAAGCGATTCGATGTCGTTGTGTACGGTGGCACTCCTGGCGGCATCGCCTCGGCCGTTTCAGCGGCGCGGCTGGGTCGTAGCGTGGCCCTGGTTGAGTATCACGACCACATCGGTGGCATGGCCACGAGCGGTCTCGGTAAGAGCGACATCGAAAAACGGGCCATGATCGGCGGCCTGTTCAAGGATTTTGTGGCCCGAGTGCTGGCCCACTACGTGCAGACCTACGGTGCCGACAGTGAGAACGTTCGACTCTGTCACGATGGCTACTACGTCGAGCCATCGGTGTCGGAAAAGATCTTCGAGGCGATGCTCGGCGAGCAACCGACGCTCACCGTCATCAAAGGACACCGACTCCAGACCGCGACTGTCGCCGAGAACCGGCTGCGTTCGATCGAAGTTGTCGATCGTCGCAACCATTCGGCCCAAACGCTGTCGGCGACCGTGTTCATCGACGGCACCTATGAAGGCGATCTTTACGCCCGGGCCGGAGCCGAGTTCCGCGTTGGTCGTGAATCGCGTGCTGAGTTCAACGAGCCGCACGCTGGCGTCGTCTACTTCGATTATCAGACGCGCGCGTTTCTCAGCGGCAGCACCGGCGAGGCCGACGATCGCTTGCCTGCGTACACGTATCGCCTGTGCCTAACGACCGATCCGAAAAATTCGCATCGACTCACGTCGCCTCCGGCCGGTTACGACCGCGCGAACTACACCGGCTACTTCGATGACCTCAAAGCAGGCCGCCTCGCTGGACCGAAAGTCTTCAAGCCGGGTCGCGGCTACAATCCCGCGCACTTCAACACGCTCGTGCGGGCGTTATCTGTGACCGAGATTCCGAACCACAAGACGGACGTGAACATCAATCCACGTCCGCTCGGCTTTCCGTTTCCCGAGGAGAACCGTGGCTATATCGAAGGGGACGACCTGGCGCGGCAGCGAATCTGTCAGCGGCACCGCAACCTGACGCTCGGCCTGTTGTGGTTTCTGCAAAACGATCCCGAGATACCCGCAGCGCATCGCAAGCTTGCCAATGAACTGCATCTACCCAAGGATGAATTCGCCGACACGGACCACTTTCCGTTTCATCTTTATGTCCGCGAAGGGCGTCGCCTGATCGGCGAGTACACACTGACCGAGCACGACATCACGGGCCGTGGCCAGACGGCGGCGCACCACGCCGACAGCATCGCCGTCGGCGAGTTTCCGATCGACAGTTTCCCGACGCGCAAACGCCAGAGCGGCGACACGGTCGCGCTCGAAGGCTACCTGGGGATGCTCGATCACATCACGCGACCCTACGAGATTCCGTATCGCATTATGATTCCGAAACGGGTCGACGGCGTGATCGTACCGGTCGCCGCCTCGACCACGCACGTCGGCTTCTCGTCGATTAGACTGGAGCCGACCTGGATGGCGCTCGGCCAGGCGGCCGGTGTCGCAGCCCATCTGGCGATCGAACGGAGCGTCGCTCCACGCAAGGTCGACCGCGCCGAACTGCAACGCATCCTGCTCTCGCAAGGACAGGTCTTGAAACACGCCTCAAAGTAATCAACCTTGGATCGGGGAGAGTGCCTCGTCGTTTACGTTCTCCACTCGCAGGAGAGGCTGTGATGCAACGACCTGCCGCGCACTTGATGATCGGAAGCTCGATAATGACCACGCACAAGGATCAATGGCTTATGAAACGGTTTTGCTTTGCGGCCTGGGTCGTGCTTGTCGGGGCTGGGTTGATGCAAACGACCCTCACTGCGGCCACACCTGCTGCGGACACGCCAAGTGCTGCTGAAAAGACGGCGGTGCGATGGGTCGAATTACAGCCACACGATTGGCAGCGGCGCGCGTCGAAACCCGTCACGTCGAGCGAAGTGGACCAGTTGCTCTTGCAGGAGATGCGCACCAGCGGCTACCCATCGAAAACTTCTCCACCAACCACCGACGAGCAATTTATTCGGCGCGCCAGCCTCGATCTGACCGGTCAGCTTCCGAGTCCGACGGATACCCTCCGGTTTATTGCCGCCACGGAATCGGACAAGCGTAGCCAGCTCATTAACCAGTTGCTGGATAGCGATGCCTTTGCTCGCCACTGGGCAAGGTTTTGGCGGGATGTGGTGACTGCCCGAATTACGAATCGTCGCAGCATGGGGCTGACCCGTAGCTTTGAAGAATGGCTGTATGAGCAGCTGCGCGCCAATCGCAGTTGGGCGGAAATGACCCGTTCGATCCTCACGGCCGAAGGAGAACTACGCTTCACGCTGAATCAACCAAGTGCCGAGAATGGGTCGCTTTTTTTCCTAGTCGCTCACGACTCGGATGAAGCCGAGGAACGAGCCGCCGAAACATCGCGGGTCTTCCTGGGGATCCAGATCCAATGTGCTCAGTGCCACAATCATCCTACCGAGAAATGGAGTCGCGAGCAGTTCCATGAGTTTGCCGCGTACTTTGCGCGAATCAAGTACGATCAGCTATTCATCGACAAGAAGCTGTCCGGCGTGCAACTGATCACGCTGAGCGATCGCGAACACAAAATGGCGAGCTTGAAGAATCCGACCGTGACCTCAGTGACCCATCCGCGCTTTCTTGATGGTCAAGTTCCTGGCGCTCATCTGACCGACCGTGAGCGGCGTCAGGCGCTGGCCGACACGATCGTCTCTAAGCAGAATCATTGGTTTGCCGCAGCGCACGTGAACCGCGTGTGGGGCGAATTGATGGGACGATCGTTCTACCGGCACGTCGACGACCTCGGGCCTAGCAAAGACGTGATATTTCCAGAAGTCTTGCTAGCGCTAACCGGCTCGTTTCAGGCCTCGGACTACGACCCGAAAACCTTGTTTCGCACGATCATGAACACCCATGCGTATCAATCGCAAATCGCGCGCGACGAATCGCCGTCGAGTTCGTTCCCTTTCGCCGCCGCGATCTCACGACGCCTACGCGCCGATGCGCTGTGGGACTCGTTGATCCATGTGCTGGGAAAGGTCGAACACGGCGCTCGGTTCCACACCGGCGGCGGTGTGCGGTTCAATGCCAGCTTCCTGGAAGGCCGATTCCGTGCGGAGTTCGATTTCGATCCGTCACTCGACCTCGATGAGGTCAATGGAACCATTCCGCAGGCCTTGTTCTTGATGAACAACCAAGTCCTAAACAAGCACATCCAAGTCACCAAGACCAGCGTGTTGGGTGGCGTGTTGCGAGATTATCCTGCCGATGCGGACGCCGTCGAGCGGGTCTATCTCCTGGCTCTCGCCCGCAAGCCGACCGCTCGGGAGTTGACTCGATGCACGGAGTATATTGCCGCGTCATCGACCCGGGCCGTGGCCTTTGAAGACATTCTCTGGGCCTTGATCAACTCGACCGAGTTCCAGCACAAGCGATAAGCAGAGCCTTGTGATCTTGCCGCCAGCACATCGTAGACTCCGTTCATCACCCATTCGCAGAGACCCTCGCATGTCCCGCCCATCGCACTCGGATCTTCGTGCCATCTGTGAACGTCGGATCGACCGTCGGTCGTGTGTTCGTCGTATCGCACTCGGCGCGGGGGGCGCTGCCACGCTGGGGTGGAACGACGCGACCGCACTCGAGGCCGCTGATCTACGCCGCCGCGGCATGGCTTGCATTGTGCTGTATATGCGAGGCGCGCCCAGTCAGTTCGAGACGTTCGACCCGAAACCTGGCACAGAAACCGGGGGGCCGACCACGGCCATCGAGACGGCCGTCAGTGGCATTCGCATTGCCGAAGGTTGGGAAAATGTCGCGGCGCAAATGAAAGACATCTCAATTATCCGTTCGTTGACCAATGGCAATGAAGGCAACCACGATCGAGCCGTCTATCAACTGCATACGGGCTACCTACAGTCGGCGACCGTGCGGCATCCGAGCCTGGGCGCCATCGCCGCGGCAGAGTTGGGCGACGAGGCATTCGACCTACCTCACTTCGTCAATATCGGCCACCGCAGCGGTGTCATTGGATCAGGCTACTTGGGCATGTCGTTCGAGCCGTTCCGGCTTGTCGACCCCACGAAAATGCCGAACAACGTCGAGCTGCCCAGCGGTATCGACGCCGATCGTTTCAGCCGCAGGAACGAGCTCCTGATCGGTTTAGAAACCGACAATGCCGACGCGGGCGGTCGGGCACCACTCCGCGATCATCAGGCGCTCTACCACAAAGCCAAGCGGATGGTTCTGAGTCCGCGACTCAAAGCCTTCGATCTTGCCGAGGAAAAAGACTCGGTCCGCGACCGTTATGGCCGCAACGAGTTCGGCCAGGGCTGTTTGCTGGCGCGCCGGTTGGTTGAACAGGGCGTGACGTTCGTCGAGGTCGAGTCGCCGGGCTGGGACACGCACGATGACAATTTCAATCGCGTCAAGAAGCTCGCCCAGGGGGTCGATCCCGCGTTTGCCACACTCGTAGCCGACTTGAAAGAACGCGGTCTGCTGGAGAAGACCTTGGTGGTTTGGATGGGAGAATTCGGCCGTACTCCGCTCATCAACCCGAAGGGCGGACGAGACCATCACCCGTTGTCATTCAACGTGGCCCTGGCAGGCGGGGGCGTCCAGGGAGGCCGAGTGATCGGAGCCACGAATCCCGATGGATCACGCGTCGAAAACCGACCCGTCACGGTTCCCGATTTATTCTGCACCTTCTGTCAATCATTAGGCATCGACCCACGCAAAGAGCGGATCAGTTCGCTGGGAAGGCCTTTGAAGATCGTAGAAGGGGGCGCTGCCGTCAGCGAACTTTTTTAGTCATGCTCGGTCATCCGTGCGATGTCGGGCCCCGAATTGCAACATCATCAACACGCCTCAGGATCAACGGCTCATGAAATGGTTCTGTTTTGCCTCGTTAACTGCATTTTCGTTGGTATCGCTCGCGATGGCCGAGCAGCCGGTTGAACCGGCGATCGTGCTCAAATTGAACGGCACGCTCACCGATCCCACGCTGATCGACTACGACACGCTGCCAAAACTGGCCGGCGAACATGCCGTCGTCTGTCCCGTGACCGACGAGCTGAAGTTTCAGCTGCATGACTACCTCATCCATCACGACGGCAAGTATTGGTGTCTGTTCAGTCACGGGCCGATCGTGGAAGACTGGCCGACGCAGTTCGTCAGTTACGCGACGAGCGACGACGGGTTGAAGTGGAGTGCGGCCAAGCCGGTGATGCCGGCCCCGGCGGCCCCCTATGCCTATATTGCCCGCGACTTCTGGGTTCGCGATGGCGAGTTGCTGGTACTCGTCGCGCACTTTCGCGACAAAGGAGCCTTCGGCGTCAACAAAGAGTTGAAGCTCGAAGCCTACGCTTGGGACAAGTCGGCCGATGCTTGGAAGTTCAAAGGCGTGTTGTTCGAAGACGCCATCAACAACTACGCTCCGCAGAAACTGGCCAACGGCGAATGGATGACGACCCGTCGCGACGCGCGGTTCAACGTCTCGATGCTCGCCGGCGGCGTCAAGTCGCTCGACGATTGGCAGTCGTTCCCGGTCGTGAAACGCCTCGAGGTTCCCAAGTTCTCGCCCGACGAACCGTTCTGGTGGCAGTTGCCCGACGGTCGCCTGCATGCGTTGTTTCGCGACAACGGTGGCTCGAGCCGTTTGTATCAGGCATTCTCGAGCGACAACGGCCGCTCGTGGAGCCGGCCGCAGATCACAAACTTCCCCAACGCTTCGAGCAAGTGCTATCCGATGCGACTCTCCAGCGGAGCCTGGATCATGATCTCGAATGCCAATCCCCGGTGGGCCCGCCGCGAGATGTATCTCTCGATCTCCGAAGACGGCCTGACATTCACCAAGCTCGCGCGGCTCGTGATTCCCTCGGCCAAGGCAACGACGTTTCAGTACCCCCACGCCATCGAACACGACGGACACCTGCTGATTGTCTTCTCGCAGAAGAAGATGCAAAGCGAAGTGCTCAAGGTGCCGCTCGCGTCGATCGAGGCGTTGCGAAAGTAAAGTGCCGTCCGCTACTCCTGGAGAATCAACCATGACCCATCGGCCCATGATTTTTGCGATCGCTTGCGTCGCCGCACTCTCACGACTCGCAAGCCTTTCGGCCGACGATGTCGCAAAGCTCCCGAATATCGTGCTCATCGTCGCCGACGATTTAGGCTACAGTGACCTGGGGTGCTACGGTGGTCGGCGAGCCCGCACCCCGCAGCTCGATCGTCTGGCACAAGAAGGGCTGCGGCTGACCGACTTTCATGCCAACGCCGCCTCGTGTTCGCCGACCCGCGCCGCGCTGCTGACCGGTCGCTACCAACAACGCTCCGGAGTGGTCGAGGCACTGAGCGAACGTAGCGCCGGCCTGCCCGACGACGCCCGCACCATCGCCGAGTATCTCAAGTCGGCTGGCTACACGACGGGTATTTTAGGCAAATGGCATCTGGGATCGCGACCCGACAGCCGTGCGCTCCCCAATCGCCAAGGCTTCGATCTGTTTCGCGGCTCACGACACGGCGGGATCGATTACATCTCGCACGTCGACCGTTACGGGCGCCTCGATTGGTGGCACAACGAACAACCCGTCGACGAGGCAGGCTACGCAACCGACTTGCTCACCGAGCATGCCGTTCGGTTCATCGAAGATCAGCGCGGCAAACCGTTCTTTCTCTACCTGCCTCACTTGGCCATTCATTTTCCTTGGATGGAACCCGAGGACGAAAGCTACCGTAAGGTCGGCGAGAACTACGACAACCAATTGAAGACCGGACCGCACGCGCCCGATGACGTGCCGCGCGTCGTCGATAAG
>CAYLYE010000238.1:0-9671 GCA_964387325.1 uncultured Planctomycetaceae bacterium
GAACGGCCCCTTGTTCCAGCATTGTGTCGACCCGTTGACCCAGCCGCACAATCCGGCTCCATTGCTCATCGGTATAGGGCTTCGTAACGCGCGGGTCTTCATGGATGCGATGCAACTCCATCTGGAATTGAAACGTCGTCTCGCACGGATCGACAAGTCCGGTGATCGGTGCAGCGCTCGATGGATCAGGAGTCGCGGCGAGTGGAATATGTCCTTCGCCTGCGAGCAGTCCCGAAGTCGGATCGAGCCCGACCCAGCCGGCGCCAGGTAAATACACTTCAGTCCAGGCATGTAAATCGGTGAAGTCGCGTTCAGCACCCGAGGGGCCATCGAGCGATGGCACGTCCGGTTTAAGCTGAATGAGATAACCCGACACAAATCGGGCGGCCAAGCCGAGGTTTCTTAATAATTGTGTCAGCAACCAAGCCGAATCGCGGCATGATCCGCTACCCAACGAGAGCGTGGCTTCACACGATTGCACGCCCGCCTCGAGCCGGATGACATAGCTCACCGCTCGATGCACGTACAGATTCAGATCGACGAGATAATCGACCGTCGAAGCAGCGGCACGCGGCGCGGCGGCGACAAACTCGGCAAATTTTGGACTTGATGGCAGGGTGTGCAAGTAGGGGCCCAGTTCTTTGAACAGCGCTGGGCAATAAGTGAAGGGAAAGCTCGTCGCTTCGGCTTCGAGAAAAAAACCGAACGGATTGATCACCGTCATCTCAGCAACCAAATCGACATCGAATCGTAACTCACTCGACTTTTCGGGAAACACGAGTCGGGCCAGAAAGTTTCCGAACGGATCCTGTTGCCAGTTGATGAAGTGCTTCTCCGGCATGACGCGCAGCGCATAACTCAGAATCGGTGTGCGGCAATGCGGCGCGGGACGCAGTCGGACCACATGGGGCGACATTGCCACGCGGCGGTCGTAGCGGTAGATCGTCTCGTGATGCAGGGCAATTCGGATGGGCATAATCGTGTTTCTCGAAGACTAATCTGACGCGGAATCCGTCGCTTGACGGCCGACGACATGGTCAACCGATCATCGGTTGGTGTCGCGGACTAGGCGACGGCGTGTTGACGCTGCGATTGCGTGGAATCGGATTCTGGACGCTGCTGAACAACCGAAGCGCGCCGATTGGCGAAAAATGTTTCGTTCATCGATTCTCCCACTCGATTGAGCCGAGCCTGGAATCCGTCGATAAACTCGTGCAGTCCGCCGCCGATAATGTCGCCGATCGACGTGTAATCGAGCTCGCTGCGCAAACGCCCCAGTCGTTGTTCGGCGATGTTGCGATAGGTGCCGGGAGTTCCGCCCGTGATGGCCAATAACGACTGCTCACCTCGATTGAGACAGAACCGTATGGCGCGCGGAAAATTTCCGTCAAGCACCAAGAAGGCGACGACCTTTTCGGGCGTGATCCGGCCATGCGTCTGCCGGTACATCTCAAGCGCGCCGATCGTCTTGAGCAGCGAGGCCCATTGCATTGTGTCGAGCGGCGTGCCCACGTCCTGTACGCTGGGAAGCAACAGGAAGTATTTGACATCGAGGATGCGCGAGGTTTTGTCGCAGCGCTCGAGCATGCGGCCTAAGCGGCGAAAGTGCCAAGCCTCGCCGCGCGACATGGTTCCTTCGGTCACCCCTTCGAGCAGCGCCGCCGCTTGACGAATGCGTTCAAAAAACTCGAATGGTGATTCGAGCACGGCTGCCATATCGCACGCCGCCTGTCGAACCATCAGGTAGAACTTGTTGAGTTCTTCCCATGTGCGCGAGGAAAGCATCTCGCGGGCGGTGCGGGCATTCTCGCGGGCCGATGACAAGCACGACAGAATCGAGTTGGGGTTTTCCGCGTCAAAGGTCAGGAATCGCAATACACTCTCTTGATCGGCTGTCGAGTAGCGATCACAAAAGGCGGCATGATCGCCGGTCGTGTACACTAACGGCATCCACTGGTCGCGTATGTCCGAGCGCATGTCCAGTGAGAGATGCAAGTTCACGTTGATGAAACGCGAGACGTTCTCGGCACGTTCGACGTACCGGCTCATCCAGAAAATCGAATCGGCGACGCGGCTTAACATGGCAGTGCACTCTCTTAGGGCTAACGAGGCGCGGAAGTCAACGGAGTCTCGTGAGCCGTGCCGCTCTTCAGCACCCAAGTGTCCTTGCTGCCTCCGCCTTGCGACGAATTCACGACCAACGAGCCTTTCACCAATGCCACCCTGGTCAGGCCGCCGGGCAACACATAAATGTCTTCGCCGTAGAGGATGTAGGGACGCAGATCGACATGCCGGCCTTCCAGTCGATCGCCGCACAAGGTCGGCACACGCGAAAGGGCCAGCATGGGTTGCGCGACATAGTTGCGCGGATTGGCGCTAATCAGCGCGCGATACTGATCGAGCTGATCGGCAGTTGCTCTTGGCCCGAGCAGGATGCCGTAGCCTCCCGATTCGTTCGTCGGCTTAATGACGAGTTCATGCAGGTGATCCAGCACGTAGCTGCGTTGTTTTTCATCGGCGCAGATATACGTCGGCACGTTGGGCAACAGAATATCTTCGCCCAGATAGTATTTAATGATTTGCGGCACATAAGCGTAGACGGCCTTGTCGTCGGCGATGCCGGTCCCGGGTGCGTTGGCGAGCGCCACCCGGCCGGCTCGATACACGTCCATCAGCCCTGGCACGCCGAGCGCCGAGTCGGCCCGGAAGCAGAGCGGGTCGAGAAAGTCGTCATCGATTCGGCGATAGATCACGTCGACCCGTTTGAGCCCTTGCGTGGTTTGCATGTGGCAAAAACCGTCGACCACAACCAGATCCGTTCCTTGAACCAGCTCGACTCCCATCTGCTGTGCCAAAAAACAGTGTTCAAAATAGGCCGAGTTAAAACTACCGGGCGTAAGCACCACGACCGTCGGATCATGCGTGGTGGCGGGGGCAATGTACTGCAACATTTTGAGCAATTGCTCGGGGTATCCTTCGACGCTCTGAATGCTCAGACCGTCGAACAATTGCGGAAACGTGCGTTTCATTACTTCGCGATTTTCGAGCACATAGGACACGCCTGACGGACACCTTAAATTGTCTTCCAACACGTAGATCTGCCCGTCGCTGTCGCGTACCAGATCGGTTCCCGTAATGTGGCACCAAATCCCCTTGGGTGGATTGAGCCCAGCGCACCGGTTCAAAAAACATTTGCTCGACGCAGCCATGTACTCCGGGAAGACGCCGTCGCGAACGATCCGTTGCTCATGGTACAGGTCATCAATGAACAGATTGAGCGCGTGAATGCGCTGTTTTAAGCCCGCCTCGATCTTGGCCCATTCGTTCCCTTCGATGATTCGCGGGATCAAGTCGAAAGGCCAGATTTTCTCGGTTCCCGCCTGATGACCGTAGACGGCGAACGTGATACCCATGTTCAACAAGGCGAGGTCGGCGGCTTTTTGACGACGCAGTAATTCGCCTTCCGATAGCAAGGCGAGCCGCCGAGCGAGCATCTCCGACGGCAGTCGAGGTCGGCCGGCCTCGTCGAACATTTCGTCGTAAAAGCCCTCGGTATCATACATCAATGGCGGATGATTCGAGTGTTCCACATCAAATGTAACGGTGGCCATGGGATGCATTCCTGCGGTGGGTGCTTGGCGTGGCGTACTAGATGCACAGGTTCAACCGTTGCAATCACAAAACTCGACGAGCCCGGACTGCCTAAGTTACGGGCATGCCCCGACGCGTAGCTGGGCAGTTTGGTCCGAAAACCAAGGTCTAGCGGGCGTCTACTGAGTAAGAGCAACTCACGCGCCGTTTTTGAAATTCCCAACGACCCGAGGCCCCCTCTGACGTTGGGCTTTATTCCACACGGCTCATATCACTCGACTGTCCACCTGCGGCGGGGATGTAACACTTGGTGACGTAATCCATCACCATGCGGTCGGCATTGAATCGCCATCCGAGAGTGCGGATGGCGTATTTCATCCGCTCCAACCAGCCGTGCGGCAGGCCATCGCCGTCGCGGTCGTAATACAACGGCACCACTTCATTTTGTAGGACCGAGAGCAGCGACGCTCCGTCCCGTTCGTCATGAAGGGTCGTCGAGGTGTGCGTCTCCCCCTGACCGATTGCAAAGCCGTTGTTTCCTTCGTAGGCCTCGGCCCACCAGCCATCGAGAATCGAGAGATTGAGGCCGCCGTTGAGCACGATCTTCTGTCCACTCGTACCCGACGCCTCCAGTGGTCGGCGTGGATTGTTCAGCCACACATCGACCCCCTGCACAAAGTGGCGACAGGTATTGATGTCGTAGTCCTCGATAAACACCAACTTGCCGGCAAACAGTGGATCGTGCGTGAGTTCGTTGATTCGCTTGAGAATGGCTTTCCCTGGCACGTCGTGTGGATGGGCTTTGCCCGCGAACACGAACTGAATGGGCATGCGCGGATTGGTGATCAATTCCGCGATTTTATCGATATCACGAAATGCCAGATCGGCGCGCTTGTAGGTCGCAAAACGGCGGGCGAATCCGATCGTCAACGTATCGAGACTCAAGCCACGCTGGAGTTTGGCAATGTGCTCGGTCGAGTCGCCTCGACGCTCGGCTTCGAGCACGCTACGTCGGCGCACGAAGTCAATTAATCGAGACTTGAGCGCCTGATGGGTCTCCCAGAGTTCGCCATCGTCGACTTTGTCGACCGATTCCCACATTTGCGGCTCGCCGCTGTGCTGCACCCAGTCGGGTCCCAAGTGCCGGTCGTAAAGCTCGTGCATCTGCGGTGCCAGCCAAGTGAGTACATGCACGCCGTTGGTAATGTGCCCGATGGGAACTTCATCCTCGCTGCGATCGGGAAACAGCGAGGTCCACATCTCGCGCGACACCTGACCATGTAGGCACGAGACCGCATTGGCGCGACGCGACACCTTGAGCGCCAAGACTGTCATACAGAAATCCTCGCCCGGATTGTAAGGGTCGACACGTCCCAGCGCCATCAGCCGATCGTATGACACATCGAGCTTGTCACGGAGCGGTCCCAAGTGCTCTTCGATCAACTCGCCCGAGAATCGGTCGTGTCCGGCGGGGACGGGTGTATGGGTGGTGAAGACAATCCGCGGCGCGACGCGACGCAGAGCATCCTCAAACAACAGCCCCTCGCGAACCATCTGCTGATGCACGACCTCGAGCGACGCGAAGGCACTGTGCCCCTCGTTGAGGTGCAAGACCGCCGGCGAGATCCCCAGTGCCGCAAGGGCTTTGACCCCACCGACCCCGAGCAACAACTCTTGGCGAATTCGGACTCGCACATCGCCGCCGTAAAGTCGAGCGGTCAACTCGCGATCCTCGGGCCGATTGCCGTCAATATCCGAGTCGAGGAGCACCAACGTATTGCGACCCACGGACAGTTTCCAGACCCGAGCGTGAATCGGTCCGCTACGGGTATCAATCGTCACTTCGATTGGCTTGCCCCGGGCGTCGGTTGCGATTTCGACCGGCAGTTTCTCCGGATGATTGGCGATGTAAGCTTCGTGTTGTTGGCCACTGATATCAACTCGTTGATGAAAGTAGCCTTGACTGTAGAACAAGCCCACGCCCACGAGCGGTATGCCGAGGTCCGACGCACTCTTGAGATGGTCTCCGGCCAAAACGCCTAGACCGCCCGAATAAATGGGAAGCGATTCGTGAATGCCGAACTCAGCCGAGAAATAGGCGACCGGTCGAGCCCAAAGCACGCCGGCATGTCGTGCGCCCCAGGTTAATTTACTATCGCGATACTCGCGTAGACGACGGTACGCATACTGGATGCGACTGTGCAGTACAAGGTCTTTGACACGTTGCTCGATATCGTTGAGCGACATCTCTGTCAGGAGCGTGATCGGGTTGTGTACCAACTCGCGCCACCGCAACGGGGCGAGTTCACGGAACAACTCATTCGACTCGTTATCCCAACTCCACCAGAGATTCCGCGCGAGTGCGCGCAAGCGGTCGTAGACAGGTGTACTCACTTGCTCTTGAGCCCGCAACTCGCCGACCAGCGGCGCGATATGGGTCGAGGTATCGATGAGTGTTTGCACCTCGGTGGTGGAAAAAAGTCGCACATCGACGGTTTGCACCACGAGCACGCCTTGCAGCACTCCCCGTTCGAGCAGCGGAACCCCCAAGAATGAGCGGAACAACTCCTCGCCGGTCTCGGGAAAATACTTGAATCGAGGATGCTTGTCGGCATCCTCGACCATGATGGGGCGCATCTGCTCGGCAACCAGCCCGGCGAGCCCTTCCTTGAGTGGCATCCGCACGCGCCCCACCCCCTCAGGCCGCAAGCCCATCGTCGCCGCCAAGACCAGATGACTACGGTTTCCTTCGAGCAAATAGACCGAGCAAACGTCGGCTTGAAACCGACGCTGTATGAGTTGCACGAGTTGCCCCAGCGTTTCGCTCGGCAGGGTGCGGCGTGAGATTAACTGGCCAATCTCATCCAGCGAAAGTAATATCCGGTCCCGTTCAATCGTTGGTGCGCTCATGAAGATGCTCCTGGATGCCAATTTATTCGCAGGAAAACCCCCTGCGGCGTACGAAACAAAACAAACGGGCTTATGCAACCCATGTGCCAGCCACCTTAAACAGCTGGGTGTAGCAAGTCATAACTCACGATCGATTCGTTGCTGTTTGAGCGGAAATGTCGGTGCCCTGAACTGAATTATGGGGCTTGGTCACCCCAGGCGACCCATCGCGCTCTCGAGGCCAAAGGTTGACCGGATGGTTCCGTGATCGAGGTGCGACGGGGGGGTGGATTGCCTTGACCGCAGGCAGCGTCTGCGCGGTTCTTCGCCAGTCGGTGGGTCTGCCCAGGCCTTTGTGCGACCCGTGTATGCGTAGACAGGGCTTAGAGATGCAGCATGAATGCGGATCTTATTGCGCAGTAAATTTTGCCACGGTACGATTGTTGAATATCAATACCTGGTTTGCCTCGCATCGCCACCTTTTGGTTTCAGCACCGCCATGATTAACAACGATCAATTACGCCGTGACGTTCGCCTGTTGGGGGACATGCTAGGAGAAGTCATTGTCGAACATCACGGTGCCGAACAACTCCAACTGATTCAGCAGATACGACAATTGGCACGCGACCGCCGTAGCAATACCCCCGGGGCAGAGATCCAACTCGCCGAGCGGATCGCATCGCTGAGCGAGGAACAAATTCGCGTAGTCGCCCGGGCTCTGAGTATCTTTTTCGATCTGAGTAACCTTGCCGAGGACCGACATCGGGTGCGGGTGCTGCGCGATCGAGAAGCACAACGACACCCCGAACCCATCGGCGAATCGATCGGCGCGGCCATCTTGCAATTCAAGCAGGCCGGCCTTAGCGCGGCCCAGGTTCAGCATGCCCTCGACATACTGGACATCGAATTGGTGTTTACGGCCCACCCGAGCGAGGCCAAGCGTCGTAGCGTGCGAAGCAAATTGCGTCGCATGCGTCGTGCGCTTCGCGAGTTGGACAGCACCGACCTGTTGCCGCGCGAACGAGCACGCTGGCTTGATAAGCTTCGGAGCGACATGACCGTGCTCTGGCAAACAGAGTTTTTGCGTCCGAATCGACCAACCGTACTGGACGAAGTCGAGCGCGGTCTGTCGATCATGCCTCGACTGTGGGAAGTGATCCCGACCATTTTTGACGTATTGCGCCAGGCGCTCGCGACCTATTACCCGGGCGAGACCTTTATCCTTCCTAGCTTCTTGCGATTCGGTTCGTGGATGGGAGGTGACCGCGATGGTCATCCGGGCGTGAATTGCGCGATCACCGAACAAACGCTGCTGTGGCAGCGGAACGCGGCCATCGATTTACATCGCCAGCAAGCCCAGATCGCATTCGACTTTGTGACCGTGTCGCAAGGACAGAGCATGTCCCATCCGCTCGACGATGCTGTCCAAGCGGCCTGCAAGCGTTGGCCTGAATTCGCGCCCAGCATCGCCCGCGTGGGCGGTCTCGAGGTCTTTCGCCGTTGGATCAAGCTGATCGATTGGCGTTTGCAGCAATCGCGTCTATCGGCGATCGATAGTCCGCCGCAGGCAGGCGCGTATCGGCATGACGAAGAATTGGTACAAGATATCGCCCGATTATGCGATGGTTTACGCGAGGTGATGCACTCCGCAAAAGAACATACCGAAGTGCGTCACTGGCTTGAGCTGGCTCGTACCTTCGGGCTGCATCTCACGCGGCTCGATGTGCGACAAGACGCGCGGCGTTATCGCGAGATCATGACCGAGATTTTCGCGCAGTGGAACATCACCCCTAAGTTCGGCGAACTCGACGAGGTGTCGCGGCAGCAGTTGCTTCGACGCACGATCGGCTCAGGCGAACCGCTGCGCGAAGCCGAGCTGAGTGACTTGGCACAAGACACGCTGCGGCTGTTTCGACTGCTCTACAGTGCTACGCAACGTTTGGGCAAGGATGCGCTCGGCGGACATGTCATCAGCATGACGCGCTTTCCGAGTGACGTACTCACGGTACTCTGGTTTTGGCGGCGCGCGGCGGCCACTTTGTTTGCCGACGCCGAACCCAGCGCCGATTTACATATCATTCCGCTGTTTGAAAAGATTGGCGATCTCAAAGGTGCCGCGCAAACGCTCTCCGCGATTCTCGACGACCCCGTCTATTCCGAGTATCTGACCCGCCAAGCAAATCGCCAGACGATCATGGTGGGGTACAGCGACAGCACCAAGGATGGCGGCTATCTCGCCGCCTGCTGGGGACTGCACACCGCTCAGGATCAACTTCATCGCGTCGCCGTCGAACGGGGCGTGCGACTGACCTTCTTTCATGGTCGCGGAGGGTCACTCGGACGCGGCGGCGGTCCAGCCGCGCGGGGCATTCTATCGCTGCCGCCCGATGCTCTCGGTGGTTCGCTGCGACTTACCGAGCAGGGCGAAGTGCTTGCCGAACGTTACGATGACATCGATATTGCGTATCGACATTTGGAGCAGGTTACCTGGGCCACGCTCGTCGCCAGCAATCTCAAGCAGCCCACGGTGCAGAGTGCCTGGAGCGAGGCCATGAATGCCATCGCGGAGCGATCCTTCCAGATCTACCGGCAATTGGTCGATCAGCCTGGCTTTATCGAGTATTTCGACGAAGCAACTCCGATCGACGAGATCGAAAATCTGCCCATCGCTTCGCGTCCATCTCGACGGACGGGGCAGCGTACTCTGGCCGATTTACGAGCCATCCCCTGGGTATTCGCCTGGACGCAGAATCGTTGCCTGTTGCCTGCATGGTATGGCTTGGGAGCCGCTTTGACCGAAGTGAAGTACCGCGACCGCAGCGGCTGGCTAACCCTATGCGAGATGTACCGGCGATGGCCATTCTTTCAAGCCACGATCGACAACGCCGCGCTCGCCTTGGCCAAAGCCGATATGTATATCGGCCAACGATACTCCGAGTTGAGCGTGTGCGACGATCGCCGCGAACGCCTGTGGATGCTGATCGCGGCGGAACGCGACCGAGCGCGACAAGCAATTCTCGACATCGTCGGGGGCTCTGAACTGCTCGCGTCGACCCCTTGGTTTCAAGGCTCGATTGAAGTTCGCAACCCATCGATTGACCCCTTGAATTTGATCCAGATTGAATTGTTGCGGCGCCGCCGCAAATTGCCCATCAGCCACGCGAGTGACGAACAAAATCCCCTGCGCGACT
>CAYLYE010000239.1:0-9600 GCA_964387325.1 uncultured Planctomycetaceae bacterium
AACCGTGGTCGATTGAACGCTCATCACGAGCAAGCCTACGCCACTGACCACTCCACCAACCACGCCGAGCAAAGCGAGCGTCGAGCGGCTGGGGCCCACCGGTTTCGACCCCGTGTCGCACGAATCGATGCGCGTGATCAGACTCACGCTCTCGGCGCTCGACAGCACCGCGCGACCGTCGACAAGACGCGTCTGGGCGTCGTTCCAACTGCGCGTGCGTTGCTCCACACTCGTCACAAGCTGGCCGTACTCGGCACGCAATTCGGCAAGTCGTTCGAGCCGCTCACGCATGCGAGGAATTTGTTGTGAAAGCCGCTCGACTCGATTTTGGGCAAGCTGCCAATCGGTCGAGACGGCGCGGAGCGCGGCCGATAGCTCACGGCCGAAATGACTGACAATCTGCCGCTCGGAAAATATCGCGGCCTGCACATCGGGATGAGCGTCGGTTTTGACTCCCTGCAGCGTGGCGCGGCGCAATCGTGCGTCGAGCAGTTGCTCGTTGAGCCGACGCAACTGAGAGAATGATTGCGAGCTGTCGCCCGGCAGTGTGAGTTGCTGCTCGGGATCACTCTGTGCCGCGACGAGCTGCGCGTGCCATGCACCGAGTCGTTGCTCTTCGATGGTTGCTTGACGTAGCTCTGATTCCATCTCAAGGGTTCGCCGGCGCAAGTCGCTCTCGCTGCCGCCGCTGGATTGATACAAGTTGCGTAGCTCGGCCAGATCGCTGCCAGCCAGAGCCTCGAACTCACCGAGTCGTTTGGTGACGCGGTTCAACTCATCCTGGGCCGCCTCGGCACTCTTTTGGAGCTCAATGAGCATGCTCTGTGCGCGGCTGTTGCGGAGCTTAGCCATCCGCGCGTCGAGCTGCGTGCAAATCGCGTCGCAGAGAGCCAACGCTCGTTGCCGATCAGCGTCGCGCACCTTGAGGTAAAACACTTCCGTCTTGCCATACTCGGCCCCTTTCGGAGGTACGAGCTTGACCGCCTCAGATAGATCGGTGATCGCGCTGTCGGTCGGTCGACGTTGGTCGATTTGAGTCAAGGCATCGGCCAACAGCGGTCGGCCGCGCGTGATTTCCATGATCGTCTCGAGTAACGCCTTCAACTCATCGCTGTGGCGAAACTTGCCCGGCCCGTCGTTGTTCGCTGCCGCTTCGTTGCGAACCATCAGCTGCTGCGTGGCTTCCCACGAATCGGTTCGCACCGCCGCGAATGCGCCCACGGCAGCGGCAATGACCACCGCTGGCAGCAACCAGCGCAGCGGATACTTGATCAGCAGTCTCGCCACATCCAACGGATGGGCGAGCGATTCGGGTGAATGACGCACGCGACGAGTGTCCTAGTTTGAAAGACGATGGGACTTTCAAACATAGGACGGATTAAGCCGAGTGGTCGGAACAGACAGAGGCTTCCGACGTTGAGACCGATTGTGTCGATTGTGCGGGGAATGACACGTAACGGAATGGGTCATCCGAATGAATCAGCCCCCAAGCCGGCGACTTGGTCGCCGAAACCCCGGCGGCAGAGCGGTAGTGGTTCACTTTGAACTTCAACGCCGATCTGCACCCGAATGTCCGGTCTGCTATAATCCCAGCATGACACGCGACCACCAGCACAACCCGGACCCCAACGCCAACGCCGCTCGAATCGTGGCCGAGGCTACCGCCGCGCAGCCAGACGCCGCCCAAGACCTAGAATCAGCCTGGGCGGCGTGGTCGAGCCATCTTCAAAAGGTTGATGAACGTGGCATGACGCTGCTGCGGGCGGCGTTTGAGGCCGGATGGGAGTCCGGCTATTCATCATCACCATCATTGAAAAGCTCTAATTGAAGACTATCGCCTCGCTTCGGGAATGCACGATTAACCATCTTTAGCATCTGCTGCCAAGAGTCAGACGCACGCATTAACCCCAGGAGTGCATGCAAGTGCTGTGCAAGTGCTGGGTGGCCTACATCCTCTGTGAGCCATTGGTGGTGCATTGATCGGCGGTAGCCTCGCTCTGCTATTGGATTTCGCTCCTCAAGCTCCTTTAGGATTCCTGGTGCGAGACGAGCATAAACAAGGTTGCGAGTATACGCGGCTACGCATTGCGGACGATTGACCCTCATTCCCTTCCAAACCCACCCACGCAATCGAAAAATCTCCTGGTAGAATTCATCTGGAAACCGCTTAGCCCATACCGCAAACTCTTTTCTAAGGTACTTGTCGAGGATTTCTTGCAGGGCGTACCGATCTCGAACCTCTTGGAATCCAGTGGCCTCGTCAACCAGTGCAATGATGCCCACCCTGGCAAACCCTCGCACCAGGATCAATGCTGCATCGGCATACTTCCGCTGAATTGGCGTCAAAGTCTTCTTCTTATCAGCATCAAGTATCGCATCACAAATATCAGCTAGCACAGTGGCTTCGTAGCCAAACGCACTTCTACCGCCCCTAGTTGGCTGAAATTCAATTGGGCTTCTGATTCGCGCGATTAAGTCTTTATTGTCAGAGCCTTTAGGTTCAATGCGTTGAAGGAAAGTGGCCAAACGCTGCGCGCCGCCACTTTCTGCCATTCCAAGGCTTTTTTGCAGGCCACGATTGGTGATGACGCGAGTTGAGTCCTCAAGCACGTAGCACGGTATTTCGATATTTCCAATCACCAACGGATGATCGTCAGAACCGTGAGTTGCCCGGGGAAGAATCTCCTTCCCCTCTTTCGCCCACCTAGCCTCGGCGGCACCGCGAGCGATTTCTGCCCGCTCCTCTTTGGTTAGCTTCTCAGCGCGGGCTTTTCCGCCCTTCTTGCCAGCTTCACTCGATCCGAATTCTTCCGTCATAATTCGACCCCCAAAAGGAAAGGAATATGCTTGACTGCTTAGCATAGTATCGGTATGCTTGGCTGTCAAGCAAAAGAAAAGAGAAGGATAATGCGAAAACTGCCAGTCGAAAAACGAGCCGCAATTTTGAGTGCCTTAGTCGAGGGCGTAAGCATCAACGCGACGGCTCGCATGTGCCACGTCTCGAAGATTACCATTCTTCGATTACTGGCCGACGCCGGCCAGTTCTGTGCCGACTATCACGACGTTTTCGTTCGCGGACTTGCTACCCAGCGAGTTCAAGCCGACGAAATCTGGGGTTTCTGCGGTTGCAAAGAGAAAGCCAAAAAGGCCGGTGCTAATGGCTACGGCAGCGTCTGGACTTGGGTCGCCTTGGATGCCGACACCAAGCTGTGCATCAGTTACCTAGTTGGCGGTCGCGGCGCTGAGTGTGCCGAGGTGTTCGCCAAGGATGTTGCAGACCGGCTTGAAGGTCGCGTGCAACTAACGACAGACGCCCACGGCCCCTACAGCGAAGCGGTTGACGGTGCCTTTCACGGCAATGTTGATTACGCCATGCTGGTTAAGGTGTTCGGCAAGATGAGCACCGACGATCAGCGGCGATACAGCCCCGCAGAGTGCGTTGGCTGCCGTCGTGAGGTTAAATCAGGCCAACCGCACCCGGACCATATCTCGACCAGTTACGTTGAGCGACAAAATCTGACGATGCGTATGTCGATTCGTCGCCTAACTCGTTTGTCGAACGGGTTTAGCAAGAAGATCGAGAACCACGAGTACGCGATTGCCTTGCACTTCTTCTACTACAACTACATTCGCAAGCACATGACACTCAAGACCACCCCAGCCGTGGCCGCTGGCTTGGCAAACGCTCCTATAACCATGCTCGATCTGGTAAATATGATCGAGGCGGAAGAATCCAAACTGGGTGGACGGCTGACCGATTACCTGAAATCCAAGGATCGGGATTCAAAGTGAACCACTACCGGCAGAGCCGCCGGCTTGGGGATCAAAACATGTTGCGGGTAAACTTAGCCGCACCCCTCTCGTCACGCCAGCGGCGAGCGATGGAAATGCACATGCTTCCACGCGCCACCTTGCTTCTGCCAAACGCGTGTCTCCTCGACATGCACCGTGACGGGTCCGCCATCGGCGGCAAGCTTTTGGACCAACCGCACGTAGCTGACCACGGCGGCGTTGCTCCCCAACATCCGCACATGTGGCGAGGCCATCGTGACATTCCAGGGCCCTTTGCCGCCGCCCAAGTCGAAATAGAACTTGTGAAACGGCATCCCTTCGACCAAATGACCGCGCGCCTCGGGCTCGAAACAGGTAATACTCGCATCGCACAATTGTTCGTACGTTTTCCAATCGCCGCCGACAATCGAGTTGAGCAGCTGTTGGTTCGCGTCGAGCACTTCTTTTTCAGTCGAGGTCATAATGAGGCGTGGGGGATGTGGGGTGAGGGGTGAGAAAGACAATGAGAAACTTTTTACTGGACCGGCTGCGTCTCGCTCCGGAGCAAACCGAGCCGAGCCAGCTTGGTATGGCATTCGTCTCGTTCACGGCTCCGCTTTTGATCGACCCAACTGGGGTCCTGTACGGCGAGAAAGTCTTCTTCCGTGGCCGGCACGCGCCCCGTCTCGGCCATCCGAGCGGTCAGCCGTTGCAGCACCCCCTTGTCGAGCCGCGTGAGAAACATGCCCTGCACGCGATAGTCGACAAACGCTTCCCAGACAAGCGGGAAGATCTGTTGCACGATCTGCTCACCGATCGTCCGCGCGTATTGTCGAATCTCCCACTGGGCGTGCTCGTCCATGCGGAGCGCGAGAAAGTGCAGCAGGTTGTGCAGATCAATTTTCCAGTAGGCTTCGGTGTACGTCGCCAGCGGCAAGTCTTTGCGCGCCTGCTCGCGGGCCACGCCCATTTCGATCCGCCGCTCATAAATCCGTCGCGACTCTTTGTGAAGATACTGCTCGTCTGCCGTCATCTCAGCGCCCAACTGCGAGTCGAGCATGCCGCCGCTGCCCTGACGATTGGTCGTGGCCTGGCTGCGCCATTCTTCGGCGGTCGTGGTTTGCGCCGAGTCAATGGCCAGCGAGTAGCGCGTGCTGTACTCGTTCACGTTCGCCGTGCGATGCCGGATCCACTGTCGCCAAGTGTCCATGGGCACGCGGACGAGAAACTTCAGCTCAGCCATTTCAAACGGCGTCGTGTGACGGTGCCTTAGCAAATAGCGAATCAGCGAGCGATCGTCCGATGTCTTGCGCGTTCCCTCGCCGTAGCTGACTCGAGCCGCCTGCACGACCGCGCCATCGTCTCCCATGCAGTCGACGAGACAGACGAAACCATCGTCGAGGACGGGAAACTTTTGCCAGCGAAGTTGTTCGAGTTGTTGCGCGTTGGTGGTCATCCGTGCCTACAGTCTGTTGGGCCAAGGAGGCTGCTCGGGCAGAAAATCGAAAGTCCGAATTGTAACCGCTCGCCAAGAGAAGGTGAGGGGGGAGTAAAAAACCTGCATTCAATCACTCGTCTCTACTCTGTCCATTCATCTGAGCCGGGGACATGAGTCTCCGGATAACATCGCGTATGACGAGGCCAGCCCACACCGGGGACTCGCGTCTCCGGCTCAGAGTGAGTACGTAAGTGGATGCCCTGATGAGAGTTATTACCACGGACGAGCACTAGAATTATTCTCACCCTCGATTTCCATCGGTCGATACTGATGATACAATGACAGCCAAACCCGCCCGACCCATTGGCCTGCTTCTGCCCCAGCCTGCCATGCCTATCTCTCGACTTCTGATCGTGATCGCACTATGGCTCGGCGCCACGCCGTGGTTCGCCGCGGCGGACGACAAACTCAGTCCGGTCGAGGCGGCCGAGCGGGTCGATCGTTTCATCGACCAGAAATTGGCTGATCAGAAATTGCAGCCGTCGGAGAGCGCCGACGATGCCGAGTTCTTGCGCCGCGTGTCGCTCGATGTGACGGGCGTGATTCCTGCACTCGACGAAGTCACCGCGTTCCTGGCCAGCACCGACCCGCTCAAGCGTTCGCGTAAGATCGACGAGTTGCTGCAGAGCGAAGCGTACGTCCGCCACATGACCGACATCTGGCGTGAGTTGCTCATTCCGACGACCGCCGCGAGCACTCGACGAGAACATGATTACATGATCCGCTGGATCGAGTCGTCGCTGCGCGAATCAAAGCCCTGGAATCGTTTTGCCAGCGAGCTGATCGGTGCCCAGGGAATGCAAGACGAGAACGGCGCAACGACGTTCTACATCACCCATGAGTCGCTTGACGAGGTGACCGATCGGGTCGCGCGAGTGTTGCTCGGCGTTTCGATCCAATGCGCTCAGTGTCACAACCATCCGTTTAACGATTGGAAGCAGGATGACTACTGGGGGCTGGCCGCGTTCTTTGCCGGGGTCAAGCAGGTCTACAAGCGAGAGAACAGCGTCGAGCGTTATGGCATCGGCCCAGAAGGCTCGCGTGCCAAGTTCATAACGCCGCCGTCACAAAAAGTTCTGCCGGCGAAGTTTTTGCTCGGCGAGTCTCCTCAGCTGGAAAAAGACACTTCCGCCGTGCCTTTGTTGGCCGATTGGCTCGCCGACGAGAACAACCCGTTTCTCGCCCGTTCGATCACCAATCGTGTTTGGCATCAACTGTTCGCGCGCGGCTTGGTCGAGCCGCTCGACGATTTACGCGCGGCCAATCCGGCGACCCACCCCGAGGTGTTCGATCTGCTCGTCGAGCAATTCAAGCGGCACAACTTCGACCTGCGATACTTGATCCGCGCCATTTGCCACACCCGGGCGTATCAGCGCACGAGTCGGCCCAATAAGAGCAACGCCAACGACATTCAGTATTACAGCCACATGGCCATCAAGGTCATGCAGCCCTACCCGCTCTACAGCTCGCTGCAACGCATTAGCGCGCTCGGAGAGGCAACTCCGCCGCCGGTCACCCCCGAGCCAACCGACCCGCGCGAGGCCATCAAGCACCGCAAGCGATTGCGCGGCACGCGAGATAACTTTGCCGGCTATTTCAAGGGCGAAGAAGGAGCCGCGCCGACCAGCTATCAGACCGGGCTCCCGCAGGCCCTGCGACTCATGAACTCGCAGGACATGACCACCCGCGTCTCGAAAGCCGTCGGTCAATTGCTCAATCGGCACAACCGTGACACCGAGGCCGTGATCGAGCAACTCTACTTAGCTTCGTTAGGTCGCCAACCTGCTGACAATGAGCGTCTGCTGGCGATCGAGCATATCAAGCGCCAGAAAGATGCCACAGCCGGCTTGAACGACCTGCTCTGGGTGTTGCTCAACTCGGCCGAATTTGTCGCCAACCATTAATGCCGTTTCAGATCACCGTTTAGGACCGCGAGCATGTTTCATTCCGTACAGGTTGATGTGAGCCGCCGTCGCTTTTTGCAGGGGATCGGCGCGGCGGGCATGTTCTCGCAGAGCGGCTGGCTACCGATTCTCGCGGCCGACGCCGCGCGGCAAGGCGCAAAGGCCAAAGCGTGCATCGTGCTGTGGATGGACGGTGGCCCGCCGCATACCGACACCTTCGATCTGAAACCCGATGTGGCCGAGTGCGGCATCTTCAAACCGATCGACACCTCGCTCAGTGGCGTGCAGATCAGCGAGTTGCTCCCCAAGTTTGCTCCCCTGATGGATCGCGCCACGCTGATCCGCAGCATGAAGACCGAGGAGAACGAGCATCTGCGAGCCCGCATGCACCTGCGGACCGGTTACAAAGATGGCCAAGGGGGCGTCTCCTACCCGAGCTTGGGCTCGATTCACTCAGCCGAGGTCGGCGAGAGTGACTTCCCGCTGCCTCAGTTCGTCGCGATTGCCGAGCGCCGCGATCGGAGTCATGGGCCGGGCTACTTGGGCACTCGCCATCAACCACTCTATGTGCTCGACCCCAAGAAAGGGGTCGAAAACCTCGCCGCGAGCGTGGCCGCACCGCAGTTCGACGGTCGGCTCGGACTCATGAATCAACTGGAGAAGGGGTTCGCCGGCGCGTATCGCACGTCGCTGGTCGACGATCACCGCACGGTGTACGAACGTTCGCTCGCCATGATGCGCAGCGACAAAACGGCCGCGTTCGACTTGAGCAAGGAACCGGCGAGTGTCCGCGAGCGCTATGGCAGTTCGCGCTTTGGTGACTCGTGCATCATGGCCCGGCGGCTCATTGAAGCGGGCATCAAGTACGTTGAGGTCGGCCTCGAAGGTTGGGACACGCACTTTGAGAACAACGATCAGATCCGCAAACTGTGCGGCTGGCTCGACCCGGGCATGACGGCCTTGGTGAGCGACCTCGAAGAGCGCCGTCTGCTCGACTCGACGCTCGTCGTGTGGATGGGCGAGTTCGGCCGCACGCCAAAATTCAAGGGCAAGGGACGCGATCACTACGCCAAAGCCTGGAGCACGTTGCTCATGGGGGGCGGCGTCAAGCGCGGCCAGGTCATCGGTCGCACCGACTCGACTGGCGCAACGGTCGAAGATCGCCCCGTCTCGGTGGCCGATTTCTTTGCGACGGTCTGTCAGTTGATGGGTATCAACCCGCACAAAGAAAACCTGCTCAATGACGGTCGCCCCGTCACGTTGGTCGAAAAAGCCGGGCAGCCGATCAAGGACGTGTTCGCGTAAGCGGAGTGACACTTCGCCGCGTTATTTTTTCCCCTGCTGCTTCTCGATCTTGGCCCAGGTGTCGCGGAGCGAGACGATGCGATTGAACACGGGTTTCGTGGCGGTGTGATCGACCGCGTCGGCGCAAAAATAGCCGACGCGCTCGAACTGGAACCGCTCGCCGGGCTGGGCCGATTTTAAACTCGGTTCGAGCAACGCATTGTTCAACACCACGAGCGACGTGGGATTGAGATTCGTCTTGTAGTCGACCCCGTCGGGAACGTCCTCGGGGTGCAATTCCTTGAACAGATGGTCGTACAGTCGCACCTCGGCCCGGAGGGCCTGAGCGGCCGAGACCCAGTGGATTGTGCCTTGTACCTTGCGGCCGTCGGGAGCGTTGCCGCCGCGAGTCTCAGGATCGTACGTGCAGTGGACTTCGGTTACCTCACCCGTGGCGGGGTCTTTGATCACGTCGGTGCATTTGATGAAGTAGCCCCAACGCAACCGTACTTCTTGGCCCGGGGTGAGACGGTAGTACTTCTTGGGCGGCACCTCGCGGAAGTCATCTTGCTCGATGTAAATCTCGCGCGAGAAAGGCACCTTGCGCGTGCCGGCCGATGGGTCTTCCGGATTGTTGATCGCGTCGAGTTCGTCGACTTGCCCGGCTGGGTAATTCGTGATCACCACCTTGAGCGGATTCAGCACGGCCATCACGCGCGGGGCGCGTTTGTTCAAGTCCTCGCGGACTGAGTTTTCGAGCACGTGCATGTCGATCACACTGTCGTATTTTGAGACACCAATCTGCGCGCAGAAATTGCGGAGCGACTCGGGCGTGTAGCCGCGGCGACGAATGCCCGCGATGGTCGGCATGCGCGGATCGTCCCAGCCCGACACGTGTTTGTCGCGCACCAGTTCGAGTAGTTTGCGCTTACTCAGTACGGTGTAGGTGATGTTGAGTCGGGCGAACTCGATTTGCTGCGGCTTGTAGATACCTAGCGCGTCGCAGAACCACTCGTACAACGGACGATGGTTCTCGAATTCGAGCGTGCAAATCGAGTGCGTGATCCCTTCGATCGAGTCGCTCTCGCCATGCGCCCAGTCGTACATCGGGTAGATGCACCAGGCGTCGCCCGTGTTGTGATG
>CAYLYE010000240.1:0-9587 GCA_964387325.1 uncultured Planctomycetaceae bacterium
TTCACTCCCCCGCTCCTCCACTAGCCTCTAGCCTCTCATCACTCAACTTCCTCTCTGTGTCCTCTGCGTCTCTGTGGTTCACTTATCTAATGACATCACCTGCTTCTCTACCCCTCGATCTCGGCAAGTTCAGGAAACACGTCGCTCGACAATCCTTGCGCGCGGACCGACTGCTGCAACTTGCGCAGGCACTCGAACTTCACGTTCGCCACCTGCTGCTCGGTCATGCTGAGTCGCCGGGCCGCCTCCTGATTGGCGCAGCCAGCCACGAACAAGAGCTCGGCCGTCATCAACTTGTGCCAGTCGCCGCGCCCGCGCCAGTGGTCGATGATCTGCTGCCAGGCCGTGACCAGGGCTTGCTCTTCGAGCTGCTGCCGCTCGCGGCTGCGCAGGCAACTGCTCAGGGCGGGCTCGTTGGACACGGCCCGATTTTCTCCATTGCTGTCCTCGGTCGACGATAACGACAAGGCCGGCCGGCGGCCGCTGCGGCGCAGGTGATCGGTGAGTTTGTGCGCGGCGATCGTGAACAGATACCCTTCCAAGTGCCGCGAGCCATCGTAATGAGGCAAACTCGTGAGCAATCCAATGAACGTCTCTTGCACGACATCCTCGGCGGCGGCGCGGTCGCGCAGACGGACCTCGACAAAGGCGAGCAGCCGTCCCTCGTAACGCGCGATCAGATCTTGCCACGCGGCCGATTCGCCCGTGCGAATCCGCTCGATGAGCAGCGTGTCGATTTGTCGATCGGCCGACATGTGCCCTGGCTCCCCTAGGAATGCGTCGGCGACGAAGCGAGCACCGCGCGGCGGTCGAGCCATAAATAGACGTAGATCGAGGCTAATACGGTGAGCAGCCCCGAGCCAACGAGCCAGGCAATCTGCATTCGCGTGCTGCTCTCGGCCTGGCGCCAGCGTTGCGCCAGCCGAGCCTGAGCCTTGCGGTCGAGACCTAGCTGCGCGTGGAGCGTGAGCATCGGACCGACCGACGAGTCGACCGGCTCGTACCAAACCTGACGCACGAGCTCCCACAGCTCAGAGCGATCGAGTGTGACGCTCTGTCCCGGCGCGCTATTCAGGTGCAGCTCGACAAACTCGGCAACCGATTTTTCCAACCGTGGGCCGAGCGCTTGCAGGCATTCCTCGCGCGAGGCGAATGGCCCCGCCTCAAGGTGCTCGAAATACGTGCCGTCGAGCTGATGCGGTCCCTCGCTGACCCACGCGGGCGGTTCGGCTGATTTTTCTTTCGCGGCCTCGACCGACACCGGGTCTTTGACAAGTCGCGCCGGAGGCGCGGCGTTCTTGCTGTTGACGATCGGTTGCGGCTGGCGAATCGCGACGGCCACAAGTGCCATGCCCGTCGTGACGAGCACGAGCAATGCGCCGGCCGCCGCCAAGGATAACACCAGTTGCCAGCGCACAACCCCCAAGAGCGCCAACACCGCCAGAACCGCGAACACGGCCAGAGCCACAACCTCGATCAACATGCCACCGGCGAAGACTAATGTCATGACGAGTACCATTGCGTGCGCAGGCGCGCGTACCAGGGGGACGACAGTTGCACGGCCAGCGAAATGCTCAGCACGCACAAGCTGCCCCAGGGTTGTGGGAAGGGCGCGATCGCTGCGACGACCAGCGTCCACAACCAAGTCGTGAACAGATACCAGAGGCTAAAGCGACGCGCGCGGCGGGGGTCGAGTTGCTTCGACCAATTCACAGCCAGAAACAGCACACCGAAGAAGCCCACATACGCGAGCCATTGCGGCTGCCCTGCCAAGTCGAACCACGCGCTCGAATCCACCTGCAAAGCCACGAGCGTCGGGCGTTCACCGGGCAGGTCGATCCACAGCAGTCGGTCGAGCGCCAAACTCACGCCCCCCAGCGCCAGGCCCATGAGCATCGACATGAACCGGCGAGCCGTTGGGTCACTGTGCGGCTGTTGCCACAGTGGCGCGACGAGCAACAGCAGCCACGCGCCGAGTGTGCCGGTCAGCACAAGCCAGGTGAACTGGTCGTTCTGCGGCGCGGCGCCTCGCGCCCAGGAGAACACGAGCGTGCTGGCGATGACGATCGCGCACGACAACAGTAGCGAGCCGCACAATTGCCGCAGACGGTCTCGCGGCGCGAGCGTGGGGACTTCGTAGATCGGTTGAGTGAAAAAGGCTCGTGGGCCGGTCTCGACGATGGTGGCCATGACGGGGCCTGTGCCGTGCGGCGCGTCGGCGATCGGCCCTTGGTCGCGTTGCCAGACGTGATACCCCAGCGCGATCAGCGCCGCAAAGACGAACATCACTCCCAGCGTGAAATTCACGCCGACCGGAGCGAGGCCCGTGGCCGACGGGAGTTGCAGCGCGCCCCAAGCCGCCGCACCGAGGGTGACCGCCGCGATGAGGCGCTCGGTTTTCGACAACGGTTGCCAGGCGCGCACGACCCGATCGGTCCACGGATTCGGCGCGGGAGGGGGTGTCGGTCGTGGGGCGTCGAGCACGGGCGCGACGACCGCCGACGGCTCGAGGAGCGCGAGCAGCTCGCGTGCGCTGCGGGGGCGTTGTTGCGGATCCTTGTTGAGGCACCGCGCGATGCTACTGCGAAAGCGCTCCGGTACCGCGTTCACGTCGACCGACGCGGTGAGGTGTTTCATCAGCACCTCGGCGGTCGTTTCACCCTCGAATGGCACGCGACCGGTGAGCATTTCGTACCACAGGGCTCCCAGCGCATAAATGTCGATCTCTTTACCATAGCGTCCGCCAGCCACCTCGGGAGCCATGTAATGCACCGTGCCGACACTCTCGGTATGGCCACTCCGCTGACTGGCCGAGATGTACTTCGAGAGGCCATAGTCGCCGAGCTTGACCACGCCTTCGCCGATCGGCCCGCCGTCGATAAACACATTGGCCGGCTTCAAATCGCGATGTACAAGCCCATGCTCGTGCAGATACGCGACCGCCTCGGCTACGCCTCGCAGCCACTGGAGTGCCTCGTCGTGGGGCATGCCGCGCGGATGGCGCTCGAGTGCGGCTTGCAAGTTTTCGCCGTCGACGTACTCCATCACGACCCAGCAGTCGCCTTGCGCGTCGGTGCGAATGTCGTAGAGCGAGACGAGGTTGGGGTGCTTCAAGTTCAAGCACTGCTGCACGCCGCGGCGTTCGATGTCGAGGTGGCGACGAATCCATTTGAGCGCGACCTCTTTGCCCGCGTCGCTGAGCGCGTAGTACACCTCGCCAAAGCCCCCCTGGCCAATGCCGCGCTTGATCGTATAGCCATCCAAGGGACGCGCGCCCGACGCGAATTGAAAATGCCGCGACGGCGCATCCGAAGGAAGCGTAACATGCGGCGGCGGCGAAGCGACGGGGTCCATGATCGGTCAGTACATCCGAGGAGCAAGTCCGATTCAGCCTAAGGGGTCACACGGGGGTTGTCTATGTATTGCCTTCTCCCACCGGGAGAAGGTGGCCGAAGGCCGGATGAGGGTCTTCTGGCCGCCACCCGACCCTCACCTGTCTCACTGCGTTCGACATCCTCTCCCAAGAGGAGAGGGGTTCGTTCGAGTCATTACTCTGCAATCATTCACAGCGTTCGATCTGCACAGCCCCACGTTCCAACACAATCCGCGAGCGACTGTCGAGCGGCGCGGGGCCCAAATGCGGCCGGCCGTCGACTTGCAACGAGCCCGTCCCGACGCGGCCATCAAGCCGACAGAACCACGCCGACGCTTGGCGATACAAGATCAACTCCCGCGTCCAATCGCGACACTGCACATGACACGTCGCCGAGGGTCCGAGCAGGCACGTGTCGCCGAGCAGCAGCACGCCGTCGGTCTTCGGTTGGGTGCGATGCCGGCTCGTGAAGTCGAGTCGGGCCGTGGCGCTGAGCGGGTGCGGCTGTGTGAACCGCAGTCGCACGCCCTGCCCCAACTCGATCTCATCACCGCTGCGGAGTGTCGCACGCTGCTTGACCTCGGCACCGTTGAGCCGCGTGGGCTCATAAGCCTCGAGCCAATACATATCCTCCTCACGATGCACGGCCGCGTGTCGTCGAGCCACGTCAGCCAGCAAGGGTACCGCGACCCCCGAGCCCGGCACCGCGCGTCCCAGCACCACACTCGACTCTTCGAAAGCCAAGTAGCCGCCGACGCCGTCGCTCCAAATCCAATAGCGACCCATAGGCAGTGCGTGGTGAGGGGAGTAGATCATGATAGTGTAGCAAAGCGAGACCGGAGACTGGAGACCGGAGACCAGAGTGAAACCAACCCAAGCCGGCGGCTCGGCCGCCGAGACGAGGGGCTAGGGACTAGGGGCTAGAGAAGAGGAGACGAGTGAGCGTTGCTCACTGCGACCGAAGTACTCGCTAATCTGATCGAGCAATGCGCCGTCGGTCGGTGTGTCGAGCGGAATCTGCTCGAGGGACGCGGCGTCGGTGTCGAGCAGCCGCTCGGCGACGTCGAGCCGGGTGCGCAGATCGGTAATCAGATTCTTGGCGCGGCTCAGTTGCGTGTCGTTGAATTGATAGGCGCTCGTCGTCTGCGCCGCTTCGACCATCTTTAATCGGGCTTCGAGATGCTCGACGTCGACCTCGAGTTGTCGGCGCGTGGCCAGCATGTTCTCGAGCTTTTGCCGAGCGGCGGCAAGACTCTTCTCGCGCGCCGTACGCATTTGCTCGAGGCTATTGACCGTCGCGTCTTGCGTTTTGAACCGCTCGAAACGCTGCGTCAGATCATGCTTCACTTGATCGACGGTATACGTGCGCTTGGCGTACTTGAACGTCGACGAGCCGCTTTCGAGGTCCCCTTTCATTCGCATGATTTCCGCCTGATCTTTGTCGAGTCGGGCGCGCTGTTCGGCGATTTGTTGGTTGAGCTTTTGCACCTCGACCTCTTCCTTGGCAATGAGGTGCATGTTGGTGCGGATGTCGGGCAACAAATTCTTCAGCAGCGAGCGGGCTCGATCGATCTCGAAGTCGAGCGGGATGCTGCTCTTGACCGAGTCGCGTGCCCAGCCGTAGCAGGTTTGCACGTAGCTGGTCGCTTCGCGGCCAAAAGCCACGAACAGAATGAGGGCCGACAGAGCCCCCCAGGTCAACGTTTTGCGGCACATGATTTTTCTCCGGCAATGAGCAAGTAACGGCGTTTCATTGGGTCGAATGCAAGCAACTCTGGACAGTTATTCGCCGCGCAGGGACGAATATTGCGCGGCGCGAGAAAAATAGCTTGCCAGGCATTGCCGTGCTGGCACTGCTAGCTGCGGAACCTCATGGCCTCATCTTGACAGTCGAGCGCAGTAGCTGCTCAATTCTCTCGTGGCTTAACCGCCCCACGGAGACTGCATGGATGCGTTTCAATGACGCTCTCCGCGAGATCATGACTCAGGCGTGCAGTGCGTCTCGACCGAGAGACACTCGACACGCCGGTACGGAAGGAACCGTATTCGTGACGACCCAGGCACCGATGCCTTCATTGAGTTCAATCGTCGAGCGACTGCCGAGTTCAGGCATTCGCAAGATATTTGATCGCGCCACGGCCCTCGAACGGCAGGGGCACAAAATCCTGCGGTTCGACGTGGGTCGGCCCGACATCGAAACCCCACCGTTTATTGTCGAGGCCGCGCAGCAGGCGCTCGCCGACGGGTTTACGAAGTACGTGGGCAATCGGGGCATAAGCGAGTTGCTCCGCGCGATTGCTCAGAAGCTCGAGCGCGAGAATCATGCCCGCTACGACAGCGAGAGCGAGATCGTCGTGACGACCGGCGCGAGCGAGGCGGTCGCGGCCTCGATTTTCGCGGTGCTCGAGCCGGGGGCCGAGATTCTCGTCCCCGAGCCGATCTGGCCCCACTATGCCTGCTGCGCTCAGATGATTGGCGCGACCGTGGTGCCCGTGCCACTACGGGTCGAGGACGGCTTCGCCATCACCGAGGAGTTGCTCGAACGTTACTGGACACCGCGCACGCGAATGGTCGTGTTGAGCAATCCAGTCAACCCGACGGGCAAAGTTTATCATCGCGAGACCCTTGAGCAGGTGTTGTCATTTGCTCAGCGGCGCGGCGTATATGTGCTGGCCGACGAGATGTATGAGCATTTCGTGTTCGATGGCGCGTTCACGAGCTTTGCTTCGCTGAGCGGAGCGCGTGAGCGGACGATCCTGATCAACGGCTTCTCGAAAATCTTCGGCATGACCGGCTGGCGGCTGGGCTACGTGGCCGCGCCGGCTGAGGTGATCACGCAGATCAACAAAGTGCATCAGTACTTGACGGTCTGTAGCACGTCGTTTGCCCAGCGTGGGGCGGTGGCCGCTTACACGCACCCTGACGCGCCGGCGTTTTTGCAGCGGGTGGTGAGCGACTATCGCCGCCGCAACGAGGCGCTGCTGGCCGAGGCGGCGCGGCTACCGGGCTTGCAATACAGCGCCCCGGGCGGAGCTTTCTACTTCTTTCCGAAATTACCCGACCACCTGCCCGAGGCCGACGAGCTTGCGCTACGGTTGCTCGACGACTGCCGCATGGCGGTGGTGCCGGGGAATGTGTTTGGCGCATCGTATCGCCGTTTCTTGCGCATCTCGTTTGGCACTAGTCCGATCGAAGAGGTGCGCGAGGGATTACGCCGTTTATCATCGCTGCTGCAATCACGGAGCCTCGCCGCATGAGCACGCTCAATACTCAACTCGCGCCGCCGGAAATTTTTGACGTCACGATTCGCGACGGCAGCTATGTGATCGATTTTCAATTTTGTCAGCAGGATGTGCGCCTGCTGTGCAGCAGCTTGGACCGGATGGGCTTTCGATATATCGAGGTCGGTCACGGCCTGGGGCTCAACGCCTCGCAGGTGAAAACCGCCGCTGCCGCGACCGACGAGGAGTACCTCGCCGCTGCCGCCGAGTCATGTAAACAGAGCCGCTTTGGGACCTTCTTCATCCCTGGTATCGGCACCAAGGAAAACCTGCGCCACGCGCGTGAAGCGTTCGGCATGCATTTCATCCGCATCGGCAACGAGCCCGAGAAGTACGAAACGATCATCCCATTCATCGAGTACGCCAAGGAGTTGGGCTACGAGGTGATGGGCAATTTCATGAAGACCTACTCGCAGAGTCCCAAGGCGATCGCCGAAAAGGCCGCCGTGCTCGCTCGGCACGGAGCCGAGGTGATCTACGTCGTCGACAGCGCCGGCGGTATGTTGAGCGACGAGGTCGCCGACTACGTGCGGGCCATTCGCGAACACGCCGACGTGCGCGTCGGATTTCATGGTCACAACAACTTGGAACTCGCGATCGCCAACTCGCTCGCCGCCTGGCAGGCTGGCGCATCGCTGATCGACTGCTCGATCGGCGGACTCGGCCGCAGCGCGGGCAACACGCGCACCGAGATGTTGATCCCCGTGCTCAAGTCGCTCGGCGTACAGTCCCCTTACGACTTCCATGAAGTGCTGCGGGTCTGGCAAGAGGTGATTCGTCCGGTGATGCAGCGGCGGTCGCTGACCGCGCAAGAGATTGTCGGCGGCTACGCACGCATTCATAGCGGGCTCATCGGCCCGTTCGAGAAAGCCGCGGCCGCGCATCATGTGTCACTCGATCTGTTGCTCGACGCCTATGGCGATCGGCTGCACGGCGGCGATCAGCACATTGAGGTTGAGCAACTTGCGGCCGAGTTGGCGACCACCGCGGTACCGGTGACGGTCGCGTTCCCCGAGCCTCGGCCGACCGAGTCGCTGCTCGAGATCGACACGCCGCTGGCCGACGGCCGCGCGATCCGCAACACCTTCCGCACGGTCGAAGAGGTGCTGCGGAGCGTCAAGATCCTGGCGCACAAGGCCTATTTGCCGGTCGTGGCGTTGGTCGACATCGCGGCCGAAACGCCCGACGATCAGCACGTGATGGCCGAGTATTTCTATCACGACGATCAATTCATTGTGTTGCGGGCCTCGTTCGGCTCGATTGCCTCGTTCATCGACGTGATGCAGCGGCATCGCGGCGCGCTGAATATGCTGGTGTTCGAGATCAACTCGGCCGCCGTGCGACAAGAACTGCTCGAGAGCGAGTCGCAATGGCGACGCGACGAGCAGGTCTATTGGGCCAACCTGTCGGCGATCAAGTACCACAATTTGTTCTCGTCGCTCTATCAAGTGGCGATGGAGTCCAGTGCTCAGACGATCCTGTTCGTCGGCGGCAATCCCGAGCGGGTGGCGAACCATTTGCCGCCGAGCTTCGACAACTGGCAGTTGTATTGCACGCATTTGAACCCCAACGCCTTGCATCAGGTCGGCATCAGCCCGTTGGAAAAAGATCAGCCGCATTGGGCTCATCACCCGTCGTCACGACCGGCGCGATTTGATATCGCCGTGCTGTTGTCGCCGTTGAACGCGACGGAGCTCGAGGCGGTGTTGGCGCAGCTCAACTCGGGGGGCGTGCTCGTCGACTGCCTGGAACAAACTCGCCCGCACCTCGCTTCGCTGCGAGGGCTGCCATTGCGAATCATGAATGTCTCGCTGCGGACAGGCATCTCGGGCGAGCTGATGAATTTGCAAACGGCGCATGCCAGCGGACGCTTCATTGATCTCCAACAGGCCCCCAGCGGTGAACAGGTGACTCATGGCATTATCACTCAAGCTGCCTGACCTCAAGGCTCGCGCCCAGCGTGGCGCCCAGATACTGGTCGAAACGTGTGCCGGCCTTCGCAGCGGCGAAAAGGCACTCGTGCTGAGCAACCCCGAGACGCGCGACGTAGCCCACTACGTGCTGTCCGAGTGTCGCGCCGTGACCGACCAGGTGCGGCATGAAGAACTCGAACCGCTCACGATGCACGGCTCGGCTCCGCCGCCGCACATTGGCCCGGCGATGTTATGGGCCGACGCGGTCTTCTGCCTCACGAAGATGTCGCTGGCCCATTCGGCTGAGCGGCGGGCGGCCAACGAGCAAGGGACCCGCTATCTGAGCCTGCCTGACTACGACCTGGAATTGCTCGGCGGCGAAAGTCTGAAATGCGATTTTCGCGCGGCGGGCGTCGAGGCCCGGCGTCTCAAGCGCGTCCTGAACGACGCGCGGACGATTCGCGTGCAGAGCGAGGCGGGGACCGATCTGACCTTCTCGGCCGCCGGACGCACGGCCAACGCCTGTGGTGGTGCCTGTTTGGAGCCGGGCACGCTCGGCTCGCCGCCCGATGCCGAGGTGAATATCGCGCCGCTCGAAGGAACCGCGCACGGCACGGTGGTCGTCGATGGCAGCATCCCCTGCCGTGAATTAGGCCGGCTAGCTCGACCGATCACGCTCATCGTGCGTCAGGGAATGATCGTCGATATCGAAGGCGAATCGCCCGAGCGGCAAACCCTGCAAGCGATCTTCGAGCGGATTGGCCGCGACGAGGCCCGCTGGCTCGCCGAGTTCGGGATCGGACTCAATCCCTGGGCCGAGTTGACCGGCCGGATGCTCGACGACGAAGGGTGCGCGGGGACGATCCATTTTGGTTTCGGGTCGAACGCGACGATCGGCGGCATCAATCAAGTGCCGTTCCATCTCGACTTCGTACTCTGTCGACCCACGGTCGAGGTCGAGTCGCGGCAGATCATGGAGCGTGGGCAACTCATCGGCTCCGACTGGTTCTCGCGCTCGCT
>CAYLYE010000241.1:0-9587 GCA_964387325.1 uncultured Planctomycetaceae bacterium
CGCGCGCTTTGCAGATCGGCCGCGTTGGTCGTGGGGGCTTTGCAGTCGATCAGTAGTTGCGCTCCGTTCATGGCAAACTCCTCGCCGACGCTATGGCAGAGGAAGTCGAGATCCGCATAGACCGCGAGACCAATGTAAGCGTCAGCAATGGCCGTTACCTTCATGTCCTGCGGCTGGCGCAAGCCCTTGGTGGGTACGACGGTCACGACGTCTCCTTGTTGGACATGCAGAATCTCAGCCATTTTGCGACTCATGAGCAAGCCGCTCGCCGGGACGCGCAGCCGATTGCCATCGATATCGCGCGGCATGGTCAGCGTGGCCTTGGGGACGATGCCGGTGATGCCCCCCTTGCGCTGGTACGGTCCATGCACAAAATTGCAAGCCACGTCGAACAAGGGTTCGACGTGGTCGACCCCCGTCAAATGCTTGAGTTCGACCAGGGCTTGCGCGCCCTGTTCATCTTTGAACGTCAGGTCGATGTCGCTGCGCTGCACGAGTTCGAATTGAAAATCGACCATATAGACGATCGAACGCACGAGCATCAGCGCATTGACGGCGACACACGAGCCCATCGCAGCGGCAAAGATGCCCGCCCCCGTGCGTAGCCGATGACGTAAGATATTGCGACAGGTCATGCGAGCGCCGAAGCTCAACCGCGACCACAGGGCCGTAAAGTGTTCGAGGAGAATTTTTCCCCCCTGGGTTGGCGGCTTCGCGCGCATGGCCTCGGCCGGCTCGAGGCGTAACACATTGCGTGCGCCGTGAATGCTTCCTGTCAGACCGCACACGAGCGCGATCAACACTCCCTCGGCCAGAATGTCTGGATACACTTGCGATACGAGCCGGGGGAACTGAAAGAACATCAGGTACATACCGGTCATGCCGGTCGAGATCCAGTACCCGAGGGCGCAGCCTCCGCCGCCGCCAATGACCCCGACGCACAACCCGAACTTGATAAAGTGCCAAAACACCTGCGCGTTGTCGTACCCGAGCGCCTTGAGTGTGCCAACGACGACCCGTTGCTGCTCGGCCAGCCGCGACATGAGGACATTGAGCACCAGCGACGCCACGGCAAGAAAAATTGCCGGGTTGATCACGCCGAACGCGCGGAGACCTTGAATCTCGTTGCTCAAAAAGCGATTCGAGGGTTGATCGCTGAGCGGGAAGGAGTTGAAAACGCCATACGAATCGAGCAGCACCTCGGCCTGCCGCAGTAAATCGCGCGAGTTATCACGGGCCTCGGGAGACAAAATGCCCACGATCTGATTCGCAGCCCCCTGGAAGTCAAAAATGTCTTCCGCGTAGGTCTGTTTCAGGTAAAAAACCCCGAACCGCTTGGGATCAGGCACAATCGCGCCTGGCCCGACCAGATACGTGAACTCGCTGCTGATCGCGGTTCCGACGATGAACAGTTCCTGCCGCTGATTGTTGAGCAGCAGATGGATCCACATGCCCGGGTGCAGATGGTGCTGCCGGGCGAAGGCGTCATTGACGATGACCTCGTTGTCGCGCTCGTCGGTAAAGTATCCGCCTCGGCGCATGAGTATGTCATTGATGACGCTCTGCGGTCGATCGGGGAGCGACAAGACAAGTCCGTTAAGGGGCTCGACCACGTCAGGTAAATCGACCGTCGCGAAAAATTGTATCCGCGGCCGAACGTCGACCACCCCCGGCAATTGCTTGAGCGGCTCGATCTCAGACAGCGGGACTTTCTTCAACTGCAATGTGAAGTCGGCCATCCGACATTGAGCGTAGTAGTCGACCTGAGCACGCGACAAGTTTCGATACGCCGAGTTGAGCGCCACGTAGGCCGCGATCCCAATGGCCATGATGCTCGTGATCGCGAGGATGACGCCCCACGAGGAGAGCAATTCGCGGCGCAATTTGCGATCGAGGACGCTCACCAGGTGATCTCCTCGGGCGCTTTGGGGTGCTCGTTCACGTGCGCCTCGACAATCTCGCCACTGCGGAGCCGGATCACTCGGTCGGCCACTTCGGCGATGGCCCCGTTGTGCGTGATGATCAGCACCGTCTTGCCGAGCTTCTCGCGCACTTCGAGCAGCAGCCGCAACACACGCTTGCCGGTGGCAAAATCGAGCGCCCCAGTCGGCTCGTCACACAAGAGTAACTCGGGGTTCTTGGCCAACGCTCTGGCGATGGCCACCCGTTGCTGCTCGCCACCGGACATCTGCGAGGGAAAATGATCGGCCCGATCACTGAGCCCAACCATATCGAGCACTTCGTCGACGTCGAGCGGAGTGCGGGCAATTTCGGTCGACACCATCACGTTCTCGCGCGCGGTGAGTGTCGGCACGAGGTTATAAAACTGAAACACGAAGCCGATCGTTTCCCGCCGATAGCGGGTCAGCTCGCGGGTCGAGAACCGGGTCATGTCCTGATCGCGATACCAGACCTGCCCGACCGTGGCGTGATCCATACCGCCAATGATGTTCAGCAGGGTGCTCTTGCCCGAGCCACTGGGGCCGACCATGGCCAAGAACTCCCCTTCGTACACATTCAATGCGACGTTGCGTAGCACCTCGACCGAGACTTCTCCCATCGAATAGGTCTTGCCGACATGTTCAAGTCGCAACAAGCTGCTACGCTGTAAGGAGGCGTCGAGGTGATTCGAGGAGAGTGCCATCGCATGCCGCAAAGTTGATGCAAACTACGCTGCTTACCATTGAGAATGTAGGTTTTTCGGCCCGCATGGGCAACCGGGGTCTCTGAGTTTCCCGGCCAGGACGACTAACCGCAAAGATTATGGCATCATTAACTTCCGTCACGCCCGAGGCTCATTTTGGCCAGTTATTACGCTGGCTCGAACAGGAGAGCCAAGCCACGGCCGAGCGCCTGGTGGGCCGAATTTCCAAGCTTCGCGGGGGCGAGGCCGAACGCTCGGGCCAAGCCCTGGTCGATCTGGCCATCTACGAGGAAGACGCGGGTATGGCCGGCCGGTGGATCGTCACCCTCGGCAAGAGAAACCGCACGCTCCGGCTTCCTTGGACGCGGCTCGATACCGGCTCCCCCGTGGTGCTCGTACCGGACGACGGTACCTCGGACGAGCATGTCCGGGGCATCGTGAGCCGCCGCAGCGAGACGACGATCGACGTCGTGATCTCCGATAGCGAAGAGTTGCCCGAGGCAGACACTTGGCGGCTCAACTTGTCGCAGGACGAGATTGTGACCGAGCGACAACGCGCGGCGTTGCGGACAGCCGAGCGCGCCGGCGGCAATCGACTTGCGCATTTACGTCGCGTGCTGCTCGGCGAGCGAGCCGCCGAATTCTCGGCCGAGCGTGAGTTGACGCCGCTGAGCACGTCGCTGAATGCATCGCAGTTGGCCGCGATCCGCTGGGCGCTCAGCGCCAAAGAACTCGCACTGATTCACGGCCCCCCCGGCACCGGTAAGACCACGACCGTCGTCGAGTTGATTCGTCAAGCGATTCGCCGTGGTGAGAAAGTCCTCGCCTGTGCGCCGAGCAATCTGGCGGTCGACAATCTGCTGCAACGCTTGGTCGCGGCAGGCGAGCGCGTGGTGCGCATTGGGCATCCGGCCCGGGTGCTCGCCGAGTTGCGGGCAAGAACGCTCGACGTTCTGGTCGCCGAACACAACGACGTACAGGTGGCGCGCAAGCTCGTCAAGGACGCGCGGGCTTTGTTCCGCAAGGCCGGCAAGTACACGCGCGCCAAGCCCGCCGCAGGAGAAAAACGTGCCTTGCGTGATGAGGCCAAGGCGCTGTTGTCCGATGCCCGACGCCTCGAACACTCCGCCGTTCAGCACGTGCTCGACACGGCCGACGTGATCTGCGCCACCACGACCGGACTCGACGCGCAACTGCTTGGCGACCGGGTGTTCGATTGGGTCGTGATCGACGAGGCGTGCCAGAGCACGGAGCCGCCGTGTTGGATTCCGCTGCAACGCGCCGATCGCGTCGTGCTTGCCGGCGACCACTGTCAATTGCCCCCGACGGTCATCTCGTCCGACGCGCAACGCCAGGGTTTTGGAGTCAGCTTGTTCGAGCGGATCGTCAAGCTGCAAGGGCCCACGGTCGCGCGCCGGCTCGACCTGCAGTACCGAATGCACCAGCAAATCAGCGACTTTTCGTCGGCCGAGTTCTACGAGCAGGGGCTAGTTGCTCACGAGTCGGTCGCCGCGCATCGGCTCTGCGACCTGTCCGACATCACGACTCTGCCGCTGACCGAAACACCGCTGGAGTTTATTGACACGGCCGGGGCAGGGCATGACGAACAAAACGAGCCCGATGGCGAAAGCCTATTCAACCCCGGCGAGGCCGAGGTGGTCGAGCGGCTACTGCAATCGCTGGTCGAGGCCGGTGTGCCCGCGGGCGATATCGCGATCATCACCCCCTACGCCGCGCAGGTCCGCTGGTTGCGACAGCTCATGACGATCGATGGGCTCGAGGTCGACACGGTCGACGGCTTTCAGGGACGAGAGAAGGAAGCGGTCATTATTTCGCTGGTGCGAGCCAATCCGCGTGGCGAGATTGGCTTTTTGGGCGATAAGCGGCGAATGAACGTGGCTTGGACTCGAGCGCGTCGCAAATTGATCGTGGTGGGGGATAGCGCGACGCTGGCGAACGAACCTTTTTACGCGCGGATGCTCGAGTACTGCGAACAACACAGTGCCTATCGCTCGGTTTGGGAACTCGCATGAGACGGTCTCGGCATCTATAATATCGGTTTTAATTTTTGTGAGAGCAGCGGCATGTGTGCAGCGTTGAGAATTGGTACCCGTGGCAGTGCGTTGGCCCGATGGCAGGCCAACTGGGTCGCTGCGCAATTGCAGCAACACGGGGTCGACGTCGAGTTGATCCCCATCTCGACGCGGGGCGATCGCCAGCAGGTCGGCCCGATCGCGGCCATCTCGGGGGGCGAGGGAGTCTTCACCAAGGAATTGCAACGCGCGCTGTTGGCCGGCGAGGTCGACTTGGCCGTGCATAGTCTGAAAGATCTTCCGACGGCGCCGATCGAAGGACTCGCGCTGCTCTGTGTCCCCACGCGCGGCCCGCTGGGCGATGTGCTCATCACGCGGGAGGTGAAATCGTTTGGCGAGCTCAAGCAGCAAGCGGTCGTGGCGACGGGGAGCCTCAGGCGTCGCGCGCAGCTCTGGCACGCCCGGCCTGACTTGCAGATGATCGACATTCGCGGCAACGTCGAGACCCGCATCCGGAAATTGCACGACGGCGAGTTCGACGCCCTGATCCTGGCCGAAGCGGGGGTCACACGACTCGAACTCGCCCAGCATGTCACGCAATTGCTACCACGCTCCTTGATTCTGCCCGCCGTCGGGCAGGGGGCACTTGGCCTCGAAGGGCGAAGCGACGACGCGGCGACCCGCTCGGCGGTTGCGAAACTCAACGATCCGGCGACCCACGCCTCGGTGTTGGCCGAGCGATCGTTGTTGCTCAACATTCGCGGCGGGTGCTTGGCCCCAGTTGGGGCCTGGGGGCGGATCGAAGCAACTCAACTGCGGCTCTCGGCCGTTGTGCTCAGCGGCGACGGCAAGACACGCGTGTCGGCCGAGGGGGTCGACACGCCCGAGAATGCAGCCGCGCTCGGTGAAAAGCTGGCCCAAGAATTGATTGCGCAAGGTGCGACCGCGCTCATTCAAGCCTGCCGCGAAACGCCACCGTCATAGCGGCTTGCTTTAATGAGGTGTGCGATGGCCATGTCCGCATGGCCATGCTTAGCTAACATGCTCACGCAGACGTGACATGGGCACCCTCGCCAATGTCACGATAACTTGCTTTGTGCCAATCGCAGCGCGAGTCGCGCGGCAGAGAAAAGACTGCTGGCCGAGGCGGTCCCTTGCCAGGCAATATCGCAGGCTGTGCCATGATCGACGCTCGTGCGAATGATCGGCAGACCGAGTGTCGTGTTCACGGCTGTATCAAACGCCAGTGCCTTGACCGGGATGTGTCCTTGATCGTGATACATGCACACGAAGGCGTCGGTCGACCGTCGCTTGGGCAACAAGAAGGCTGTGTCGGCCGGCAAAGGTCCTTCGATGATCGCGCCACACGCCCGAGCGCGTTCGACCGCCGGAATGATGATCCGTTCCTCCTCGCGATCGCCGAAGAGTCCATGCTCGCCGGCGTGAGGATTCAACCCGCACACGACCAGCCGAGGCGTTTTTTGCCGCAGGCGGCGGATCGCATCGGCTGTGAGTTCGATCACGTCGACGATCCGCTCGATGGAGAGTTGCTGCGGAACATCGCGGTAACCGATGTGCGTGGTCACGAACGAGCAGGTGATCTCTTCGGCATATTGCATCATGCACGAGCGAGCGGAGCGAGTCCGTGAGGCGAAAATCTCGGTGTGACCCGGGTAGCGATACCCGGCGGCGTGCAGTGCCTCTTTGCTGATCGGCGCGGTGGTCACGGCCAGGACTCGACCGGCGAGCGCGTCGTCGATCGCGCATTGAATGTAGGCGTAGGCCGCGGCACCGGTCGCCGCGTTGACTTGGCCGGGCGCGAAGTGATCGAGCTTGATCTGCCCCAGGTCGTGGACCCGCTCGGCGTTGAAAGAGAGCCCCGTCACCTGAGCCACGCGCTCCAGCACGGCGGTATCGCCATAAACGATCGGGCGACACTCGGCCACGAGCGACTCGTCGGCCAGGAGCCGCAAGCAAATCTCGGGCCCGACGCCAGCCGGGTCCCCCATCGTAACAGCCAATGACTTTCGCTCGCTCATGGCTTGTTAAGTCTATTGCGACACGTTCGGGATATATCGATTGGCAAGTTCAGCGTAATCCTCGCGGACTGGACTGAACACATCGAGCACCGTCGCCGGCCCACCGACCGCCACGGCGCGATGCGGCACGTTTGGCGGAATAATGAACAGCGAGCCACTTTCGACGATTCGGGTCTCGTCGCCGATGGTGAGTTCGACACGTCCGTGCAGCAACACCCCGCCCTGCTCGTGAGGATGGCTGTGCATGGGGACCTCGGCCCCTTCATCCATTTGCAGGTACGAGAGCATCAGGTTTTGACCAAACGGCGTCCGCATGCGGCAGCCAGGGACCGGATTGATTTCAGGGACCGATTGAATGTCGATAAAGCCCATCGTTGACATGCTCCGCCGTGTGAAACCAGGCACCATGACGTTTGACGCCTTGATTCTAGTCGATCGCGGCGCGAGATACAGGTGCTGTGCGTTTGTTAACGAGCCGGGAGTATGAGTCCCCGGAAATCGTAGCGTATGACGGGGCCAGCTTATCCGGGGGCTCATGCCCCTGGCTCGGACAGAAAGGGTGTGCGGCTCAGCGCAGATTGACGACTTGATTGTCGAGCGTCGGCGTGACAATTCCCAGCTTTTGGGCCCGAGCACGCAAGGAGAACTGAAAATGCTGAATCTGTTTCGAGGGCTTGAGCCGGGCGTAGACGAATGAACTGTCGACTAAAGCACGCGGCAATTTGCCGTCTTCGACCAATTTGACGATGTCGGCGATGTAGGTAAACTCGACGGGTCGCCGGGCGCGCAGCCCTTTTTCCAACTGTGACTTAAGGCTGAGCGAGTTGATCCCCGCGGCCGGCAGGTCATCGCCGTGCAGTTGCGCGACCGAAAGAGCCACGAGCCCACCGATCAACCAGGCTATCAGCGCCAGTTTCGCTTTCATCACGTGCCTTCGTCGCTGTGGAGAGGGTGCCAAAATCGAGGCGGCTTATCGCGAAAAGAGCCGATCGCGTCAAGTTCGTTATTCGCGTGGCAGGGTTTGCCAGCGGGGGATATCATGGCGTCGTCGGGAAAATAACTACCTAGCCGCCTCTAGCCAGCGAGCCTGTGACACGATGACCGTTCGGATTCTCGTCGGAGCATGCCTGATGCTCGTCGCCGCTAGCACGTTTGTGCTGGCAGCCGACGTGGATGTGCGTTTATTGTTCGAGCAGCTCAATGACGACCGTTATGAAGTGCGGCAACTCGCGCTCGAACAGTTGGACCGGCTCGCCAACGAACCAGCGAACCACGCCTTGCTCGCGGCAACGGCTCAGCCCTGGCTGTACCGCCTCGACACGCCGCTCGAGACGCGACAGGCTTTGCAGCGGCTGAGTGCGAAACTGCCACGCCTCGCGGCGAGCGCGCCCGTCACGGCAGCTCAGATCGACGAACTGATCGCGGCGCTCGACAGCCAGAAGTTTAGCGAGCGGCTTGCCGCCGACGAACAATTCAAACTCCTCGTGTTGCGCGCAGATGCGTCAGCCACATTGCTCGATCGTTTGTTGACCGTCTTAGAGGACGGCGAGTTCGACCGACCATTGCGTCAAGATATTGAACAGTATTGGGAGTCGGCCCGACAAACCTGGCTCGCCGACGACGAGCGGCGCTATCCACTCATGGAATTGAAGGCGGAGCGTCTGACGAAACTCGTCGAGCAACTCGTATCGAATGAGCAAGCCGAGGCCGATAAGGCTTACCCGATTGAACTCAGCGAGCGACAACTACGGCTGCATTTGGCACACGGCGTCGAGACCGCACGCATCGCCACGGCGTTGCAAACAGCCAGCCAACGAGGCAATCTATCGGACCCAGCTCGAGCGCGTCTCGATGAGTTGTTGCAGTGGACCAAACCGGCGATGGTCGCCGAGTTTTGGGATCTCGGCAAACACGGCGGCATTCAGCATCTGTTGGTCGACGTTCCTAGCCAGGCTCCTGGAGCGGTTCGACCCAGCCACTTCGATCGCATTGATGACCGGACTGCCCATTGCGTAAGCGGCAACACACTCGAGCCGGGCGATTATCCGGTGGGAGAGTTTTTTCCGCACCCGCATCGTAACACGGCAGCGTTTCACTTGGTGAATCTGCCCACCGCTCGGGCACGACTGGCCTACGAACCACGTGTGAAGCGGCTCGGGACGCAACGACTCGCGGAGATTTCGGCCCGCACGCTGTCACGCTGGCTCGAACGAGGTACACCATTGTCGCTGGAACAATTGCGGCTGCTGGCCTGGTTCGATCCCGAGGTGCTGTCTCGGCAAGCGCCCCGGTTGCTCGCCAAGATTGACGATGTGTCGCTGGGAGAAACGCCTGGCGACGAGGTGCCGCGCGGTCTGAGTCATCATGGCGTCTTGTGCTTGATGCTCGCACGACGTGGGACGATCGACGCGGCGGCGAGTATGATCGAGGCACTTGACGATGGCCGAGTGCTCAAGCAAGAGGAGAATATCTCGGAAGCGTTCGCTTGGCTGAGCGTGCTCACGATCCTGAATCGGGCGCGCGGAGCCGAGGCGGATCGACTTCTTGTGCAAATGCTGGGGCGACGGCAAGCATTGTTCGCCACCGAGGGAGAAGCTCGCGATCTGGGTGCGTCGGCCGCGGCGCTGTTGTTGCAGCGCTACGATCAATCGCCCGAGTCTTATGGCCTGAAGCTGCATAGCCCTCCGCTGATATTGGCGGTGAGCGACTTGGCGCCCCTGTACTCCTCGGAGAGCCCGACGGCCGAGAAGAAGGTCCGCGATTGGTGGACATCGCGCGCGAGTCGCCCGTAATCAATTCGTCTTTCGTTAGTCGCGACGCGCGGCGGAGCGCGAAAAAAAGTCCGATCGGTGTGGCGGATCTTTCGCGCTC
>CAYLYE010000242.1:0-9542 GCA_964387325.1 uncultured Planctomycetaceae bacterium
ACAAGTGAACTGGATCGAACAAAGGAGGTGCCTCACAAGCGTCAGGGGGGAAGTGAGTCGGAACGAGCGGTTCCGCCCAGGGAGCGACGAACACGCGTGAGTGACTCGTCGCCAGGAACACACCGGAAGGCTCTGTGCCACGTTCGAGCGTGGTCCCGCCGCAGGCTTTCATCACGTACACGTTGTTGTTGTTCAGCAGTGAAATTTTTTCCGTTCCATCACAAGGTAGATTACGCATGAAGATCTCATTGGTTCGCAAGAAAAAGATCAGGGGTTTTACCTTGATCGAAATTTTGGTGGTGATCACGATCATCGCCTCGCTGATTGCCATCGCCGTGCCGGCGATTGGTGCCGCCCGTGAGCACGCTCGCGGTACGCAGTGCAAAGCCAGCCTGCGGCAGTTTTTCATCAGCTTTGACACCTTCGCCGACCGCGATCCGCAAACCCGGTACAGCACGGGCGCCTTCGACGGCCAGCGCGACGGTTGCATCGACAGCATCGGCTGGGTGGCCGACGCCGTGAACTCGCAATCGTGCAAGCCGAACGAAATTCGCTGCCCGTCGAACGTCGGCCGGCAGTCGGAAAAGATTCGCTACTATGTCGACGGCGTCTCGAACACCCCCAGCGCGAAGGACACCCCTTCGGGCATTCAAGGTACGATCCTCACGAATCGTGTCAGCAGCATGGGCGCGTGCTCCACGGTCACGTTCGGCGGTGCGAGCGGCGGTCAGAACGTCGCCGATCACTTCCTGGCCAAGGGGTTCGGTACGAACCACATGACCACCTACTATTTCGCTCGGACCAGCCCCAAGCTCACCACCACGACCTCTGGCGCCACGGCCACCAATGCCCTGTTCAATCAGGGTGGCATCAAGGGGCTCTCCGGAGGTCAGGGACCGTTGACCCGAACGATTGTCGATCAATCGTGGGTTAGCGCCAATTTGATTCCGCTGTCGGGCGACGCCAACTTCGGCGACGAGAACGAAGCCTACTTCTCGGCGGATGTCGTCGGCTCCGATGGCACCCCATGGCACAAAGCTGGCGAACGGACCGTCGAGTCGTTCAGCGATGGCCCGATGGAAACCACCACGGCCTTTCCGTGGTTCAAGACCTCGCTCGTGACCTCGCCGAGCGTCGACAATGTGTTTGCTTACGAGCAACCCCGTGCCGGCACGTTGCCCCAAAACGGCGTGACAGTGCTGGGCGAAACCCGCTCGCCCGCCTTGCAAGACACCCGCGACTTCGGTCCGGTTCACAAGGGAAGCTGCAACATCCTGTTTGCTGACGGCTCGGTCAAGAGCTTTGCCGATCAGACGGGTGACGGCTACTTGAACCCCGGCGTGCAAGGTACGGCGGCCAGTGCCAATGGCAGCCCGGCGACGGGCTTTGCCGACGCGACCGTCGAACTGCCGCCAGCGCAGATTTTTAGCGGTATTTTCTTGCAAAAGCGTAGCTCCAAGACCAACCTCGACTAGTCGAACGGTCTGTTGCAAATCGCGATTTGTTGCCGAGGCGGGCATGGCCAATCTAGGCTGTGACCCGCCTCGGCTCTTTTTTTATGGTAAACTCGACACCCGAGGGGCCCCGTTTGCTCCTCAACGGCCCGTTTGAACCAAGGAACTCCTCGCGTGAGTCGATGTGCTACGCTGCTCGCCGTAAGCCTATGCTGCGTCGCGCAGAGCGTATCGGCCGATGTCGCTCAGCGCCGTGACGAGGCCCTGGCGAAATACACCGCGCAACTCAACGAGTTGGCCGCGGGATGCGAGCAACAGCAACTCGCCGAGTTGGCCCAGGCCGCGCGTCGCTGGGCGCCACGGCGCGCGCCGCTGACCCAATACGTGCCGCTGCTCGTCGATCGTGCTCCGGTGGTCGACCCCAACGCATCCGCGACCGCGCGTGAATGGCACGAGCGCTGGATGCAAATGCGCCGCACACAAGCCGAGCAGTGGTTTCAACTCTCACGTGCAGCGCTCGACGAGCACCGTCCATCATTGGCCTACGAACTGCTCCGCGAGACCGTGCGCGAAGATCCCGACCACAGCGAGGCCCGGCGCATCTTGGGCTATCAGCGTCTCGACGGACGTTGGCTAACCACCTACGAAGCGATTCGCGCCAAGTCCAACCTTGTCTGGCACGCCAAGTTCGGCTCGCTGCCGGCGGATCGTGTGGCCCGTTATGAAAAAGGCGAGCGGTTCTCCAAGGGACGCTGGATCAGCGCCGCCGACGACGCACGCGAACACGCCACGATCGAACGCGGCTGGGAAATTCCCACCGAGCACTATCTGATCCGCACCAACCACAGTCTTGAGATGGGGGTCGAGGTCGCCAGCCAACTCGAACGCCTCTACACCGCCTGGCAACAACTCTTTGTGCTGTGGCAGATTAACGAGCCGCAATTGCGACGCGCCTTCGACGGCGGCAAGCTGCCCGAGGGTAAGACCAAACAGCATCAGGTCGTCTGCTTTCGTAATCGTGACGAGTACAACGCCGCCCTGGCGGCCGAGCATCCACGCATCAGCATCACCACCGGCTATTACGACTTCAGCAAACGCAAGGCCTACATGTTCGCGGGACTCGATAACATCAGCAACCTGTACCACGAAGCGTCGCATCAGCTCTTTGGCGAGCTGCGCAGCAGCACGGCCCCGGTCGGAGTCAGCGCCAACTTTTGGGTGGTCGAGGGGGTGGCGTGTTACATGGAATCGTTCGTCGAACGCGACGGGTTCATCGAGTTCGGCGGCACACAGGCCGTGCGCTTAAACGATGCCCGTATCCGGCTCGTGCGCGATGACTTTTATGTGCCGCTGGCCGAATTAGTTCAGTTGGGCATGCAAACCTTGCAGCGCGACGAGCGAATCGCGCCGATCTACACGCAATCGTCGGGACTGACCTATTTTCTGATTCACTACGATCGCGGCCGATACCGCGACGTGCTCGTCGAGTACCTGCAACGCATTTATCTGGGCCGCGACAAACCGTCGACGCTCGCCGAATTGACGGGGGTCGACTACGCAACGCTCGATCGTCAGTACGCCGAATTTATTCGTGCGTTGAGCGTGTCCGCCGCCGCGCAACCATAGCCACCCGAACATGGGGGTTTGCGGCCCGCGTGGTCGGGCACTATACTCCAAGGCCACTGGTCACCGAGCGTTTGAATTTGCCTTCACGGCGGCTCGAGCGGCGCGCGTGTCCCAGTTGCCTCCGTAGCTCAATTGGTCAGAGCATCTGACTCTTAATCAGAGGGTTCTCAGTTCGAGTCTGAGCGGGGGCACTTATAAAGCCTTGCTGGAATAAACAGCAAGGCTTTTTTCATGCGCCCAGCACGCTGCTCTCTGGCGCCAAAACACGGCGCAGCGCGCGGTTCGCTCACCGGTCCGCTCCCGAAACGTAATTCACAAGCTCTGGCTGGTAGATGATTTACCGTGACCTTCCCCCCGATTAAGATGGCGTGACCCATCTACATATTCTGAGCCGGAACCGAACCGTGACGTTATCGACTGAGCAATTCGGCAAGGCAGTCGTGGCGGCAGGCCTACTGACGGTCGACGATCTCAAAGCGCTGTGGAGCGACGCCACGCTCACGACACGCCCCAAAGATGGGCCAGCGCTCGCCAAGCTGCTCATCGAGCGCGGTCGGATCAACGAGTTTCAGGCGGCAGAGTTGCTCGCCGGTCGCAAGACGCCGTTGCTCTTGGGTCAGTATGTCTTACAGGCCAAGATCGGCGCGGGCGGCATGGGCCAAGTGTATCGCGCCGAGCACAAACGCATGAAGCGCCTCGTGGCCATCAAGGTGCTCCCCGCCGCAATGGTGCAAGACGAGGGCGCGGTCAAACGCTTTCAGCGCGAGGTCGAGGCCGCCGCGAAACTCTCGCACACCAACATCGTCCAGTCCTTCGATGCCGACGAGTACAAAGGAACGCACTATCTGGTGATGGAGTACGTCGACGGGCAAGACCTATCGGCGCTGGTCAAGCAGAACGGACCACTCCGTGTCGAAGTCGCCATCGAGTATCTGCTGCAAGCGGCGCGCGGCTTGGCCTTTGCCCACAGCAAGGGGGTCGTGCATCGCGACATCAAGCCGGCCAACTTGCTCGTCGATCAAGATGGCGTCGTCAAGATTCTCGACATGGGCCTGGCGCGCGTCGATGCCACGGGCGATGCGGCCGATCATCAGCTCACCAACACCGGACAGGTGATGGGAACGGTCGACTACATGGCTCCCGAGCAGGCCAGCGACACGCGCCGAGCCGACGCCCGCAGCGATATTTACTCGCTGGGTTGCTCGCTGTACCGGATGGTGACCGGCGTGAGCATGTTCGGCGGTGACACGGTCGTGCAAAAAATTCTGGCGCATATGAACGACCCGATCCCGTCGCTCAAGCAGAAGCGCCCCGACGTCTCGGACGAGTTGGAGCGCATCTATCAGAAGATGGTGGCGAAGAAGCCCGAGGACCGCTACCAGCAGTCGTCGCAATTGGTGGCCGATCTGGAGTCCTTGCGAGGCGGCAGCAGCTCGATTCACTCGACAGCTGGAGCGCGGAACGCCGAGTTGGACAGCTTTATGCGGTCGATCAAGGCCGACCAAGCATCGCCGGGTAGTTCTTCGCCCAGCCATGTGTTGGCAACGAAGTCCTCGCCGAGCAACTCGTCCCCCGGCAGTTCATCGCCGAGCAGTTCATCTCCCAGCAACTCGTCCCCCAGCAATTCATCGCCCAGCGGCTCGTCGCCGAGCAAATCGGCAACCATGTCGCACGATGACGGAGTGACTGCGGCGTTTAGCCCTTCGCCGCAAAACAGTCTCGAAATGCCGATGCACGAGGGGAGCGAGCACCGTCCACAACACTCGCACCCAACGGCACGGGGTGGTCGCGGCAAGAAACCGTCGACGAAGCTGATCGCGGCCGGCGCGGCAGGGTTCTTGCTCGTGCTCGCGGGGATCATCGTCATCATCAAAGGCCCCGGTGGCGACACGCTCGTCGAGATCAACGCCCCCGCTGGGAGCACGGTGATTGTCAAGCCGACGCAGGGGGGCGTTATCAAGCCGACGCCGAGCGCTCCGGCCAAGCCAGCGACACCGGCGCCGACCGTCACTCCTGCCACGTCGACGAGTGAGATGTTCAAGACGACCGCGGCCAATCCGTTGGGTGAGCGCGTAGCGCGTTGGCCGTTCGATCCGCAAGATGGCCGCGAGTACACCTGGGGCGCACCGGAGAATCTCGGCCCCAACGTAAACGGCAAAGGCAGGAACGCGAGCCCCACGCTGTCGGCCGATCAACTCTGCCTCATTGTCGAGGACACCGCCAGCGGGAGCAACTTACTTGAAGGTCGCCGCAAGAGCGTCAGCGACGCGTGGGACAAGATGACCCGCTTCACCACGGGCGACAATGAATACAACCCCAGCCTCAGTGGTGACGGCCTGACGTTGCTCTTCGCCGCGACGAATTACCCAGGGCTCAACAGTCTCGGCAAGTCCGACCTGTACATCCGCCGCCGCGCTAGTCGTGATGCCCCTTGGCAGCCGGTCGAGAATTTGGGGAACAACATTAACTCGCCTGAGGATGAGCACAGCGCGAGCATCGCACCCGACGGCTTGGCAATCGTGTTCTCGTCCAGTCGTCCTGGCGGCATCGGGGGCAAAGACCTGTGGATCGTGCGTCGTCAGCGTAACGATACGCTCTGGAGTGTGCCGCAAAACTTGGGCAGCGAGATCAACACCACCGGCGACGAAACGATGCCGAAGTTTTTGCCCGACGGCAGAAACCTGCTCTTCGAGCGCGGCGGTACGTTGTACCTGACCGAGACGGTCGCGGGCAAAATGAAGTTAGCCAAGCTGCCCAGGCAGGACTACAAGTTCTACGCCCCCTGGTTATCGCCCGATGGTCAGACGCTCTACTTTCATAACAAAGACTTTGCCGGCGGCATCGGCTCTGAAGACATCTGGCTTTCGCGGCGGGTGCCGATCACGACTCCAGGCCCGAACTCCGCGGGCGTCGTTTATCTCGACGACTTAAAAGAGATCGACAGCAGTGTCGGCTACCGGACCTTGATGAAACATGGGCTAACGATCGGAGATCGATTAGGTCCGCCGGAGCCCTTGCGGTTCAAGGGACAAGCCGTGGCGCATTCGCTCCTGATGCATCCGCCCAAAAGTGGTGCCGCATTCGCCGCCTATCAACTCGACGGTCATTACGAGACGTTCACGACCGAGGCCGGTCTGCCGGATAACCTACCACAGAAGCCTAACTCCAGTGTGGTCTTTCGTGTCTTGGGAGACGGCCGCGAGTTATGGAAATCGGGGGCGATCGCGAATCCTTCGCAAGGCGAGGCGATATCGGTCTCGGTGCGCGGCGTTAAGCAATTGCGGCTCGAAACCACGACAGGCGTCGACAACGGTAATTGCCACGCCACGTGGTTCAATCCACGATTGTCGCCAACGACCTCGACTGAATCGTCGAATGTCGTCTATCTCGACGACCTGCCGGAAGTCTCGTATCGCGATGGGCTCCGCGCGCTTGGCAAGCATGGCTTAGAAGACAGCGCAAAACCATTCGCCTTTCGCGGCCTGATACCGAAGCACGCCCTGGTCACGCATCCCAATAGCGACCTGACGGCCAAAGTGTTATATCGCTTAGATGGCAAGTATCAGTCATTCGACACGCAAGTCGGATTTACCGACGATGCCTCCAAGTCGGGTGGTCTGCAAGGCAAACACACCTTTCGCATCGTGGGGGATGGCCGCGAGTTGTGGAAATCGCCGCAGTTCACCAAAGCCGACGATGAAGCGGTCTGTTCGGTGAGTGTGGCCGGGGTGCGCGAATTGCAGTTAGAGTTGATTTGCGAAGGCAAATCGGATCGTGGTTACGCCACGTGGCTCAATCCGCGGCTAACGCCCCCGGGTCGTAGCCCGCAGGGGTCGATGACCATCCCGGCCGAGGCGCTCACCTTCGCCGGCCATCGTTATCTGCTGGTCGATTGCGGCCGTGCACAGGGAATGCTGTGGGACGAAGCGAAAGCCCGGGCCGAAGCGCTGGGCGGGCATCTGGTCGTGGTGACTTCCCAGGCCGAATACGACTGGGTGCGTGATAACTTCTGGTCTAAACGCAAGGTTGTAGGCGCTGTATATGATCGTATGTTCCTCGGAGCCATACGACCGGCCGGCGATGCCAATTGGAAATGGGTCACGGGCGAACCGCTCGATCGTGCACTCTGGACAGTCAATTTCAATAGCGCCGTGACAATAGACGACCGAGTGTTAACGTGGGTCGAGGGAACCGGACCAGTCCGTTGGCACGGCGCGGAGCGCGCCGATTTTTTCGGCGGCTACTTCGTCGTCGAATGGGACACGCTCGGCCCGGCGGTCGCGTCCGTCCAAGGAGCGGGAGGCATAAGCCTCCCGATAGCCGGCACACCCAACAATCCAACCAAACCGAACGATCTAAATCCGGGGGCTGACCCTCGCTCGTTGTCGCTCGTCGCGCGGCTTACGTCGCCCGACTACGAGTGGACCAACCCTTCGAACCTGGGCAATAAAGTCAATTCAACCGCCAATGATTGGGGCGCGACGCTCTCGGCCGACGAGTTGTGCCTCGTCTTTGTCTCCAATCGAACCGAGAAAAACGGCGACCTCATTGAACGCCGTCGAGCGACCGGTAATGATCCGTTCGAACAGTCCATTAACCTCGAAATCCTCAATAGCACGAGCCGCGACAGCGATCCGTGGCTCAGCGCCGACGGTCTGACGTTGCTGTTCGCGTCGACCTATCCTTACCCCGGGGCGCAAGGCAAACAGGATTTGTACATTAGCCGCCGCGCCAGCCGCGACGCCCCTTGGTCGAGGCCGGAAAATCTTGGCCCCCAGGTCAACTCCGCCGCGGACGAATCCAGCCCCAGCCTTGACTCCGATGGCTTGGCGGTCTACTTCGCGTCGAATCGTCCGGGCGATAAGTACCCCGATCTCTGGGTCAGCCGTCGAGCGGCGCTCGACGCCCCCTGGGGCGAGCCTCAGATAATCGCTGAACTCAGCACCAACGGCACCGAACAGCAGCCCCGGCTCGCTCATGACGGTCGCACGTTGCTGTACACGCGGCACTTGGGTCCCCCCGGCATCGAAGTCCGCGTGGCCGACCTGCAACCCAACGGCAAATGGACCTACCGCGTGTTGAGCCTCCCCGTTCAGACCACGGTCGAGTATCCATTCCTAATGTCGAGCGGCAACACATTGTTTTTTACCTCATCTCACGCGGGTGGGCAGGGATCCCAAGATCTGTGGTACGTACGTCGCAAACTCAAAACGCCCGCCGCCGCAACGCTCAACACCCTCGATCGCCAAGTCGCCCAGCGCCTGCTCGATCTCAAGTTTCCCGTGAAGCTGACGGTCGCAGGCAAGTCGACTCCGATCAAGCCGGGTTCCCCCTTGCCTAGCGAGCCGTTTGTAATCATCGGCATCGACTCGGGAGCCAGGGCGTCGGCACCTCGCGCTGAACTCATCACGTTGCTAAGTGATTTTCGTCAGCTATCGAGGGTCGAGAACACGTTTCTCCCCATAACAGATTGTGATCTGTGGGCCGAGACTTTCGGATCGATGCCCAGCATCCTCGCGGTGAACGCGGCTAGTTGCGAACAGCTGACGGACGTCGGCGCGGCCCACTTGGCACGACTCCCCAAGCTCGAGTATGTCAACCTCGGTAGCAGCATCAAACTCACGGGCGTCGGTCTGGCTGCATTCCAGAAGTGCCCGACGCTCACCACCATCGAGCTAAGCCAACAAGCCGTGACGGACGGCACGTACACGCTCGCCGACATTCAGAAGTTGCAAGACGCCTTGCCCAAGACCCGTGTGGTATTCGGCGGCGTCAAGCCAATCCCCGGCCTTATCAAGCCCGCCGCGGCAGGGACTCCTGGAACGTCAAAGTAACCGGCGGCCGGATCGATCCGACCGCAGTCGCTTCCCCCGGACCGCTCAGAGCGTCACGCCCAACTCGCCCAGGATGATCTTCATGTCGTCCCACACATCGCGCTTGGCCGCCGGATTGCGCAACAAATAGGCCGGATGATACGTACAGCGGACGCGAATCCCCTGGTACGTGTGAAATTTGCCCCGCAGCTTGCCGATCGTCTCTTCTGTCTCGAGCAACGTTTGAGCCGCTACTCCGCCCAGACAGCAAATCATCTCAGGCCGAATGATCGCGAGCTGCCGGTCGAGAAACCCGCGACAGTTGTGGACTTCATTCGGCAGCGGCGTCCGATTGTTGGGCGGCCGGCACTTGAGCACGTTGAGAATGTAAACGTCTTCGCGCTTGAGTTTGCAGGCCTCGATGATCTTCGTGAGCAATTGCCCGGCTCGGCCCACAAACGGCTCCCCTTGTTCGTCTTCATCGGCTCCCGGCGCCTCGCCAACAAAGCAGAGCCGGGCGAGCGGGTTCCCCACGCCAAACACCGTTTGCGTCCGGGTCGACGCCAGTTCGGTACACTGCTGGCACGCCGTCACCTCGCGGCGAATGATGTCGAGCGCGGCGTTGCGCTCCGCCGGTGTTTTGAGCGCG
>CAYLYE010000243.1:0-9486 GCA_964387325.1 uncultured Planctomycetaceae bacterium
TTCGCCCTCCGCATCGTGCGTCAGGTAGATCGACTTGCCGTCGGGCGAAAAACGCATCTCGCTAATGGCGACCTTATCGCCCGATTTCTTCCGCAGCTCGATGTCAATCTTCTTTTTCTCTTGCAGGTCGAGGATCGCCGGGTAGCCTTCGTTGATCGACACATATCGTGACATCAGCAGGTAGCGAGCGTCATGTGACCAATCTTCGACTTGCCAGAATTGTCCCTCGGTCTGAAAGACGAGCTCTTGCTTGTTGGGCTCGCGCGTATCGGCGATGAAGATATCCGAGTCGCGGCCGTTGCGAGCATTGTGCAGTAGCACGATCTGCTTTCCGTCGCGGCTCGTGGGTCCGAGCAGATGCCGGCTCTTGCCGTCGGTCAGTAGCGTCGTGCGATAGCTGTGCGGATCAAGTCGATAGAGTTGATCGTTCTCGTTGCCTCCTTGGCTCATCACGAACAACAGCGCCTCATCCTGCGACGGACTCAACGACCGGGCCGACATGACCGGCTCATCGAAGAACGTGATCTGCTCGCGTCGCGCCAGTGGGGCGGCGACTCGATGCAACTGCGGTGCATTGCCAAAGCGAGTGAGCACGAGCAGCGACTTACTGTCAGGAGTCCACGACATAAACAGGGCGTTGCGGATGTTCTGATATTCTCGCAAACGGCTGTAAATGTCGGCCGGGACCGTCGGCACGTTTTGGGTCCGTATCGACGCCGGACGACGCGCGTCGCTCGGCTCATCGGCCAAAGCGGGCACGACCGTCAGCAGACACGCGAGAGCAAGTAATGCACGCATCATTTCGCAACTCCGTAGGGATTTGTAATCGACGACTCGATTCAATTACTCAAGTACCGGCCCCTTGTCAAACCCGAGCGCCTGCTCACACCACGCCGACACATTAAACAGCCGCTCGGTATGCTCCGGCAAGGCAATCAACTGCAAACCGACTGGCAGCCCCGCCTCGCCAAGCCCGCAGGGCAACGTGACGCACGGATAACCTGTGTAGCTCCAAGGAGAATTGAATCGCGGGTCCCCCGTCGAGTCGAGCCCGGGAGCAACCGTGACGGTCGAACTCATCACGAGCGCATCGCAAGTCGGCCAGTGCTCGGCGAGTTCGCGTCGAAAAGCTCGCTGATGGGCCAGTGCCGCGGCGTACTCCGTATCGCTGATGCGGCTCCCTTCGTCGATCATGCTACCGACCTTCGGGCCGTATTGGTCGCGATGGAGGCTCCACGATTCGCGATGACCCACGTAGTAATCGTGGGCCATGATCTGCCGGTGGCAGCGATGCATGTCGGCAAAACTCGCGGGCAACTCGACGTCGACGACCTCAACACCGGTCGCCGCTAAGCGACTCACGGCCGTGTTCAACGTCCCGCGAACATCGCTGCTTGCCGCCTCGATCCATGCGCCGACGAGTCGCCCCAGCCGTCGCGGCGCGGCGGGGATGAGTGTCGAGCCGACGCCGGGTGCGTTTGCTTCGCCGATCACACGATACAAGGCATGCGCGTCGGCCAAGCTTCGCGTCATGGGGCCAGGATGGTCCAACTCGACACTGATCGGCACGATGCCAGACAAGCTGACCGCACCTTGAGCCGGTTTGAAACCCACGATGCCGCAGAAACTGGCCGGGCGGATGATCGACCCACCGGTCTGCGTACCGATCGCGGCCAGACACATGCCCAGCGCAACCGCGGCGGCCGATCCGCTGCTGCTACCCCCGGGCGTACGGTCGAGGTTCCAGGGGTTGTGTGTCGGCGGCGGATCGAAGCCCGCGAATTCGGTGGTGACCGTTTTGCCCAAGATGATCGCCCCGGCCGAGCGGAGCTTGGCCACCAAGGGCGCGTCCTGAGTGGCGATCTGTCCGCGTCGCAATGGCGAGCCCGCCTCGGTGGGCATGCCGGCCACATCGATGATATCCTTGATTCCCAGCGGCAGGCCATGCAACGGCCCGCGATCATGTCCCTGGCGCAGCTCAAGGTCGCATTGCTCGGCCTGACGCAATACTCCTTCACGATCGACGCGCACCCAGGCATGAATGCGGCTCTCGTAGCGATCGATCTGAGCGAGGCAGTGTTGCACGAGCGAAACTGACGAGACACGACGTGCTCGCAAGTCGGCCGAGGCCGATAGGCAAGATGGGGTCGACAACATACGATGGGGCCGTTGCTCACAGGAAAATAGATTGATCCACTTGGTGTGATTGTTGTACTCGATTTTTGAGCATGGTGCATGAATGACCCCGCAAACGAAATTTCGCCCCGAGCAGGTCCACCCCAGCGTCTTTTTGGCCGCCGGGGCGCGGGTCGTTGGCGACGTGACCCTCGGCGAAGACTCGAGCGTCTGGTTCAACGCGGTCTTGCGCGGAGACATTGAAGCCATCCGCATTGGCCGCCGCACGAACATTCAAGACAACGCCGTGTTGCATGCCGACGAAGGGCTCCCCTGCGTGGTCGGCGATGACGTCACGATCGGTCACGGCGCGATCGTCCACGGCTGCCAGATCGGCGATCGCGTGCTGATTGGCATGAATGCCGTGGTCATGAACGGCGCGAAGGTTGGCTCCGACGTGATCATTGGCGTCGGGGCGGTCGTGACCGAAGGGGTTGAAATCCGCAGCGGAGCGCTCGTGCTCGGCCTACCGGCTCGCACGTTGCGAGACTTGACGACCGAGGAACGCGCTCATTTGCTCGAAGCCTCGCAGCACTACGTCGAGAATGCCCGAGCCTTCAAGGCGTAGGGGATACACGAAGTACGACTCAAACCCTCTCGTAGGCTGGAACAAGTTCATGGCGCGCTGGACCATCCAACGGCAGTTCCTCTTCCCGGTGCTCGCCATCGTCGCGCTGGTCACCGTGGCCACGACATTGGCCACGGTGTCATGGAACTTGCGGCAGTTCGGTCGCCGCGATCGCGAACATCTGCGGCAGATCGTCGAGACGCTGGCCGGCTCTGGCTTTCCAATGACGGCCGCCGTGCTCCAGCAAATGAGCGGGCTATCGGGCGCTCAGTTTGTGGTTGTCGGCCCGGAACAAGTCAACGAGTCGACGCGCCACTGGAGTCCGGCCGATAGTCAGGCGCTGCTCGACTGGACGCGGCACTCGATCGAGTCGGGCGAGGCGCAAGCGACGCTCCGGATCGGCGTGCAGGAGTACCTGGCGGATCGCGTGCCGATACGGGATCGGGGCACGGGCGAGCCGCCGCGTCAGTTGATCGTGCTTTCGCCCCGGCCTTCCTGGTGGTCGACCGTTCGCGAGGCCGCGATCACGCCGACGATTATTGCCGCGTTGGGCTGTTTGGTGCTGATGGGCACGATTGCTTGGCTCTCGCAGCGCGTGGTCGGCCCCCTGCTGCGGCTCAAGCGTCAGGCCGAGCATATTGCCCAGGGGGACTTTCAATCGCTCGAACTTCCTCGTCACAACGACGAGGTCTACGAACTGGCCAGCGCCATCAACACGATGGTCGTTCAATTACAACTCTACGAGCAACGGGTTCGACAGCAGGAACGGCTACAAACTCTGGGGCAACTCGCCGGCGGTCTCGCACATCACTTGCGCAACGCGGCCACCGGCGCGCGGCTGGCACTCGAACTGCATCAGCGTGCCTGCCCACTGGGACGCGAGCACGATGACCTCAACGTCGCCCGGCGGCAGTTGACGTTGATGCAGAATTACTTGCAGCGGCTGTTGGTGCTCGGTCGTGACGAGCCCGCTCAAATCGCGCCGGCCGACAGCCCACTCGTGCTCGCGCCGGTCGTCGATCAGGTCGTTGAATTGCTCGCACCGATGTTTCGTCACGCGCTGGTCAACTTCGAGGTTCACTTTGACGATCGAGAGTTGCGCGTCTGGTTCGACGAGTCGGGCCTTGAGCAATTGCTCACAAACCTCGCGCTCAATGCCCTCGATGCGGTCAAGAATCTGCCTGCCTCGCAGCGTCGCATCGAGTTCCAGGTGACGTCGAGCACCGATCAGGTCACACTGGTCGTTCGCGATTGGGGAGCGGGGCTGTCCGAGGCTGCTACGGCGCGGCTCTTCGAGCCGTTTGCGAGCGACAAGCCCGACGGCGCCGGCCTCGGTTTAGCCGTCGTTCGCCTGCTGGTCGAGGCCCAGCGTGGTACAGTACAATATCAGCGAGACCAACACACGACGGAGTTTGTTGTCCATTTGCTTCGAGTGACCACGGAGAACTTGCATGGCCAGACTGTTGGTCATTGATGACGAATCGTCGATCTGCTGGGCCCTGTCGCGCGTTGGCCAAGACCTCGGGCACATCGTGTCGACGGCCTGCTCAGCCGAGGAAGGACTGACCCTCGCCGCGCAGCAGTCGTTCGATGCCGTGCTGCTCGACGTCCGGCTGCCAGGCCAGAACGGGCTCGATGCGATGCCCGCGCTTCGCGAGCACCTGCCGCATGCGCCGATCATCGTGATGACGGCCTACGGCGATTTGCCGACGGCGGTCAAGGCCGTGCAGCAAGGGGCGTTCGAGTATCTTCTCAAGCCGTTCGATCTGCCGGTGGTCGAGCGGATCTTGGCCCGGGCTCTGCGGCGAGAAACTGCCGTTCCCAAGTCGACCACTCCCCCTCCCAGTGCCGATACGCTCATCGGCAGCTCGACGGCGATGCAGAGCGTGTTCAAGCAGATCGCGTTGGCCTCAGCTTCGGACGCCAGTGTGTATATCCGGGGCGAGAGCGGCTGCGGCAAAGAGTTGGTCGCCCGGGCGATCCACCGCTTTAGCCGACGCGCGTCGCGCCCGTTGGTCGTCATTCATCTGGCCAGTTTGAGCGAATCGCTCGCCGAGAGCGAATTGTTTGGCCACGTGCGGGGCGCGTTCACCGGCGCACACGAGGCGCGCCGCGGGCTACTCGAACAAGCCGACGGCGGCACGGTGTTTCTGGACGAGGTGGCCGACATTCCCCGCTCTTTGCAGGTCAAGCTGTTGCGGGTCGTCGAGTACGGCGAAGTATTTCCCGTCGGGTCGGCCGAGCCGCGGAAGGTCAACTTACGGGTGATCTCGGCCACGCACCAGGATTTGCGCCAGTGCGTGGTCGACGAGACGTTCCGCCACGATCTGTATTATCGCCTCAACGCATTCGAGATTTTTGTGCCACCGCTGCGAGAGCGGCCGGAGGATATTCGCGAACTGGTCAGCCACTTCGTGAATCGCGCGGTGGTCGAGCCTAACCGTCGAGTGCCGAGCGTTGCGGACGAGACGTACCAAGAACTGTTGAGACGACCGTGGCCGGGGAACGTCCGCGAGTTGAGCAACGCCATCGAGTACGCGGTGATTCATGCCCGTGGCGGCTGGATTCTTCCCGAGCATCTGCCGCCGAGCGACACACTGACCGCGCCGACTCAGACGCCGGAAGATCAAGTGACTCGGGCGGTCCGCTCCTGGGCCGAGCGACAGTGGTCCGAGGCGGTTGAGCCGACCGATGTGTACCAGCGGTTGCTCGAGGTGATCGAGCCACCGTTACTCGATGTGGCGCTCGCCCATCATCAGGGGCAATACGCTCCCGCCGCGCGCAGCCTCGGCCTGCATCGCGTGACGGTGCGTAAAAAAGCCGGCCCACAACGACCGTCGTCATCGTAATCTTTTACCATCAAGGTCCTCATCATGCTCCGTTCATTCGTGTTCGCCGTCGGACTTATGTTGACGGCGATCGTCGCCGCGGCCGAGAAACCGTTGCCGGCCGAACTCAAGTCGGCATTCGATGTTCCCGAGTCGTTCCGCAATGACTTCGGCGACTACCGTAGCCCGCTACGTGACGCTGCGGGGAAACCGATCACCACGGTCGAGGGTTGGAAGCTGCGCCGCGATCAAATCCGCGCCGAGTGGCTCAAGCGGCTCGGTGGTTGGCCTGAATTGCTCAAGCAGCCGCAGGTCAAATATCTGGAGAGCGAACAGCGCGGCAACATCACGCAACAGCACGTGCATGTCGAGGTCGCGCCGGGAAAATTCGCCGACGGGTATGTGTTGCTTCCCCCGGGACCGGGTCCGTTTCCGGCCGTGTTCGTCCCGTTTTACGAGGCCAAGAGCAGCGCCGGCCTGGGCAAGAGCGACACGATCGGCTCGATCGACTTCGGCTGGCGACTGGCTCAACGGGGCTACGTCACGTTACAGATCGGCACCCCCGGCTCGATCGAGTTGCCCGGCGCCGACACGCGCGTGCTGCTCGTGAATATCGCCAAGGAATTCAACGCCCAGCCGCTCGGGATGCTGGCCTACATGTCGGCCAACTGTCACACCGTCTTGTCGCAGCTCAAGCAGGTCGACGCGACACGCATCGGCATGATCGGACACTCCTACGGCGGCAAATGGACGATGTTCTCGACCTGCTTGTACGATAAGTTCGCTGCCGCCGTCTGGGTCGACCCGGGCGTCGTGTTCGATGAGTCGAATCGGAGCATCAACTATTGGGAACCCTGGTACATCGGCTATGACCCCAACGTGTCGCGGCAGCCGGGGGTGCCCAGCGAGGCGAACCCGCGAACCGGCCTGTACAAGCAACTTTACGCCGAGGGCGGTCACGAAATGCTCGAGTTACACGCGCTGATCGCCCCTCGCCCGGTGCTTATCAGCGGCGGGAGTGAGGACCCGCCGCATCGTTGGAAGGTGCTCAATCATTTGATCGCCGTAAATAAACTGCTTGGGTACGAGCAGCGCGTGGCGATGACCAACCGCCCGATGCATCGACCCACGCCCGAGGCCGTCGACACGATCGAGCGGTTCTTCGATCAGTTCTTGAAACCGTAGCTTTGCTTTGCTTTCGTCATCAACGATCCTCAACGACCGCCACTTAGATCGACATTCTTCAGGGACACACGCTATGCGATTTGCTCACCGAATGCTGACCACGACCATTCTCACGGCCCTCTTGGCGACCAGTTCGCTCGCCGTGGCCGAACCGCTCAAGCCGATCAACCTTTGGCCGCAAACCGCGCCGGGCGAAAAAGGGGACATCGAGCCCGAGAAGACGCTGCCGATGAAGGACACGATCATTCGTGTGACCAACGTCAGCGAGCCGACGATCACAATCTACCGTCCCACGGCCGATAAAGATACCAAGGCGTCGGTCGTGATTTGCCCCGGCGGCGGTTACAGCATCCTGGCCATGGGACACGAAGGGACCGACGTGGCCGAGTGGCTCAACACGCTCGGCATCACGGGCGTGTTGCTCAAGTATCGTGTGCCAGCCCGCAAGGGGCAGGAGAGATATCTCGCCCCGCTGCAAGACGCGCAGCGAGCGGTGAGCCTGGTGCGAAATCGCGCCAGCGAGTTTGGCCTCGATCCGGACAAGATTGGCGTGCTCGGTTTCTCGGCCGGTGGGCATCTGGCCGCCACGCTCAGCAATCAATACGACAAACGGGCCTACGAACCGGTCGACGCCACGGACAAGGTGAGTTGCCGCCCGGACTTTTCGATCCTGATCTACCCGGCCTATCTGGTGAAAGGGAAGGGGCCCGAGTTGGCTCCCGAGATCGCGATCACGCAGAAGACACCCAAGACGTTTTTGGTTCACGCTCAGAACGACGGCGTCGTGGTGCAGTCGAGTTTGTACTACTACTTGGCGCTGACCGACGCGAAGGTCGAGGCCGAGATGCATTTGTTTCCGACCGGCGGACACGGCTACGGGATGCAAGCGACCAATCCGGTCGGCGCCGTCTGGCCCTCCCGCGCCGCCGAGTGGCTCCGCGCCATCGGCATGGCGGCAACACAATCAAGGTAACTTCATGGCTGATCAGCACACATCGGGTCAGCAACCGCTTAAACCGCAGATAGCAGCGGGAGACAAAAAATCTCCTACGGACATTTCTGCGGTACTGTGTAACTTCTGCGAATTGATATTGGTTGCTGCAACCATTGCTTTGGGGATGTATTTCAGCGGAATCGCATCAACTCTTCTAGGGACATCAATTATCGATGCAATCTATCCCCCGCAAGATGTTCGAGACAAAGTTAATAACATGGGCAATGCTGCGATCATCTTTGGACTCCCGGGGTGTTTGATCGGTGGGTTCGTGGGTGGGAAGACGATGTCAAAGTTGCTGGGAAGACAGACCAGGTCAAAACGCAAACGCTCAGATTCGCATGAGTAGCACACAAGCTCCGTCATCTGTGCCAGGGTGCCTGCGACAGAGCCAACTTATCCGGAGACTCACGTCACCGGCTCGGATGACTCGTGGATCAATACTCGTAGGGCAGGTCCGCTTAGGTAATCCATAACGACCATTTCGGCGGTTTGACACGCGCTCGGAACAGACCTAAAATCACGGGCTTTCGATCCTCTTCGGATCGGCGAACCCTTCAAGCCAGTGCGGAGTTAGGTCATGTCTCAGCCAGCGAGCGGTGCGGTTACCACGGTCATGCAAGAAGATCGGCTCTTTCCGCCCAACGCGGAGTTTGCCGCCAAAGCCCGCATCCCGTCCCTCGCGGCCTACGAGAAGCTCTGGAACGAAGCGGCCGCCGATGTCGAAAAGTTCTGGGGAAGCATGGGGAGCGAACTCCACTGGTTCAAGCCGTACAGCAAAGTCCTCGAATGGAATGAACCCTACGCCAAGTGGTTTGTCGGCGGCGAGACCAATGTCTCGTACAACTGCCTCGACAAGCACCTGGGCACCCCGCGGCAGAACAAGGCCGCGCTGATTTTTGAGGGGGAGCCGGGCGATACCCGCACGCTTACCTATCAGCAACTTCATCATGAAGTGTGCAAGTTTGCCAACGTGCTCAAGGACTTGGGCGTCAAGCAGGGGGACGTGGTCTCGATCTACATGCCGATGGTCCCCGAGTTGGTGATTGCCATGCAGGCCTGCGCCCGAATTGGCGCCGTACATTCGGTCATCTTCGGCGGCTTCTCGAGCGAAGCGATCGCCGATCGCAACAACGACGCCAAGAGCAAGCTGGTCATCACGGCCGACGCTGGCTGGCGTCGCGGGGCGCAAGTGGCGCTCAAGCACAATGTGGATGTCGCACTGGAAAAATCTCCCACGGTCGAGAAGTGTGTCGTGTTGCGTCGCACGGGCTGCGAAGTGCACATGAAGCAAGGGCGCGACTTCTGGTGGGAAGACCTGATGAACGAGGCTTCGAGCAAGTGCCCCGCCACGCCGCTCGACAGCGAAGCGCCGCTGTTCATCCTTTACACCAGCGGTTCGACCGGCAAGCCCAAGGGAATCAAGCACACGACCGCCGGCTACTGCCTGTACACGAAGAAAACGGCCGAATGGGTTTTTGATCTGCGCGACGAAGACGTGTTCTGGTGTACGGCCGACTGCGGCTGGATCACCGGTCACAGCTACATTACCTACGGCCCGTTGGCCAACGGTGCGACGATCGTCATGTACGAAGGGGCACCGAATTGGCCCGACGAGAGCCGCTTCTGGCAGCTGATCGAGAAGTATCGCGTAACGATTTTCTACACGGCCCCCACGGCTATTCGCGCGTTTATCAAGTGGGGCGACCATCACGTCGACAAGTACGATCTATCGA
>CAYLYE010000244.1:0-9285 GCA_964387325.1 uncultured Planctomycetaceae bacterium
GAAGGTTCCGGATCGCATGGGGAAAAAACCGGTCGATGTAGCCATGCTCGGCCCACTGAATCACGTTGCGTCCGACGGGGAGCGCTGACTTGAACAGCGTTAACTCGTCGCCGCGCATTAACTCGGTAAGCCGTGCGGCAATGGAGTCGCTTGTGACATCCCAACTGGCTGGGAGCGGTTCGGCGGAACGTTCGGCATCAAAACGGCTGACAAACCCCCACGGATCGATGACCCAACGACGCGGCTCGTGCGGCGGCGACTCGATTTGTCCTAGGTCCGTGAGCCATTGCGCGTCGGCGAGTAACGAGACAACGAGCTGCGCATGGATGCCCATCGCCTGAATGCAGGCTCGATGATGCACGCTTGGATCGAGCGTGAAGGTTCGATCCAGTTCACGGATCGAGTCGGCCAAGGCTCCACCGCCGACCACGATGAGCGTTTCGGCCGACGGTTGTTGACGCAGCCAGTCGTCGATGCGCTGCCAGACTCGCGGCCAGCCGAGCAAGCTGCCGCCGATCTTGATCACGCGACGAGGCAGCGTCATGGCATCGCCTCACGGGCTAACGTGGCGAGCGCGTGTGCCGGCGCGACACACGACCGTGCGGGGCCCAACTGCTCGCCGAGCGAAATGATCTGCGTCTGTGGTTGTATCGCAGTGGCTACGCGTCGAGCCAGAAACTCACCTTGTCCGCTCACCACGATATGCGACGGCTGTTGCGGCATTCGCTCGATGACCTGTCGTAAGGCAGCACCAATCTCGGACGCTTGTGACTGGGCAATCTCATGAGCCGCCGCTTGGGCATCGAGAAATGAGAATAACGTGCGGTCGGCACAGATCATGCGGGCGAGCCGATCATGGGCCGCCGAGCGAGTTGCGCCGCGGCCGTCGGCCGTGTTCGTGTCGTGCTCATCCTCGGCCATGTCGCCGAGCAGCAAATAGGCGTCGAGCGCGGTGGCAAAGAGTTCTTGAGCCACCCGGCAACGTCCACCGCGCCACGGTAGCGTACGCACGATGCCGCACACCGGACTACGGGCCACGCCGGTGTAGGCAAGCTCGCCGTGCAATAGACGCTCGGGATCGGTACTCCCGTGCGACGCAGGTCTTTGGTCAAGAATGGGTATGATGTCGGTCGTCGTCGAGCCGATGTCGACGAGCAGGCCCGACTCGGCACACCAGCGCGCGGCAAATCGCGCCAGGGCATGCCAGTTCGAGGCCGCGGCAAGCAGCGGTTGTTCGCAGGCCTGTTCCGGAGAGACAAACTGGCCGTTCGTCAAATAGATGCGTGTCTCACGTCCCCGGGCTGCCTCGACCACGGCGTGAACGATCGCCCGCACACCGTCGGCCTTCGTCGCATAACAGTCGGCCAACTCGCCGGTCATGGTCGCCACGATCCGCGTCGACTCGGGAGCCTGTGCCAACAACTCGCTTAGCGCCACCGACAAACGCTCTGGGGTTCGCCACAGCGGAAACGGTACGCTACGACCGAAAGATCGACCGTCGGCCGCTTTCAAATTAGCGCCACCAATATCAAGAGCGAGCACAGTCATGCGAGCAGCTATACCCAAGCGAGGCGGCGGATCGTACCGTCGGCGTCGAATTCTAAAGGAGTCACGTCAAACCGCAAGTCGATCGGCTCTCCCTCGGCTACTCGGAGCATGGCCCGGGCCAGATTATCCTCGGTCGCGGCACGCAGCCCAACGTACGACGTCGTCAGCCGTGGATTGACTTCAATCACAACGTCATGATCTCCACCCGGATCGTCGCCCAGCACCAGATCGACTCCGATGTAGCCGAGTGGTGAGGGTAATGATTCGATCGCTTGTCGCGAGATTTGCAGGGCGCGGGACGATAATCGTTCCGGCATTGATAAGGCACCGCCGAGATACGCGAAGCGGCCATCGTCGCTCAGGCGTTGCCACACAGGCGCGAGCGGCACATGACCTTGCGGTCCACACAGCCAGGCGACGCTCGCGCTGCGACCGGGGCACTCGTGCTCGACGCGCCACTGGCCCGACATACGAGGCCAAATCGGGTCGCGCGGTGGTGAGTGCAGTCGATATACTTCCTGCGATCCGGCGCCGTCGCACGGCTTGAGCACGCAAGGGTAGGTCATGTCGTGCGGCCAGGGATCGTTTGCCGCGAGCCGTTGTCCGCTTGGGACGCGCACTCCGGCGCGGCTGAGCTCCACGGCGGTCGAGTGCTTGTCGCTGGCCAAGCGGATCGTGGATAATGAGCCACCCAGCAGCCGTCCTCCGGCTGACTCGACCTGTGCGCAGCAGCGTAGCAGCACACCGTCGAGTTCGGGTGCGATGACCACGGTCCAGTCGGCCTCGGACGACTCGATGGTTAGTAAACGGTCGAGGTCGTGGGCATCGTGGACGACGAGTTCAGTGACGTTTGAGCGCGAGGACACGGACAGACGCTCATCGACGAGCATTCGCACTTCGACGTCGGGGATCGCGGCGAAGTCGGCTGTCAACGCATCGCGCATCGCTTGACCTTCGCGCAGCAGTGAAGGAGCAAACGGCATGGTGTCGGGCTGGCGATTGAGGTTCAGATCATGAACTTTACTGGCCGACCAGCGGGCGTCCGGAGATACCGGCCTCGCGTTGCTCGGCCTAGTTAAGCTATTTAGCTGAGGATCAATAAATCGCCCGCCGCCGGTGATGTGTTCGTAGAGAAGAATTCGCACGCTTTGCATGTCACTTTCAGGTGCGGAGAAACTCGCATAGCGCACGATTGACCTGCCCCGGCTGCTCGAGCGGACCCACGTGTCCGTCCTGAGAGATGAGTTGCAAGCGAGCGCCCGGTATCGACTCGGCGATCGCTTGCATCTCGGCTCTCGGCGAGATGGTGTCTTCTTCTCCGACGATCACCAACGTGGGGACACGAATCGTGGGCAGCAGCGCAGTCACGTCGGGGCGAGCAGCCATGCCCCGTTGAGCTGCCGCAATCGTCGCAGGCCGGGTGTTGCGAATCGTCGCGCGGATCGATTCGACCCGATCGTCGCGGTGTTCGAGTGTGTGCTGGCCGAAGATTTTGAGCGGCATCGCCTCGGCGACCGCGTCGGTTCCGTGAGCCAGCACATGCTCCGCCATCTTGAGCCGAGTTTCGACCCCGGCCGGATTGTCTGCCGCCGCGCGGGTGTCGCACAGCACCAGCTTACCCAGCAGCGAGGCGTGCTGGAGGGCGAATTGCCACGCGACGTAGCCCCCCATCGACAGACCGGCGAACGTGATCGGCTCGTGGATGCCGAGCACATCGAGCAGCGCCGCACAATCGTTGGCGAGCTGCTCCATGCTCAGCACCCCCTCGACGGGCGCACTGCCTCCAAAGCCGCGCAGGTCGGGTGCGATGACGCGATAGTCGGCCGCCAGGGCACTTAACTGCTCGATCCACATCGTGTGGTCGAGCGGAAAGCCGTGCACGAACAGCACGACCGGCCCGCGACCGTCGTCGAACACGCTCAGCGTGGTATCGCCGATCGGGATCTGTTTCATACGCAGACCTTTGCCTTAAGCACGCGATAAATGTTGAGCAAAGAAGCGACGAGTCCGTTGCCACATGGCGTCACTGAGCACGTGCCCTACGCCCTGCTCGATGAAGTGCGTGAACTTATCTTCGCAGTGCTGGGCCTCGTAGGCGCGACGAATGGTGACCATCGCCTCGCGCACCTCTTCGATCGGGCTGCCTGCGTCGGTCTCGCCGATGTTCAGATGCAGTGCCCGCGGCGCGATCAGCGCGGCGATGTCGGGTGTGTCGCCGTACTGGAGCAAGCCGGGCACAAAATTCTCGAAGCAGTGTAATATCTCGGTGCGATGAATCGCCGCGTAGGTCGGCAGACAACAGTTGCCACACAAGGCGATGAGCCGTGGCTCCCAGGGACCGACCATCCACGTGTGGGTCGAGCCCATCGAGTGGCCGTAGCAGCCGAGTCGGTCGGCGCGCACGTCGCCGCGGGTCACCAGATAGTCGACCGCGCGGCGCATGTCGAGGATGCTTTTCCAGGCGAGGCATTTCCCCTCGACGAGGTAGCGCAGAAATAAGAACCGTTCGAGATTGCCTCCGCGGAGTTTGCCGGGCGTGCGATCGGCGAACCCGAGCACGTCGAAGCTGAGGGTGATATAACCCTCGCGTGTCAGAGCAACAGCCGTGTGATGCATCTCGCTGCCACGCAGGCCGACCGGCTCGTACTTGCCATTGTTGTACGCGCCGGCATGTTGGTGCCAGACGCAGACCGCCGGAGCAGGCCGAGTCGCCGAGACGCCGTCGGGCACGAGCACGAACGCGGTGATGCGTTCGCCCGGCTCGACCTCGTAGCTGACGAGTTGACGTGTGTAGCCATCGAGCTGCTCGGAGCTTTCGAGTTTGGGGCGCAACTCACCCGGTTCCGGCCACGGTCCGCCGAGGCATTGGAGCAGGCGGTCTTTGAAATCAGCAACGGCCATGAAAGATTCTATGAAGTTAGTGATGAACGGCGAGACCCTGCTCGACCGGCGACTAAGCCGACGGCTTGGGGTGGATGTTACGATACCTGGAGCAAGGTGGCGCGTCGAATTCTTGTTTTCCGCTCGACGAGCGTGAGTCGGGCTGATAGCCAAGCGGGAATTTATGTGTTAGCTTAGGCGGTTTTCCGTTGTTGAAAAAGTCCCTCTGTGAGCGACACCATGAGTTTGGCCAGTGCGAACGAGCGCGCCGTTACCGAGGTTCCGAGCGAGACCCCTACCCGGGTCCGATACGGAGTGCTCGCATTTGCCTGCGCGCTGTCGATGATCACGTACCTCGATCGTGTGTGTTTCGGGGCCGCTGCCCCCGAAATCTCAAAAGATCTGGGACTCAATAGCGTCGCTGATTTGAAATGGGCCTTCTCGTTCTTTGCTTTCGCTTATGCGGCATTCGAGGTGCCCAGCGGATGGTTTGGTGATGTGTACGGCCCACGGGGAACGCTCATCCGAATCGTGGTGTGGTGGTCGGTCTTTACCGCCATCACGGGGCTGATTGGCATGCACGTCGGCGGAGTCACGCTGGGTGGCCTGACGACACTGGTCGTGATTCGCTTTCTGTTCGGGATGGGCGAGGCGGGGGCGTATCCCAACATCACACGAGCGTTGCATAACTGGTTTCCGTACCACGAGCGCGGTTTTACTCAGGGCATGGTTTGGATGTCGGGGCGGCTGATGGGCGGATTAACGCCGCTCGTGTGGGGACTGCTCGTGGCGGGCACGAGCTATAACACGCCACTGCTCAATTGGCGCGGCGCATTTTGGCTCTTTGGTGCGATTGGTCTTGCGTGGTGTGTGTTGTTCGCCATTTGGTTTCGCAATACACCCGCCGAGAAGCCGGCCGTCAATCAGGCCGAATTACAGCTCATTCGTGGCAATCAAGAAGCGCATGCCGACCACTCCGGCGTGCCGTGGAAAAAGATCCTCTCTAGCGGCAATCTGTGGGTCTTGTGCTTGATGTACTTCTGTGCCGCCTATGGCTGGTACTTCAATATCACGTACCTGCATTCGTTTCTCGAACAACAATACGGCGTCGATAGCAAAAGCCTGATCGGAGCCATCTACAAAGGGGGCCCCCTCTGGCTCGGAGCGGTCGGGTGCCTGGCGGGCGGATTTTTCACCGACTGGTTCATTCGTCGTACTGGTAATCAGCGACTCGGCCGGCGCATTTTAGGTTTCGTTGGACATGCCTTGTGCGCCGTATGCTATTTTGCCAGTATCTTTGCTCCGTCGGCGTTCACGTTCTTCGTAGCGATTTCGTTTGCCGCGTTTTTCAATGATCTGACGATGGGCTCGGCCTGGGCGACCTGTCAAGATATTGGCCGACGTTACGCTGCCATCGCGGCCGGGTTTATGAACATGGTCGGTAACTTCGGTGGATTTTTCGCCGGCTGGCTCACCGGTTCGATCTTGGAAGGCACCTTGGCCAAACATGCGGACAAGCTGGGGGTCGCTGTAGCCGAACTCTCGACCGCTCAGAAAAACGAGGCCATGCTCCCCGGTTATCATCTCGGTCTCTTGACCTTTGGCGGCGCATATTGCGTCGCCCTCGTCTGCTGGCTTGTTATCGACGCCACGAAGCCGATCGTGGCGGATGAGAAATAGGCCGTGAAAGTAGGCAAGAGTAGGCACAGTTGCCAGAGGGCAGTAGGCAGTTGCGGAGGTGCTCGAAACGAGTCCTCGCGTTAGCCGCTGGCGCGCTAGCGGAGCCCGTAAACGTCGCCCACCGACGAGCAAGCGACGGTGCACGATTCACGCTTCCCGGCGGCAGAGCCGCCGGCTTGGGATCTGCATTTAACTGCCTACTGTCTACTGCCCTCTGCCTACTCACACTCTCATCACTCGTTCACGTCGGTCTCTAGGAACCGAGCGAGCATGTGGAAGTCGCTGTTCGGCTCGACAAAGCGCACCTTCGTCACCAGCGTTTCGGGATCAACCAGTTGTGAAAACGGCACAAAGTTCAAGTCCAGCTGGCCGCTCACGCTGACCATCACGCCGTCGAGCCGATTTTCAACCAATGCGCGATACGCGCCCACACCTAGCTGGCTGCCGAGCATCACGTCGAATGCCTGCGGCCGGGCGCAACGCGCCTCGTAACCCAATTGCAGGCCGGTCACTTTACGCTTGCGGCCCGTCTGCTTCTCGTACTCCTTACTAATCAGCTTCGAGAACATCCGGCCAAGATTGACATCAGAAATGGCAATATGCCCGTGATCGTCCCGATGGATGCCGTGCAGGAACGATTCGGGCAGGTACTCGGCGAGCCCCTCGGCCATGATGATCACGCCGAACTCTTTGTTCTCTTCCTCGCGAGCCGTCATCGTGCGTACGATGCGTTTGACGACCTCGTCCATGTTCATGATCGGTCGCGTGTGTGTCTTGCCCGTTTTCGAGTCTGTGACCGTCTCTTCCAGGCGGTACTTGCCGACGATGTCCTCGACGCTGATGACGAAACTTGCCTCGCCGGCGATCGCGGTACCGTACGCCAACCAACCTGCGCTGCGCCCCATGGTCTCGCAGAGGAAGTAGGCCCGGGCCGCTTCAGCATCGGCCAGCAAATTGCGAACCTCCTGGGCGAGCGTCTCGACAGCCGTGAAATAGCCAAACGTGAAATCAATGCCCGAGTAATCGTTGTCGATCGTTTTGGGCAGGTGTACGACCGGGATCCTCTTTTGAGACGGAGGGAGGTACTTCTGAAAGGCTTGGAACTTATTGGCCGTCTTGAGCGTGTCGTCACCACCGATGCTGATCAGAGCGTCGACTTCGATTGACGCGAGCGCGTCGTAGACGGTCTTGAGCGGTCGGGTTTTTTCCAAATCCTTCAAATGATCGGGATGCGAGACCATCTTGCCTGGATTGGCTCGCGCGGTGCCGATCATGATCCCTTGGCTGTTGCGCGTGCGTTTGAGACGGCGATGATCGAGGATCACGAAGTCGCGATCGAGTTGCAGCGGTCGTTCCGGCGCGTACTCCATCAAGTGCGAGTAGCCATGCAGCACCCCCACGACCTCGATTCCGTGTCGCACGAACGACACGGCGGCGGTCGAGATCACGGCGTTGGCGGCCGGCGCGGGTCCACCGGCGAATAAAATCGCCACGCGGCGAAAGTGGGTCGGGGTCTTCTGCGGACGAGCAAGCGTCGAGGCCATAATGCAACAATCGGGGTGAATGAAACAGAAAAAAATGAATTACGACTGCCGTGTTAAAAATTGCGCCCCACTCTGCCGTTTTCTGCCCGCCTGTCGACGATTACTCGTCTTCGTCTTCGTTCGGAGGAGCCTGGTCCTGATCGCCGAGCACATCTTGCAGCACATCTTCGCTGACATAGATCGGCAAGTGTGGATCGCAAGTAACCGCCACGGCGATTGCGTCCGAGGGGCGGGCGTCGATTTCGAGTAGCTCTCCCTCGTGGCGAATGCGTAGCTTGGCGAAGTACGTGTGGTCTTTCAAGTCGCTGATGACCACGCTTTCCAATTCGCCGCCAAGTTGATCGCAGATGCTAACAACCAGATCGTGGGTCAATGGCCGCGGCGACTGGAAGCCCTTCACGCGGCGATCGATGCTCGTTGCCTCAAAAATGCCGATCAAAATCGGGAACGTCCGTGGGCCGTCGATCTCTTTGAGATAGATCACTTGCTGGTCGTTGATCTCACTAATGATGATCCGCGACAGTTCCATTTGTACGGGCATGACCACACCTGCGAGCGAGGCGACTGCGAAGCACCCAGCGAACGCTTGGGCTCGTGAGCGTTAATTATAGAATTGGTCAAGCACGCATCGCTAGGGGCACGGAGGAAAATCACACGCATAGCGAAAAGCGAAGAAAAAAGCACTTGACCTGGGGGAAGTAGGCAGTTGGCAGAGAGCCGTAGGCCGCGATGGAGGAGGGAATAATTCTCGCCAAGCGAGACGATTCAACAGTCAGTGGGTGATGGCCGGTTTTCTTTTCACGAAAGTCTTGATTATGAATCTTGCCTTACTCGCGTTTTTTTGCCCACCGGAGGAGAATTCTTCGCCCGTAGAACCAATGTCCACTGACCTATCAGAGGCTGTCGCTGCTTCGGCAGCCGCTAGTCCTGCAAACAGCTCTCAGATGCTTTTGGGATTTGAATGTCGCTGGCATCCCTACGATTTTTTAGTTGTACCAATTACGCCTTTGATTGTACTCATCTCCTTCGCGTTCATTGTGCGACTAGCCTATACGTGCCGGAATGATGATCAATTTTATCGCGTAGGCAAATGGGTGGTCGGTATGCCCTTGTATTGGAGTATCTGTGTGAGCCTGTCTTTTTTGAGTTTTGGATTGGATTGGCAACGCAAAACCGGACAAGTATCTTTGCCATTACTCGCAAATGAAGCTAAAGATGCCTTGGGACCGATACTTATCGCACTTTGGTGGTCCCTGCCGAGTCTGCTGGTAATTATTGGGACGCTGTATCGACGAGCAAATCGATCGGCAACAAATTGAGACAAGTCTCATTCACAGCATCTCGTACGGCCCGCTGCTGGGGAGCAGGCACGCTAGCGGGCAATGCTCGCACTTCGGCTGGGCGACTTTGCAGAACTCGTTCGCCACGCGCTGCACGCTGCTGTGCAATTCGCGATATACGGCCACATCGCGCTCAAGCGATGCGTGTACAAAATCCTGAATCGACTCGTAATCGGCCGTGAAGTCGACCCAGCCGTGACGAGCGAAGACCCGTAAGGCGGCGATCTCGACCGGATACTGCGGTTGTCCAATCACATCCAGCAGAATCGTGTCGGCCAGTGTGGGCGAGATCC
>CAYLYE010000245.1:0-9225 GCA_964387325.1 uncultured Planctomycetaceae bacterium
AAGCGACCGCGTATTCGTTCTGTGTGCGAGGCGTTGTGTGACGACCAGTCCCGTCGCTAGAATGCACAGCTCATCGACGTTATGGCTGTCGAGAACGTCGATCTTCCTGACAAGTCTCTCCCCCCTCGTTGTGTAAGGAAATATGCGATGCTCCGTTTGAGTTTTCTGGTGGTCAGTTTGATGACGGTCATCGGCCTATCCGTGGTGTCTGCTCAACAACCGGCCACACCGCCCGTCGCGCAAGAGCCGACCCCCTACGGCAGCCCGATCAACTTGGAGATGGCCCGCAAGATATTGGCTGCGGCCGAGCAAGAAGCGGTCCAGCAAAAGTGGCCCGTAGCGATCACGATTGTCGACAACGCGGGTTATTTGGTCGCTTTCCAACGTTTGGACAACACTCAATACGGGAGCGTCGAGGTGTCGATCGAGAAGGCCAAGACCGCGGCATTGTTCCGCCGCCCAACCAAGGTATTTGAAGACATCGTCGCACAGGGGGGCGCGGGTTTGCGGATTCTCAAGTTGCCCGGCGCGCTACCTGTCGAAGGGGGCCTGCCGATCGTTCACGACGGGAGAGTCATCGGTGGCATTGGCGTGTCGGGCGTCACCTCGGTCCAAGACGGACTGGTGGCCAAGGCCGGCCTGTCGGTGCTGGAAGCAAAATAGCTCCTGTCGGTTACTTGAGTTGAAAGTCGCGACGGTTGCTCGGTCCACCGTATTCAGGATGAGCAGCGATGTGGCATCATGCATGAACTTTCCATCGCCCTGAGCATTCTCGATGTGGTTGAGGAGCAACGGCAACAATTGGGTTCACCGCATGTTGTCACGATCTATTTGAAAATCGGGCCGCTCAGCGGAGTCTTGCCAGACGCTCTGCGCAATGCGTATGAACTTGCCCGCGCCGGGACGCCACTGTCGGACGCGACGCTACGGATCGAAGATTCGCCGATCGTCATGCTCTGTCCGGTTTGTCAGGCCGAACGTGCCGTCGAGTCGCCGCAAACGTTATGTTGTATCGAGTGTGGTGCCGCGGCCTATGATGTCATCAGCGGTCGAGAGTTAGAAGTCTGCGGTCTCGAGATCGAATCGCCATGAAACACGCCACGCGATTGGTCGAGGTTCGCACCCAAATACTTAAAGACAACGACCTTGTGGCCCGCGAGTTGCGAGAGCAATTTCGTCGTGCGGGGGTGTTCGTGGTCAGTTTGGTGTCAAGTCCCGGTTCGGGCAAGACAGCCCTGCTCGAACGCACCTTGTCGTTGTTACGCGAGCGGTATCGGGTCGCGGCGTTGGTGGGGGACTTGGCCACCGACAACGACGCTCGGCGACTGGCGCGCGCCGAAGTTCCAGTCAAACAGATTGTCACCGGTACCGTATGTCATCTGGAAGCTCAGATGGTGCGCAGCGCGCTGTCCGATTGGGACCTCAGCACGCTGGACTTTTTGTTCATTGAAAACGTCGGCAATTTGGTTTGTCCTGCCTCGTATGACCTGGGTGAACAACTGCGCGTGGTGTTGTTCTCAGTCACCGAAGGAGAGGACAAGCCGCTCAAATATCCGACGATCTTCCATACGGCCGATTTGGCGGTCGTCACCAAGCAGGACTTGGCATCGGTCGTTGATTATGACGCCGTAGCTGCGCGAGCGAACATCCAAGCGGTTCGTCCCGGCATCGACGTGCTCGAAGTCTCGATCAAATCGGGACAAGGAATGCAATCCTGGATCGACCGATTGATCGCCGATTCGGCTCAACAACGACTGTAGTGCGTCAATCAAAGGTGGTTTTATCGAAAGCGACGCTCACTCGCCGGAAGGTCTCCATCTCGGTTGAAGTATACGAAGCGAATGGGCATAGGCGAGCAACGCGAAGCCCGATTATACCGAGCTTGTAGTGGTCGCTCTGGATCGTTAACCGCGCTGTCGTCCATCTTATATCAGTCCCTTGGACCGTCCTGCGGTGACCGTAGGTGTGTCCAGTGCGATCCTCGATGTACGCCAAGGACCCGACTTCCACTTCGATCGGGGGAATTACCACGACGAGGCTCAAAAATTACGGGGACTTTTGAAATCCCTGCATGAAGATGACCGCCAACAGAATCAGGCTGAAACCGACGTAGTGATTCCAGCGGATCGGCTCTTTCAGAAACATCACCGAGAACACGCCAAAGACCACCAACGTGATCACCTCTTGGATGATCTTCAGTTGAGGGGCGCAAAACTGACTGTGGCCGAATCGGTTGGCGGGCACTTGAAGGCAATACTCGAAGAACGCGATCCCCCAACTGGCCAAGATCGCGATCCACAGCGGTGACTCCTTATACCGTATATGCCCGTACCAGGCAAAAGTCATGAACACATTGGACGCCAACAGGAGTAACACCGTGAGCATGAGCGCTTGCCTCGGAAGATGCCAAGAGTCGAGAGCGGTTCCCTATGTTTCGTCGGCAAGGTTCGTGCAATCGGCTTAACTGATTCCAGGCCTGTCAGTTAACGAGAACGAAATCTCCCCTGATCGAGGCGAGTGGCTAGCCTAAGTGCAAGCGGTCAGCTATGGTTGGACAGGTTCTTTCGCCCCGGTTTGCCTAATCGGCAAAGCCCGCACAATCCCTCCGGCTTCTTTCGCTCAGGTTGCTCGATGAATTGGCTCCGAATTGGTTTTGTCATTGGCCTGTTGAGTTCGACTTCGCTGCTTATCGCCGTTCCGCCACGCACCGCGCCGTCGGATGGTTTGCGTGAAAACCCACCCTCGACGCACGCCCTCACTGGCGCGCGGCTCGTGATTGCCCCGGGCAAGGTCATCGAGAAGGGCACCGTCGTCATTCGAGACGGGGCCATTGTAGCCGTCGGGGCTGAGGTGAACGTCCCGCGTACCGCGCGCGTTTGGGACCTCAGCGGCAAGACGATCTACCCCGGCTTTATCGACGCCTACTACGAACTCGCGGGGACCGACACCGACACGCCCACCGCACACGAGACGGGCTACTGGAACTCGCACATCGTTCCCCAGCGGCAAGCTGAGCACTGGTATCGCAACAAGTCGGATGTGAATCTCAAACTGCGGCGTCAGGGGATCGGCGCGCGCGTCGTGGCTCCGGCCAACGAGATCATTCGCGGTACCAGCGCCTTGGTGTTGACCGGTGACACGACCGGCGGACGAGCCATCATTAAAGACCGGACCGCGTTGCACATGAAACTCTGGGCCACCAAGGCCTGGAACGACGACGCCTATCCGAACTCGCCGATGGGCGCAATGAGCCTCGTGCGGCAAGCGTTTTACGATGCCCGCTGGTACAAGCTTGCCTGGAACGCGTATCGCCAAAAGACTTCGACCGTGCGACCAGAGCACAACGAGGCGCTCGAAGTATTACAGCGTTATCTCGATCGCGGTGCTCCGGTCGTGATCGACACTCAAGATTGGTTATACGCGCTGCGGGCCGATCAGGTGGCACGCGAGTTTGATCTGAACATCATCATTCGCGGCTCGGGCGAGGAGTACCAGCGCCTCGAAGCAATTCGAGCCACACAGCGGCCAGTCATTGTGCCGCTCAAGTTTCCCTCTGCTCCGGCCGTGGCCAAAGCGGAGGTGGTTCAAAGCGTTTCGTTGACTGCGCTGATGCACTGGGATTTAGCTCCCGAAAACCCAGCAAGACTGTCCGAGGCTGGTGTCAAAATCGCCTTTACGACCCAAGGATTGAAGGATCCTTCCGAGTTCTTGGGGGCGCTGCGAACGTGTGTCCGCCGCGGTTTGAGCCCCGACGCCGCACTGCGAGCCCTGACCGTCACACCGGCAGAACTCTTCGGTGTGAGCGATATGCTCGGCACGATCGAGGTGGGCAAGATTGCCAATCTCGTCGTCACGGATGGTGAGCTGTTCGCCAAGTCGACCAAGTTACACGAAACCTGGGTCGATGGCCTGCGTTACCTCAACAGCCTGCCACCACTTGTCGACGCGCGTGGCACATGGCAAGTCAAGCTCGATCGACCTGACGGCGGCAGCGAATCACTCATGCTCAAGGTGAGCGGCGAGCCAGGCAAGCTTTCTGCAACGCTCGAACGGAACAAAAAAAGCATCACCGCCGAGCGAACGGCGCTCGATGGTCAGCAACTCGGCGTGAATTTCAAAGGCGCGTCGTTCGATTGGGATGGACTCGTACAGTTAAGTATGTCGCTCGAACCTGCCGCAAACAAAAAGCTCTCCGCGCTCGGTTTTCTGGCCTTGCCGGATGGCTCGCAACGCTCCGTTACCGCTGAACAGATCGACGTTCAGGTGGTCGCAAAGAAGAAAGAGAAGGACGATAAGGACGACAAGAAAAAGTCGAGTGACAAGGCCAACAACGACAAAGAAAACGAACCCGCCTCGGCGTTGTTCCCGGTCAATTATCCCTTCGGTGAGTATGGTCGCCTCGAGCAGCCGCCGCAGCACGAGGCGGTTGTCTTCCGGCATGCGACCGTCTGGACGAGCGGCCCGCGCGGCATTCTCAAAGACACCGACGTGCTGGTTGAGAGCGGTAAAATCACCGGGATCGGACCCAAGCTCAAGGTGCCCTCGGATACGGTGGAGATCGACTGCCGCGGCAAGCATATCTCGGCCGGTATGATCGACTGCCACGCCCACATTGCCACTGACGGCGGTGTCAACGAGTCAGGACAAACAAGCGTCGCCGAAGTACGCATCGCCGACTTCATTGATGCCACCGACGTCAACATTTATCGCCAACTTGCTGGCGGCATCACGGCTTCGCATATTCTGCACGGCTCGTCGAACACGATCGGTGGCCAGTGCCAGCTCATCAAGTTCCGCTGGGGTGCATTGCCCGAGGCACTCAAGTTTGTCGGCGCGCCGCCGACGATCAAATTTGCCTTAGGTGAGAACGTTAAGCAGTCGAACTGGGGCGACAAGTTTCGCTCGCGTTATCCGCAGACCCGGATGGGGGTCGAGCAGTTGATCCGCGATTCGTTCCGCTCCGCGGTCGAGTATCGCGGCCGCTGGGTCGAGTATCGCACGACCAAACGCGGTGCGCCGCCTCGCGTCGACCTGGAACTCGAGGCCCTGGCCGAGGTCGTCTTCGGGCAACGCATCGTCCACTGCCATGCCTACCGGCAAGATGAAATTCTTGCCACGCTCCGCGCCTTCGAGGACTTTAACGTTCGGCTCGGGACCTTCCATCACATCCTCGAGGGCTACAAGGTCGCCGACGCGATGGCCAAGCATGGCGCACACGGCTCTTCGTTCTCCGACTGGTGGGCCTACAAGTTCGAGGTCTTCGACGCGATCCCCTACAACGGCGCGGTCATGCACAACGCCGGAGTCGTGGTGTCGTTCAATTCGGATGACGCCGAACTCGGCCGCCGGATGAACCTCGAAGCCGCCAAGGCCGTCAAATACGGCGCGGTCGCTGAGCCCGAAGCGCTCAAGTTCGTCACGCTCAATCCGGCCAAGCAGCTCGGCGTCGACGACCGTATCGGCTCGCTCGACGTGGGCAAGGATGCCGACCTGGTCGTCTGGAGCGGTTCACCCTTGTCGACCTATTCGCGATGCGAACAGACCTGGGTCGATGGCCGTCGCTACTTTGACCTGGAAAGTGATCGTCAATTGCGTGAAGAAATGGCGACACGCCGCGCGGCACTCATCCAGCGGATTCATGATTTGGGTCAGGCCAATAGCAGCGGCGATGAAGAGCCTTCACCGAAAATGTTGTTGCCCCGGGGCGATATGTTCTGCCCGCACTGTGCTCGCTTTGGCATCCAGGAGATGCGTCCATGATGTGGCGTACGTTACTCTTAACAGGGCTTTGTTTTTGCGCGGTCGATCGGCTCTGCGCCTCGCCACAGATTCCTGGCGCGCCTCAGAAGCGTCCGGTCGCGCTCGTGGGAGGCACCGTGCATAGCGTCACGGCTCCGCCCATCGAAGGCGGGACGGTCGTGTTCAGCGAGGGCAAAATCGTTGCCGTGGGACGCGACGTGGCGATACCCGACGACGCGCAGAAGATCGACTGCCGTGGCAAGCACGTTTATCCCGGTCTGTTCGATGCCGACAGCCACTTGGGCCTGGTCGAAATTCAAGCAGTTCGCGCCACGGTCGACGAAATCGAAACCGGACGCATTAATCCTAATGTGCGCACGGCCACGGCGATCAATCCCGACAGCGAACTCATTCCGACCACTCGCAGCAACGGTGTGTTGCTGACCGTGACGAGTCCCGATGGCTCGCTCATCACCGGCAAGAGTGCGGTGATTCAGCTCGATGGCTGGACGACCGAAGACTTGCTGCTCAAGGCCGAGGCCGGCTTGCACATTAGCTGGCCGCAGATCACGGCGATCCGCAACTGGCCAATGCCCGACTCGATCGCGTTGCACGTGACCGACAAGGACGACATGATTGCCGAGATGCGGCGATTTTTCTCGCAAGCCCGGGCTTACTGGCTAGCCAAGACCGCGGCCCGCGAAAGCAACACCAAGGCCCCGGACCACGATATCCGCTTGGAGTCGATGATCCCGGTCCTTGAAGGCAAGCTGCCGGTGGTGATCGATGCCGAAGAGCTTCAGCAAATCCAGTCGGCTGTCGCGTTTTGCCAGCGCGAGAAGATCAAAATGATTCTCTACGGCGGCTACGACGCGCCGCGCTGCGCCGACTTACTCAAGAAGCATGACATTCCGGTGATTATCGCCTCCGTGCTCCGGTTGCCGATGCGGATCCACGATCCCTACGACTCGGCCTACACGACGGCCAAGCGGTTGCACGAGGCGGGGGTCCGATTCTGCATTGCTGGCGTAGGTCGCATGGGCAATATGCGAAATTTGCCGTATCATGCCGCAATGGCCGCTGCCTACGGTCTGCCGCGCGACGAAGCGCTCAAAAGCGTAACGTTGTACCCGGCACAGATTTTTGGTCTGGCCGACCGTGTCGGTTCCATCGAGAGTGGCAAAGACGCGACCCTAATCGTCACGACCGGCGACCCGCTCGAGATCACGACCAATGTCACGAGTGCTTATATCCAAGGACGGACGGTCGATTTGAATGACCGCCACAAAACGCTGTGGAAGAAGTATCAGGAAAAATATCGTCGGCTGGGCCCCGCGCCTCAGGCCAAGTAACACGGATGATTCGCCATGCAACGCGCTCTTTGGTTCAGCGGTTGGATTTGGTGCTTGCTGGGGAGTTGGGCCATGACGGCTGAACCCGTGGCGCGCGATGTCGTGCTCGCCATTCATGGCGGCACAGGACTCGACAAAAAGGACATGACCCCCGAGTTGTCGAAGGCTTTGCGGGCCGATCTGGAAAAGGCCTTGCGCGCCGGTTACGACGCGCTGCAAGCAGCCGACGCCACGAGCCTCGATGCCGTGGCGGCCGCGATCATCGTGCTCGAAGATTCGCCGCTGTTCAATGCCGGCCGTGGAGCCGTATTTACCCACGACGGCAAGAACGAACTCGATGCCTCGATCATGGAAGGCCAGACCAAGCGGGCTGGCGCTGTCGCCGGGGTCACCACGATCAAGAATCCCATCCTAGCTGCCCGCGCCGTGATGGAAAAATCGCGTCACGTGATGCTCATCGGCCCCGGAGCCGAATCGTTCGCCAAGACCTCGGGCCTCGAAATCGTCGACCCGAAATACTTCTATACCGAGCCCCGCTGGCAGCAACTGCAACAGCAGTTGCGCGCCGAGAAAAAGCCCGACGGGCATGGTACCGTGGGAGCGGTGGCGATCGATCGTCGTGGCGTGCTCGCGGCGGGCACGTCGACCGGCGGCATGTCGAACAAGCAATGGGGTCGTGTCGGCGACTCGCCGATCATCGGCGGCGGAACCTATGCCGATAACGCTGCTTGCGCCGTCTCGGCCACCGGGCATGGCGAATACTTCATCCGCTATGCCGTGGCTCATTCGATTGTCGACCGCATGAAGTTTCTCAAGCAAAACGTACAAGACGCGGCCGACGAGTTGATCCAGCGGGAACTCAAAACTGCCGGCGGCGAAGGGGCCGTCGTCTGTCTCGACGCGCGGGGCAATTTTGCCGCCTCCTACAACAGCGAGGGGCTCTATCGCGGCTACATCACACGCGCTGGCCAGTCGCGCGTCATGCTGTACGAAGATTAATTGCCGAGCGAGGGTGAGCGCCAGCACAGAGTGTGCCGATTCGACACACGTCGTTAGCTTCTGATGAGCGCACTCGGCGCGTCGACTTCTTTTGGTACAACCGAATTAGAGGTCCGGCAGTAAACTGCTTTCACCGCAGTTCTTCTCACCTGGCACGCTCAGTCCGCCCGGAGAACAGGAACATGCACTCTACCGCGAATGTCTCAGCATCCGTTGGCCCAACCGATGTTTCGCCCTGCACACTGAGCGAGTTGATTACTCAACTCGAAGCAATCGATCATGAGTTGTCCACGACCGCTGAACGCCACGCCGATCACTTTTCGCAAGTTCACGAGTCGCAACGAGCCAGCGCCGCCAATCTGCTGCAATATCTCCAGTTGCGACAGCGCGACTTGCGACCGTTGCAACTATTGCTCTCGTCGCTTGGGCTGTCTTCGCTGGGCCGTTCCGAGGCGCATGTCAGTGATACGATCCGGGCGGTTCTGGCTATGCTGCGTCGCTTAGGAAATGAGCCCCTCGAGAGTCTATCCGCACACGAGACCTCGCATGCATTTCGGCGATTGCTTGAGCAACACACGGACAATCTGCTGGGGCCGCCGCCGGAGCATCGTACCGTTCGAGTGATGGTGACGATGCCGAGCGAAGCGGCCGACAATCCCCAGTTGATTTTTGAGTTGTTGCGCCACGGCATGGATTGCCTACGGATTAATTGCGCGCATGACGACCCAAGCGCCTGGGGGCAAATGATTGCCCATCTGCGTCGTGCCGAGGGGCGACTGGGCAAGAAATGTCGCGTGTTGATGGATCTGGCAGGCCCCAAATTACGCACCGGTCCGTTGCCGCCCGGCCCGCAGGTGCTCAAATGGCACCCCCAACGCGACGCGATGGGGAACGTGCTTGGGCCGGCGCGCATTTGGATCACTCCGGAGAATGCTCCCGAATTGCCTCCCTCTTCGGCCGAGGCCATTATCCCCTTGCAGAGTAACTGGATCGCAATGCTCGCGTCGGGGCATCAACTCGAATTTTTCGACGCCCGGGGCAAACAACGTGATCTAACAGTCACACAGGCTGTCGGCACGTCGCGGTGGGCCGAGTCGTTTGCCACCACCTATATCACGACCGGCACGAAGCTGTT
>CAYLYE010000246.1:0-9199 GCA_964387325.1 uncultured Planctomycetaceae bacterium
GATCTTATCGATTTCATCGATGTAGATGATGCCGCGTTGAGCCGACTCGATATCGAAGTCGGCGGCGTGCAGCAGCTTGAGCAGCAGGTTCTCGACGTCTTCGCCGACGTAGCCGGCCTCGGTCAGCGTGGTGGCGTCACCGATGGCGAACGGCACATTGAGCATGCGGGCCAGCGTGCGAGCGAGCAGCGTTTTGCCGCTGCCAGTGGGACCGATGAGCAGGATGTTGCTCTTGTCGATCTCGATATCGCCGCCCCCTTCGTGTCCCAGCGCCAGTCGCTTGTAGTGCGTATGCACGGCGACGGCGAGCACCTTCTTGGCCTGCTCTTGGCCGATCACGTACTGGTCAAGGTGCTGGACAATCTCGCGTGGGGCGGGAATACGGTTGAACAACGGCTTGGTCGTGCCGCGACGACGTCGTTCCTGTTCGAGGATCGACTGGCACAGCTCGATACACTCGCCGCAGATGTACACGTCGCCGGGACCCTCGACGAGGGGGCCAACGTCGCGATAGCTCTTGCGACAAAAGGAACAGAAAGCGTTCTTCTTGGTGGTACTACCACCCCGGCGTGCGCCGGTTAGATCCCTGCTCGGGGGCATGCTCACTCCTTTACAACGTCGGCTGCGGGCCGTTATGGGCCGCGCAACGGACCAAGGTTTCCAGGTGTCGCTCGAGTGGCTCGAACGTTGGCCAGGGCGTGGTGCGCCAGAGGGAAGTTCCTCTTGCTAGCACGCTCAGTCATCGGTCACGCCACGCTCATCCTTGACCGCGTTGTTGGTCCCCCGTACTGACCCCTCGCGTTGGTCGTTTGCGACTAATCGCTAAGGTCGGCAGCAGGCTTCCAATCCTTCGAGCAGTTCGTCCCTAAGTCGATTTTACGAATCGTCTGTCTTACATGTACGTCTGATCTGTGCAGAAGGTTTAGCTATCACTCCCGGGGTCGGCACGATCGACATGATTGTCGCGCGAGACCTCGGTGGGTGGTTCCGAAGCGGTTGACTTGGGGGACGGCGAGGATAGTGCCGCGCCTCTTAGTCCAGCCCGCATCCGGTTCTTGATGCGTTCATATTCTTCTTGGGTCAGTTCGCCATCCTCGTACATCTGACGGAATGTGGACATGAGCCCACCCGGGGTGCTCGAAGGGTCGTTGGCTTCTTCCTTGGATTTTTGCCAAAAGTAGATCGTCAACATCACCACGAACAATACGACGAGCACGCCCGTTACGAGCGGCCAATCGATTCGATTCAGCAAGCCTTCCCAAGTCCGCGCAGACATGCGTGCGATAAGCGTTTTTTGCGAAGAACAACTCCCTGTTCTTCCGCAATTATGCCTTTCGGCGCGGAGCAAGTCTAGCGAAAAGCCGGTCCGACAAAAGCGGAAACAAGAACGCGGATCGAGTCAGACGAATACCGCTCTCCGCTTTACTTTGGCAGAAGTCTCGCATCGAGCCAGTTGGCTCGATCGAGCACGTCCCCCCCATCGGCAAAGTCGACGATCAGACTCACTTGCCCTCCGCCGCGAAGGTCAACTGAGATGGGAGTCGGCGGTTGCCCGCCGCGGACGATCTCGCTGGCGAACCGCTGCTCGCCGTCGACAAACACGCGAAACGTCACGCTCCCTTTTCCCTGTGTCTGGTCGTCGATGGCCAGCGACGCCTCGAACCGCTCATACGGCTTGTCGAGTGTGTAGCTGAGCCGCGATGTGCTGTGCAGGCCAATCCCCTTGGCGAACAGTCGACCGCCAGCCCGCAGACGTCCGCCCGTCACATTGCGATCCAACTGATAGGGCCACTCGATCGACAGGTAGGGGACATGACGGTAGTCGCCGACCGGGATATCCGACAGATAAACGATCCCCGGGGTGAATGGTTGCAGAAACACGACCTGTGCGAGTGGACAGATCCAAGTCGCGGTGGTCCCCGCCAAGACAGGCGTGAAATGCAGTCCTTGCGATGACACGGTCAACCGAGAGGCCACGACGAGCGAGCCCCCCTCCAGGCCAACGAGCCAACTGGTCTTGGGGCGCGGCGCCGTTGCGGCCAACGATGGATTCAATGCCAGTGCCGAGATTTTCGCACGCTCGATTTTGACCGTCGTCACGTCCGTTTTCAGGCTCGCTTCGGTGTCGCCGAGCGAATCGATCGTCCCTTGCAATTGATCGCCGTTCTCGAGCCAAATGCGATCCATTTTCGCGGCCGAGGTGTCCCCCTGCAGCGGCGACAAAAGTTCCCGCAAACGTCGGTCGCTCTGCGACTGGTCGCTGGGCAAATGCCAGATGACGCCGCGAACGTGTTCCAGCGGGATCGAGAGTGGCCCGACGGCCGAGGGCTCGACGATGAGCCGTTCCCCCTCGATCATCAATTTGGACGGCGCAGTGCGGCTCACGCGCTGCACAATCAGGCTGCCATCGACCAGCACCACGACCCGACCCGCCGAGAGCTCTTGCGGCGCGCCCCAGGCGATGAACTCGTCGGCCGTCAGGCTCATCGGTTGGGCTTTGTCGCCCGGCGAAGCAAAAACCACCCGGCCTTCGTCGGTCACCGTGGTGAACTTCGCAGGGTGCGATGCTCCCGTGCGCGGCTGCAACCGAGGCTCGACGGCGAACAGCGGAGAGGACCAGAGCACTGCGAAGAAGCATGCCCACACGCGAGTGGACACACCAGCATGCCCACGCCGAGCCGTGGGCATGGCACCCTGAAGATTGAATCCCTGGGCGACGCGGGTGACATGCTCACGTCTGCGTGAGCATGCTCGCTGGCATGCCCACGAACGTAAAGCACCCCATGGAGCAAGATCAGCACCGCCGAGTTGCATGAATGTTCCTGACCTTAACGCTGAAAGATGGGCAGGTAGTTGTTCGGCACTTGCAAAATGATGCAGGCCATCGCGGTGCCGTACTCTTGGCAGATCGAGTCCATCCACGAGCCGTCCGGGCGCTGTCGCGCCACCAACTCTTCGCGGATCGCCGGAAACCAACGTCGCCAGTACTCGCCGCCGGCGTGCCACATGGCCTGCACGGCATAGTAATGACCGTAAAAGTAATGACTCTCGCGATTAAACACGCCTCCGGCCGGCATATGGTCCATCAGGTAGCGAACGCCGCGCTCAATCTCGGGGCCATCGTAAACGCCGGCGCTGTAGAGCGCGACGACTCCCGCGGCCGAGCGTGGAAACGCGCTCTGCCCGCCCCCTTGCAGCATGTACATAAATCCGCCGTCGGCATTTTGACTCTTCTTGACGTAGCGCGTGCAGCGGTCGATCGTATCGGGCGGCACAAACAAACCCGCGTTGCGCGCGGCTCGCAAGGCCATCACCTGACAGATCGTGACCGACAAGTCAGCATCGGCTCGACGCGGATGATAACGCCACCCCCCTTCTTCGTTCTGTGTACCCACGATCAGCTTGATCGCCGCGGAGAGCTTTTCTCGCACGTCGCTGCGCATCGTCATGCCGTACACTTCGGCCAGGAACAGCGTGGCGAATCCATGACCATACATCGGCCCATGACTGCCTGATCCCTGCACATGCACGAAACCGCTGTCTTGTGTGTTCTTGAGGACATAATCGACGCAACGGGCCAGGTTAGCGGCGTAGGGCCCGCGCTCGGGTGTGCTCCCCGACGCCAGAAAGGCCATCCCCGCCAAGCCACTCACGGCGACGTCGCTCGCATAGCCCCCCGAGCCAAAGGCACCACTGTCCTCCTGCTCGCGGGCCAAATAAGCCAGCCCGCGCGTGATGGCCCCCTGCGCCTCGCGGGTAATCATCGCAGCCGCCGTGCGCTCGGGATTCTCCGCCAGATCGGCTCCCTGCGCCAACACCGCGAGTCCCGACAGCCCCGCTGTCGCTCCCCGCAAGCAATCTCGCCGCGTCACAAATTTCCGCATTCAATCACCCTCACGTTCATCCTTCATCCTTCATCCCACTCCCCTGCCCTACTTCTTCCCCTGCTCGGCGAGGGTCTTAAAATACTCTTCAATCAGCAGTTCATACTTGGGCAGGAATTGCTCGACACCCGACTGCAACATCTGCTCGCGAAGCCGCGGAGGCAATTGCCCCCAGACATCTTTGAGCATTTGCTGCATGTTGGCCATGTCGACCTTTTCGTTTTTGCGATTGCGAAGTTGCTCGGAGCTGTCTTTCGCCGGCGAGTCGTTCGGCTTCTGACCGGCGGCCTGCTGCGACTGCTCCATCTTCTGCCGCTCTTGGGCCTGCTGGTCTTGGGGCTGATTGCTACTACTGCTGCTCGACGGCTTTTGTTGCTGTTGCTGCTGTTGCTTAATCAACTCATCGAGTCGCTTGACAATTTCTTCTTGCAGTTGACGTGTTTGCGTGTCGCTCTTGGCGTGCTCCATTAACTGTTGCACTTGACGCATTTTTTTCGTGACCGCCGCAATGGGGTTCGACTCGTCATCCGTCGACGCCGACTTGGGTTGTTCGCCGAGCCCCTTGAGCAGTTCGTCGTCCAGCGAGTTGCCCGCGGGTTTCCCTCCGGGAGCTGCGCCAGCGGGCGGCATCGGCTTCTTCGCTTTGGCCGGATCCTCGCCCAACTCTTTGAGCAGGTCATCATCCAGCGACGCGGCCGGCTTGGAGGACGGAGCAGGCGTTTTTTTCGACTCGTCGGCGTAGCATGTGGCACTCGACATGAGTAGAAACGCTGCAATCCCGATTCGCATTCGAATCACATTCATGGTTTTTTCTCCGCCGGCCTGGTCTCGTCGGCTTCTTTTAAGAGTTTATCCAGATCGTCCGTCACCGGCTTCTCGCTCGGCTTCGGCGTTGTCAGTTTCAACAGCAGATCGGCCAGCTCCCCTTGCTCGCGGCTCAGTTCCAGAAACTCTTGCTGCTGCTCGCTGGTCAGCGTTTTGGATTTAGCCGCCGACTCCTCGATACTCCGCGTCCGGTCGTTCAAATCCTGTTGCATGAGCCGCAACAGCTTGAGCTGGTTGAGCGACTGTCCTTGGCCACCACCTCCTCCCGAACCACCGCCTCCCCCTTGCTGCTGTTTCTGGTCTTTGTCCTGATCTGGTTTGTCCTTTTGCGCCGCGGCGATGAGTTGCTTGAGCCGACCGAGCGCGTGCTGCTCGTGACGCTGGGTCTCGGCCGACACATCACGCTGGGCCAACCGCTTGCCGGCGCTGGTCATGCTGCGGGCAGCGCTCTTAAAGGCCAACTGGAACACCTCGGCCGCAAGTTTTGAACCCGTACCGGTCGTCTCCTCGGCGAGTGACTGCTGCTGACGACCCATGTCCTGCACGCTCAACGACTCGGCCCGCGAGAGTCGGCCAGCCGCTTGCTGTCGTGCGTCGTACTGTTTGGTCTCAGTGAGCAATTTTTCCTGTTGTTGAGCAAGGCCTTTCACCAGATCCTCCAAGCGAGCGAGCTGCTCGCTGGCCAGATCCGCCTCGGCTTTCTGCCGCTGCTCGGCGAGCTGCTGTGCCGCTTCTTCGAGATCCTTCTCGGCCTGGGCGGCTTCGGCGGCCGCCCCCTGACTGTCTCCCTGCTCACCCTTTTGGCCCGCCTGGGCCATTTTTCCGCCGCCACGCTCAGCGCTCCGCCCCGCTCGGTCGGCCTGCAACCGCTTGAGTTGCCGCGCAAATCGTTCTGCATCTTGCTGCAATTGCTTCTGCTCGCGAGTGAGCCGTTCAAGCTCGCGTTTACGCTGTTGCTCGTCTGGGTTACGGGCATTTTCTTCGAGCTTCTTTTTCAGCCCCTGCTGTTGCTGCCGCAGATGTTCCAATTGCTGCTCGGCCTCGCGAAGCTTTTTGACCAGCCGGCCTAATTCGTTCTCGCGTCGATTCGAGAGGATATCGAGCATTTGATCGAGTTCGTTGAGCGCCTGCTGCTGGAGGCGTGAGGCCTCGCCGATTTTGTTTTGATCCACATTGCGCCCCGCCTCACGAAGTTGCCCGCCGACCGCTTTCTCCTGCGCCTGTTGCAGTGCGTCTTTCAGAGCGTCGGCCGCGACTTGATCGTTGTTCGCGAGCTTCTCGGACATCTCGTTCATGCGCTGCTGAATCTTGTCGAACTGCCGCGCCAACTCGCTCTGCCGTATGCCGAGCTTTTTCAGGTCGGCGTTCTCCTGCGGCGAGAGTTCCTTTTGATCCTTGGTAAGCGTCTTGGAGCCTTTCTCGGAGGTTTCTTGACGCACTTGCTCCTGATCGCGGCGCAACTGGCCAAGCTCGCGATGAAACCGTCGATAGTTGTCCCATTGGCTCAGTTCGCCCAAGCGTTGTTCGAGCTTGGCGATGACCCCGTCTTGCTCTTTACCGGCCGAGGATAAATTCTTGGCGGCGTTGGAAGATGCCTTCGCCTCGCCGGCCGTCGACTGCACATCCTTGAGCGCGGCAGTGAGGTCGCGGGCAATTTGTGGCAACTCGGCCTTGGCAAGGTCCTGCAACTCTTTGAGCAGCTCCTGCATGCGATGCGTCGTCTCGCCTGCTTCGAGCTTGTTGTTTTGCACCTCACTGAGCAAACTCGCGATATGGGCCGGTAGCCCCTCGGTCTTGCTGGTCAGACTGCGCTCGACTTGCCGCTGCAACAACTCGGCCTGCTGCAGGTGGTCGACGTCGCGCTTGGCAAGCTGACCGACCTGGCCCATCTGGATTTCGACATTTGCGACCTGTTGTCGCGCTTCACGCTCGGTCTTGATGACACGCGAGAGTTCGTTAAGCACGAATTGTTGCCGTTCGGCGAGCCGCTCTTGTAGTTCACTCGGAGTAACGACCGTGAACCGCCGCGCATGGCTTTGCGTCGTTTGGGGTCGGTAGTCGCTCGCTCGGGCAAACATCGTGAGCACCGCGCCGCTTTTGAGCCCCAGCGTGGCGAGTTCCAGGCGATGCTCGATCGTGCGGCTCTCGCCACTCACCACCGAGGGAGCTTGAATCGAGTCGGCGATCAGGTTTGGTCCTGTAAACACAGCGAGTGTTTGTTCCGGCTGGTCACTTTGATCGCTCCGCGTCCAGTGGATCGCCACGTTCTGCAATGCCAGATCGTCTTTGGCGAGCAGCTTGAGAGGGACAATCGCTTCGGCGGTCACGAACGAGTCGGCGGCCGGTTCTTCGATCGCGATCGAAGGGGCGCGATCCTCGACAGCCCGCAAATCGTACCGGATGTCCTGCCGACTGCTGAAGCCTTCGGTATCTTCGAGCACGACGCGATAAGAGCCCGACTGTTTGACGACCCACGGCAGCGAGGCATCCACAGCGAGCGAAAAGCCGAACGTATCGGCACTGATCTGGGCTTCATATTCGGCGGAGGGCTCGACGATGATTTTCGCCGCGCGAATCGGCTTGGTCGAGCTTCCCGCGAGCGCGATGCGGGTCCCCACCAGAGCGCGAACATGCGGGTCGCTCACGGCCACCTTCCAAGACGTGTAGTCGGGGTAGTGCAGCGTGAGCGACAACTCGCGGACCGCCGGAGGCTCGATCACCTCCAGGTCATGCCAGAGCATCGTGCGATCGTCGCCCCCTTCGACACGGTACTGGAACGGGCGTGTCACATTGTCGATGCCCGCCATGACGATCTCGCCAATGCGTCGCATCGCCTCGGTGTTCAGCGGCTCGTTCTCACCCAGATAGCGAAATTGAAACCGCATGTCGTCAGGCAGCGCGCGACCCGCGGCGTCGCGGACCTCGATCTCGAACCGTTGCCCGAGCGCAATGCGACTCGGTGGCTCGTCGATCACGAGATGCGTCTCTCTCGGCCACTCGTCCGAGCCCCATGGCGCGGCCAGACGGTTGAGCGCCAAAGAAGCCGATTCGCGGTCGGAGAGAAAGAGTCCGCCAGCGCACAACAGCACGAGCAATAAAACGCTGCCGACTCGCTTAAGCGGCCGCGCATCGATGACCTGCGCGAGGTCGAGATTCTCTAGCGCAACGCTCGTCGACGAGATCACATTGCGGCGCAGCTCGGCGCTGCCGGCCAGAGCGTCAGTCTCGCCGCTGCATAAAAACTCGATCGTGCTCGCCAACGCATCGCCGAATTGCGGATAGCGCCGCTCGATACGCTGCGCCAGATATAAATCGTCGAATCGGGCCATGATCGCCGGAGCGACAAATCGCGTGAGCAGCCACGCGCCGACCCCCACGACGCCGAGCGAACAGATCCAACGAATGCCCCGATCGTCGATCCGTAACAAGTAGTCGATCAAGGCCAGCGACGCGATCGTGCCCAACACGCCGCTGAACAGCCAGCCCAGCGCGTGCAACCCAATCACCGTGCGCGCGCGACGCCGCAACGATTCGAGTCGGGCCAGTACGCTATGTGTCATACGATCACCTTTGTCGCACCGCTAGAGGAGCCCAACCAGTTTACGCAAAATCCACTCACCAATCAGCAACGCCAAAAATATTGCGAGCACGAGCGGCTGATTCCACAACACGATCGGCTCCAATGACTCGATCGGCACCTGATGTCCGCGCGGCAGGTCGTTGACCAACTGCTGCACGTTGGCTAAGGTGTAGAAGTGTCCCTTCGTCTGCTCGGCGGCGCGCTGCATCTCGGCAATCTCGGCCTGCACACGTTCGAATTCGCCCGGCGGAGCCACGACGCGAAAATCGGCGGCCGCGGCTCCTTCGAGCGTCGGAGCGCTGACCCAAGCGTGATAGCGTCCTTCGAGCGGTCGCGAGAGCAGCCCCTCGAAGATGCCCCGATTGCCGCTTTGTCGTCGCAGCGTGACTCGGCGATGGGGTTGTCCTTCCTGCTCGATGGTCACGACCACCGCGTCGTCCTCGGCCGGAGCGACACGATCGTCGATGAATCGCAACCGCAGGCGGACCGACTCGCCGCGGCGATACTCGCGCCGATCGGCGCTCAACTCGGCCGTGCGATCCTTGCCCAGCAACTTGCCCCGGGCGAGGTACCGGATCGTCTGCACCCAATAGCGGGCGAAGTACGCATCGCCGATGCGAAATCTCCAGCGCCAAGTGTCGTCGGTGGCATGAAAGATGGTCTTGCCCGCCCCCACGTATTGCATCGAGATGACTGGCAACGTGCGGCCGTCGTTCGCTTGCCGCTCGGCGAGCACGCGCGCGGCGGGCTTGAGCTGAGGTGTCTCGAACAGCCAGTAGAGTGGCGGCAGCTTGCTCCAAATCGTCAAGCTTTCTTGCGGCGACTCGCCAAGTTGAAACGCGGGCAAAGCCTGCCCCAACTCGGTGGGGCGCACCTGATAGCCTTGTGCCGTATCGGCATGCCCCACCCC
>CAYLYE010000247.1:0-9144 GCA_964387325.1 uncultured Planctomycetaceae bacterium
GTCGCAAGCCAGCGTCGTTGACAGGCGTCAAGGTCAGGTTCAGTTCACGCAGTCCGGTCAATGTGCCAACATGCTGCAATCCGTCGCCTTGAACGGCACAGTTTGCCAGATCGAGACGTCGTAAGGTCGTCAGCCCTGCGAGTCGTTTCAGCCAGTCGTCGTGGACACGCTCGTTGCGGCCCCCTTTGCCCTTGAGCGGATTGTTGCCGTTGTATAGGTCGATCGACGTCGGGACATCGAACAGCTCCGTGCCATTGTCGTGAGTGGCCAAGTACAACCACGGCGGACCGCTGGGCGTACAGATCATGGTTCCGCCAAGTTCTTTAATCTCGGCTTCCAGGGCCAGTGTGTCCCGTCGCACGGTGACTGCACGCTCGATTTCCGGTAATAGTGACTCGATCTTGCTGCGCAGACGCTTATCGGTGAGCTTGGCAACGAGCGTGGAACGGTCGACACGGGGTTGCATCGAAAGAACTTGCTGCAAGATGCCCTGATCGGCTGGCGAGGTTTGCAGCCAACTTAATACGCCGTCGAGATACGTTATCATCGCAGGCTCGACTTTCTCGAAACCTGTAACGGAGAGCGGCTGTCCCAATGCTCGCCGCATGGCGTTATGCATCAGGTAGCGCCCCTGATCGCGTGTCACATGAATATCGTCGCGATATAACTCGGTCAGGCGTTTTAATGGCGCTCGTTGCAAGGCGATGTCGTCATCAATCATGGCGAGTAGATTTTGCGCCATGGTCTGGCGAATCTCGCGCCCCGGATGGAGCCTGCGTAGTTCAGCGATCAGCGCACGAATGTAGCCAGGGCTGTGAGTCATTTGCGTAGGCGATGCATAGCTGGCGAACTCATCGCCGCGTCGATGATGAAACGCCCAACCGCTATGGATCACGAACACAGCCTTGGGTTGCTGCTGCATCCATTCGGAGATTGTCTCGACGTCTTGCGCCAAGGTTGAACCGTAATGGGGTTGCACGGACACGACATCATACGCCCCATCGCGGAGTGCCTTGGGCCACAGGGTCGACGTGCTCACACACGGCTTGTCGGGCTTGGCATAAATGTGCGGCAAGTTCACGCCGCAGTCGACATGCCAATGCACCGTGCCGCTGAGTAGTTCGGGCGAGGTATCCCAGGTCAAGGAGTTGCCAATCAAGTAATACCGGCCCGTGACGGGCGACTGAGCCAGCACACTCAGCACGCTACTGAGAACGATGAACAACATCAAGCCTGGTATTCGTCGGTAGAATTTCATTTTGGGAGTATCTGAGGGTGAAAAGAGAATGACGCGCGCGTTACCCATGTTGCATAATGATGGTGTTGGTTCGTGCTTCTATACGACCGCGGGATTATATCGAATAGTCTTTGATTTTCAGAGCACCAGCTTAGCAGGTCGAGCGACGTGAGGCAGGGAAATCCGGACTCGCATTCGGCGTCATCTTATTACAGACGGCACCGTGAATGAACCAGGGCGACCGATGAAAGCTCAGCGTTTAAGGGCCTCACCGTGCTCGTCGGGGCTCATCAGCCAGGCAGGCATCGATCGGGGCTTCCTTATCATGAGGCCGCTTCGCGAACTATGCTTGACTTCCGGTCCTTGGGGGGACGAAAATAACGGAACCGGCCGCGCACTCCTGCACCGCTTTCCTTCCCGCCTGCGGTGGCTGTTCCCCCGGCTCTACATTTATCGCTTGGAGTTTCTAGCGCATGTCATGTCGCTACGCACTATTGATCGTGACGCTGGTCTTTGCCTCGACCGCTGAGGTGCAATCGGCAGAGCCACCTGCGGCGGCGAAACCGTCCGCAGCGAAGGTCGAGTATGATCGCGACATTCGTCCGTTGCTTGCCGAACATTGCATGCAATGTCACGGGCCCGACAAGGCCGAGGCGGGCTTAAATCTGACCCAACGCGCCACCGCTATGCTCAAACTGTCCAGTGGTGTCGCGGCGATCGTGCCTGGCAACCCAGCCGAGAGTGAGTTGCTCAAACGGATCGAGAGCCCGCACGCCGACGAGCGGATGCCACCCGAGAAGCCCCCTCTCAAGGCTCCGCAAATCGCGCTGCTTCGGCAGTGGATAGCCAGCGGGGCCGAGTACCAGAGCCACTGGGCCTTTCAGCCGCTGCGCAAGCCCGCGCCTCCGACGGTTCAAGACGCTACCGGAGTCCGCAACCCCATCGATCTTTTTGTGCGTGCGCGACTCGATGCAGCCAAGATCAAGCCTTCACCGCAGGCCGACCGCGAGACACTCATCAAGCGGTTGCACTACGATTTGATTGGGTTGCCACCCACTCCAACCGAGGTCGATCGATTCGTGAACGACCCGTCGCCGCGAGCCTACGAGGATTTGATCGATCGTCTGTTGGCCTCGAAGCATTTTGGCGAGCGTTGGGGGCGACACTGGCTCGACATGGCCCGATATGCTGACAGCGACGGATACGAGAAGGATCGGGCGCGCCCGGACGCGTTCGTGTTTCGCGATTGGGTCATCGACGCCTTCAACGACGATCTGCCCTTCGATCAGTTTACCATTCAGCAACTGGCCGGCGACTTGTTGCCGAGACCGTCGCGCGATCAACTCGTGGCCACGGCGTTCAACCGGCAAACGCTGACCAATGAGGAAGGGGGAGTCGACCAGGAAGAGTATCGCATCAATGCGGTGTTCGATCGCACCGAGACGCTTGGCGCCGTGTGGCTCGGCCTCACCGTGGGCTGCGCCCGCTGCCACAATCACAAGTACGATCCGATCTCGCAACGTGAATACTACCAACTCTTCGCCTACTTTAATGCCGCCGATGAGGTGAACGTTAAACTGCCCGTCAAAGCCACGAACCTCGACGAATATCTGGCTCGCTCGACCTCGCTCCAAGACGCGCTCGCGGCGCGAAAAAAACAGCTCGCCCCACAACAAGCCACCTGGGAAGACGAGCAACGCGAAATTCTCGGCAAGACCAGAGGGAGTACGCTGGCCACCAAGCCCATCGAGATCGAGCAGCTGACGAGTGACGGTCCGACGACGTTCAGCAAGCAGAGCGACGGCTCGTATCAAGCTCGATCAACCAACGATAAGCCCAATAAGTCGGGAGAGACTTACACGTTGCGGCTCGGCAAGCTCCCCGAACACATGACGGGACTTCGCATCGAGGCGCTGAGCGACGAGTCGCTACCGAATAAAGGTCCCGGCCGATCGTCGGGAGGCAACTTTGTCATCAATCGCGTGCATCTTCAGGTCGTGGATGCCGACGGCAAGTCACGACGCGTCTTGCCACTCTCGCGCGATCGAGTCACCGCGACCTTTGAACAAACCAACTTCAAAGCGGTCGACGTGCTCAACGAGACGATCGACCCTAAACGCGGCTGGGCCATCCAAGGTAAGACGGGCGAGAACCAGCACCTCCAGCTTCGCACAACCGAGCCCGTCACGCTCACGGAGAACGAGCGGCTGCAAGTCACGATTGACCAGCAGTATGGCAACGACCACGCGCTCGGCCGCTTTCGTGTCACGGCGCTCACCGGTGACGCCCGGGGCTTGCAGTTCCCGGCCAACATTGTGCAGGCGCTGGATATGTACCCGGAGAAGCGAGTCGCCGCGACGAAGCAAGCCTTGTTCGACTATTACGTCGCGCAGGACGACGAGATCCGCCGACTCGACGCGGAACTGTCCAAGCTGCAACAGCAATTTCAAGTCGAATCGATGCAGGTTCGGACGCTCGCCAACTCGCTGCGCGGTCGTAAGTCGCATCGCTTCGAGCGCGGCGAATTCCTCAACAAGGCCGAAGAGGTCCAGCCCGGCACATTTGGCATCCTGCCCGCCGTCAAGTCGGTCGGCCAACAACCTTCGCGCTACGACCTAGCCCAATGGCTCGTCAGTGATCGCAATCCGCTCACGCCGCGCGTGGCCGCCAATCATGTCTGGGCCCATCTGTTCGGCGAGGGACTCGTGCGCACGGTGAACGACTTTGGCGTGCGTGGCGAGGCGCCGTCTCATCCCGAGTTGCTCGACTGGCTGGCTTCGACCTATCGTGATGAACTTGGCTGGAGCACCAAGCGGCTGATCAAAACCATTCTCCTCTCGGCCACGTATCAACAATCGTCAAAGCACCGCGCTGAACTCGTTGATCTCGATCCGCTCAACACACTACTGCATCGTCAGAACCGCCTGCGGGTCGAAGGAGAAATCGTCCGCGACTTGGCGCTGGCGGCCGGTGGCCTGTTGTCGTCCAAGATCGGTGGCCCGAGCGTGTTTCCGCCAATGCCTGCCGACTTGGCCAAGTTGAGCTACGCCAATAATTTCTCTTGGAGCGAGAGCAAAGGGGAAGACCGCTATCGTCGCGGCATGTACACGTTCTTTAAACGCACGATTCCCCATCCGACGCTGATGACATTCGATTGTCCTGATAGCAATACGGCCTGCGTAGACCGCACGGTCAGCAACACGCCGCTGCAGGCCTTGGCGCTGCTCAACAACGACAGCTTTGTCGAAGCCGCCCAGGGGCTCGCTCAGCGGCTGCTCGTCGAGAGCCCCGCAACCGACGAGCACCGGCTCGCGCAGGCTTGGCGATGGTGCTTGGTGCGTCAGCCTAGTGAGCAGGAGCGGCAACGGTTCCTCGGCTTGCTGCAACAAGCACGAGCTTATTACGCCACGCATGCCGACGAGTCGCGGCTACTTGCTGGCAAAACGAAGAGCGCCGCAACCGAGAGCGAACGAGCGGCCTGGGTCGCGACGGCCCGAATGATTTTGAATCTCGACGAGTTTATTACCCGTGAGTGAAGGACCTGATCATGAACGAGCAGTTGCATCACGCGCTCTCAACCGCGCAGCAACGGCAAACGCGCCGGCATTTTTTGGGCCAATCGGGCTACGGACTCGGTGCCGCGGCGCTGGCTCAACTGCTCGCGCAAGACAGCGTCGCTGCGCCCAATAGCGACCGCGAGTTGAGCAATCCGCTCATGCCTAAGCCGAGCCATTTTGCGCCCAAGGCCAAGGCCTGCATCTTCATTTTCTTGGAAGGGGCTCCCAGCCAGCTTGACCTCTACGACCCCAAGCCCAAGCTAAACGAACTCAACGGCCAGCCGCTCCCCGAGTCGCTGACGAAAAATGTGCGATTCGCGTTCATCAAGAAAGAGACCGCCACGCTGTTGGGCTCAAAACGCACGTTCAGTCAGCATGGCGAATCGGGCATGGTCTTCAGCGACTTGATGCCTAAAATCGCCTCGTGTGCCGACGACATCTTGATGGTCCGCTCAATGCACACCGACCAATTCAATCATCATCCGGCGCAGCTCACGCTGTTGGCCGGGCGACCGTTCTTCGGTCTGCCCACGATGGGCGCGTGGCTCACCTACGGCTTGGGTAGCGAGTCGCAGAATCTGCCGAGCTACGTTGTCTTGTCGGCCGGTCGCGGTACGAGCGGCGGCGCGTCGTTATGGGGGAGCGGATTCCTGCCCAGCGTGTACTCCGGAGTCTTGTTCCGCAACCAAGGGGAACCGGTCCTGAATCTCAACAACCCGGCCGGTCTCCCCGATGCCTTGCAACGTGCCGGACTCGACGTGCTCCGCGAGACCAACCGAGAACGATTTGCTCACATGCACGATCCAGAGATCGCCAGTAGAATCGCCAGCTACGAACTTGCGTTTCGCATGCAGAGCGCGGCCCCGGAACTGATCGATCTCAAAGATGAAAGCCAGTCGACACTCGACGCCTACGGTGTGAATCGTGACGACCCACCGATCAAGGCCTCGCGCGGCGGCGGCCCCGGCCAGTATCGCGACTTCGCCAAGAACTGCTTACTCGCCCGACGGTTGGTCGAGCGCGGCGTTCGCTTCGTGAGCCTGTTCCATGCCTCATGGGATCATCACTCGAATCTCGATAGCGAACTGCCGCATAACTGTGGCATGGCCGATCAACCGGTGGCTGCCCTCATTCAGGATTTGAAACAGCGCGGGCTACTCGATTCGACACTCATCGTGTTCGCCGGCGAGTTTGGCCGCACACCGCTGGGAGAGAATCGCAACGGATCGAGTGTCGTCACCGGTCGCGATCACCATCCGTTCGCGTATAGTCTGTGGATGGCGGGGGGCGGTGTGAAAGGGGGCCTCACCTACGGTGAGACGGACGAAATCGGCTGGTCGATCGTGAAAGACCCTGTCCACGTGAACGATTTTCACGCCACGATCTTGCACTTGTTCGGAATCGACCATCTCCGTTTGACGCATCGCTTTCAAGGGCTCGATGCCCGACTCACCGGCGTCGCCGGCAAGGTCATCAAAGAGTGGCTCGCATGAGAGAGCATGATCGAGCAATAAAGCTATAACCCCAGAGCCACAGAGGGCTCGGAGCAGAAGGCAGAAGAGTCGAGCGGGGCGGTTCTCGTGACGCCCTGGACAGACGCTTGAATTATCCCTGGATTGAAAGAACGTTTAGGGTCGTCACGCCGTTCTTTTCACAGGCCCTCCCCCCCTCCACTCTCCTCTCTGTGCCCGCTGTGCCGCTGTGGTTAACACGCTTCGCTCGTCAACACACCAGCCCCGGCTTGGCCCCGGACATGAATCTTATCAGATCACGGGTCATTTCCGTTGGCCTTGACGGGGAAGTCCGAGCAAGGCTTGGAAAATTATGCGGGCTTGCCTCTCTGTTTGCGGGTGGTACCCTTGAGCATAGGTAGACGCCCGCCGTGGCTCGGGTTGAATGGGCCGCGTCGATGGGGCGAAACCACTAGCGGATCTCAAAGCAGTATCGTGCTTAAAATCGATCGAGCTTAAAACGTCAATTGATTTCGTGATTTTTCAGTGTTTGCCCCGGTAGCTCAATTGGATAGAGCTACAGCCTTCTAAGCTGTGGGTTACAGGTTCGAGTCCTGTCCGGGGTACTCGCTTCTTTTATCAAGCTTCTCGCGATGCCAGCAGCAGCTCTGGGAATGCCCGCGGCCGCTCGAAAGCTCGGTGCTGTTACACTTTAAACAGCTTCTCATGCATGCCCTTGAGCGCCTGCACCCCGAGCCGCATCGAGAACACGTCGGCGCCGAGACTCAACATGCGACAGCCCATGTCGTAGCAGCGGACCGCAAAGGCGGGATCGGCAGGGACGGTGCCCCAATGCTTGCCATGCTTTTTACAGGCAGCGGCGACATGATCGTACACCTCCCATACCTTGGCATGATTCTTTTCGCCTTGCACGCCCAGGGCCTGCGAGAGGTCAGCCGGTCCAAGGAACAGCAGATCAACGCCGTCGATGGCGGCGATTTTCTCGGCGTCCTTGACCGCGCCGAGTGTTTCAATCTGAATGGCCACGAAGTGCTCGCGATTTGCCTTCTCGGCAAATTCCTTCTGCTGCAAGAACGTGTACTGGGCATCGAACCCGGAGGTGTTCATGCCGCGCCAACCACGCGGTCCGAACTTGGACCACTGGACGAACTCCTCCGCGTGTTCGGCCGAGGTGATTTGCGCACCCATGACCCCCCCCGCGCCAGCTTCAAAAGCCTGGGTGACCACCGAGTAGCCGGTGGGAGCAACCCGCACGAGGCTATCCATGCCGTTGGCCCGCGCGGCGGTTGTGGCCAGTTCGATCTCTTTATAGGAGCTGCCGACGTGTTCTTGATCGATCCAAATCCCGTGGTACCCGCCGGCAAAGCCAAAGGTGTTAATCGTGACGGTGCTCGCCAAACGGCCGACACAAAATATCCGGCACAACTCATTACGCGCGAGCAATTCTTTGTAGCAGTACGCCATGATGGGAGCATTCCGAGATTTAGAAGGAAAGATTTTTGGGTGAGCGGATCGGTCAGTGTGTCAGTCGACCGAGGGTGTGTCAAGCACCCGCACGCATCCATTGCTGAATCGCAACATGTTTTACTGTAAGCCCTTGCGATCTGCGTTGAAGCAGGAATTGGGGCACCACTCGGACGCTCGGCCCGATTGTCCGGACCAGAATATCTTGGAAAAATCATTACCCCGACGTGAACCTGTTCGACGATCACCCTGTCTGGAGGAGTGTTCGCGAAGAGCGCAGACGGACTTGACACCGGTCGCTCAGTGAACGAAGGTTAATTTCCTGGCGGCCGGGTGTTCCGGTCGCGTGGGGTTGGGCTCGTGCCCAATCTCACACGAGTATTTTATTGTTCTCTCCCATCGCGCGTTTCTATTCGCGCAGGAGTGTTTGCCATGCGTAGTGCCATGAATGTCGCAACGAACCGTCTCGCCACGGCCCAAGGCCAAGTGCGTAGCGTCGTCGTCGCCGCCATGCGCACGACGAAGTATTGGCAGCATTCCATTAAACACGATGCGCCGCTGCCCTGTATTGAACCAGGGCCGCAGCCCACTTCTGAGCTGGGGTCATAAGCTGCCAGTTGGCCGCTTAAGACCACTCGACATCCAGATTCAGAAGTTGCCGGCAGCGCAAGCCCTCGCGAGCTAAGGCCCCTGCCTGCTCGTTCGTCGTGTCTTGCACTTCTCGGCTTCGGGACCGGTTCTACCGCGCATCGCGCGTGCCTGCTGGGCATCGTTCGTTGCCGCGGTTGCATTCGCGTCGCAATTCAACCAATGGGAAGAGAGACCATCATGGCTACGATTTGTGAAGAGACCGACACCACCGACGAGTTGAGCGCGCTGGTCATCCTGGGCCAGGCGGGCGATCGCGAAGCGCTGGGTGAAATTGCCCGGCGATTCGACTCGCTCGTCTACAGTATTGCCCTGCGACGGCTGCGCAATCATGCTGAGGCGCAGGAGTTGACCCAAGAGGTGTTCGTGCAGGTATTGCGCAAGATTGGGCAACTGCGCGACCCGGCTTGTCTCGTGGGCTGGTTGCGGTCGATCACGCATCGCTTGGCGATCAATCGCGCGTTGCGTGGAGGCGCCGAGCTGCCGACCGAGCCATCATCGTTCGACGCGCACCAGCACAACGCGTACACGCCCGACTTGGCCGCCATGAAGCGCGAGCAAGCGTCGCAGGTGCGTGCCGGGCTACGCCGCTTACGGTCACTCGATCGGCAAACGCTCGAGGCGTTTTACGTCGACGGTCGTTCGCTCGTCGAGATGAGTACCAAGTTCGACACGCCGCTGGGAACAATCAAGCGGCGGCTCCACGTCGCACGCAAGCGGCTCGCTCGGGAGTTGGAATCCCTCGCCACGGTGTAGATCTCGCGAA
>CAYLYE010000248.1:0-9053 GCA_964387325.1 uncultured Planctomycetaceae bacterium
GACTAACCGTGCATGGAATTGCCTCGGGGATGCGGACCACGGGATAGCCGAGACGGAGGCCTTGATGAAGATACGTGCCGAAGACTTGATGGTTCGAAAGCTGGGGCCTTGCCGGATCGATTCGCCATTGATGCCGTTGCTCGTCGGGCGGCAACGGTCGTTCCACAACGTCGATGAGTCCGATCGAGTTCTCTTCGACGACACGGCTAGTGCGGTTGCCGAACGGCGTGCGGAGCCCGATCAATTGCCCGGATTCGAGCCCGCTGGCGCTAGGCGGCAGATTTACTTCGACCCTTCCAAGACTCGGGCTGGCATCGTGACCTGCGGCGGGCTCTGCCCTGGGCTCAACAACGTGATTCGCGCTTTGGTCATGGAGTTGTCGTTCCATTACGGAGTGCGCAAGATATTCGGCTTCTGTAATGGCTACCAGGGCTTTATTGCCCGCTACCGTCGCGATGTGCTTGAACTAACCCCCGATCGTGTCAGCCGCATCAACGAACTCGGTGGTACTATTCTAGGCACGTCGCGTGGCCGCCAAGATCCGGATCAGATTGTCGATTGCTTGGAGCAGATGAATATCAATGTCTTGTTCGTCATCGGCGGCGATGGCACGATCCGCGGCGCACAACAAATCGTGTCGACCATCGAAAGTCGTGGTAGCAAAATCTCGGTCATTGGCATTCCAAAAACGATCGACAATGACATCATGTACATCGATCAGAGCTTCGGCTTTCAGACTGCGTTCAGTGTCGCCGCCGAGAGTATCGCCGCCGCACATGTCGAAGCCAAAGCGTCACCCAACGGCGTTGGCCTCGTAAAGCTCATGGGGCGACACAGCGGCTTCATCGCTTGCTACGCGGCGCTCGCCCAGAACGATGCAAACTTCGTGCTCATTCCGGAAGTCCCCTTCGATTTGCATGGTGAGAGTGGCTTGCTTTGCCATTTGCGCCGTCGACTCGAGCGCAGCGGACACGCGGTCATCGTGGCCGCCGAAGGGGCCGGTCAACACCTGTTTGCCGAGTTCTCCTCCGATACCGACGCCTCAGGTAATGCAAGGCTGCAAGATATCGGCCAGTTGCTCAAGAACCATGTCACGGCTGATTGTCAGCTTAGCGGCATCGAATTAAACCTGAAATTTATCGATCCCAGTTACAACATTCGTAGTGTGGCGGCCAACCCATACGATGCCGTCTATTGCATCCGTCTCGCTCACAATGCCGTACATGCGGCGCTGAGTGGCCGAACCGAAATGGTCGTGGGACGATGGAACGGTCGCTTCGTCCATGTGCCTATGAATCTCGCCATCCGCCAACGCAATCAAGTCGATCCCAACGGCGATCTGTGGATGAGCGTGCTTGAGTCAACCGGGCAGCCGCGCCACATGGCGGTGGCCGTTCAGTCCGCGGCTGTGTAGCCAAGCCAGAGAACCTGAAAGCATCGCGATCAATTGATCGGCCAGGTTTTGTTCGTGAAACCGATTTAGCAAGCAACTCACGCGAGCCTTGCAGCTTCCGCAAGTTGCCGGTCAACCTTGCCCAGCAACTTGCTTGCCGGCCGTGAACGGGTGATCTTCGCCACCCGCGATCAGAAGCAGGAAATGGCCCGCGAAGCTCGTCGTCACCACCGCCCATTGCAAGCGGCCGCTCCCGGCCCGGAACACAGAGAAAGGCTAGCGGGGGACCCGGCCTGAGTGAACGCACAGAAAACAACTGCGATATTGCCGCTCCGTTGATCCAGATCGAGTTCGAGACTTTCTTGAACGTCGTTTCCTTAACCCGCTAATCGACGTTGCTCGAAACTCCGCTTGCGTCTGAGGCAGAACAACTCTACTACAGTTGCTCTCAACGTGAACCACCGAGTGCTCACCCGCGTCACCGTCAACAACGCCCCCCGCGTCGTGGTCCTCAGACTCGCCCCAAAAGCAACGACAAAGTAAATCAAGCCGCTATCAACTACGTCTTGCAAAATAACCTGGTAGACGGAGGAGTGTTCATACAAAAGACAGGCACTCGTTACTGAAATTGTAAACATCAAGTTTTTCGTGGATGATTGGGTCCGGCTTGGTGGAATGTCAGTCGGCTTCGATTCAACAAGCGGTCGTTTAGCCTGCGCACGATGATCTGCTTGGAACCAAAGCCTCACGAAATCAGCAATTCACATTGCATCCTCCAAATCGTGGGCGATATGATAAATCGTGCTGATTAGCTCTCTACACGCTATCCTTACCCGCAGCGTTCGATTTCCGACCGATCGAATCCTCAACTCTCAGGAATGGATTCATGCGTTTGACTCAAACATCCAATCGGGCGTTGCTGTTTGCCGCAGTACCGTTACTCGCGGCAATTACGGCTTCTGTTGTGTGCGGTCAAGAGCCTGCGCCAACCACCGCTGCCGTTCCTTCTTCGGGTGTCAAAATCGCGGGGCGGGTTGAAACGCTCGACGACAAGGTTGTCGGCATGGTGGTGACGGGTGACTTCATGCCGCAGGCAGGAGATGTCTTTGATGTGTTGCTTACGTCGCCCAATGGCGAGCGTAGCCGTGTCGGTCGCGGCAAGATTTCATTCGCTAAGAACGGCGTGGTGTTGGGCCGACTCGACGAAGCGACCGGAGAAATCGCCACTGGACTGGAAGTCAGCATCCAATCGTTGAACCCGCCGCGCTCTGCCGCAACGCCTCCGGCGTCCGCTCCGATCTTGAATCCACCGGCCGTCGAATCGCCCGCGTCGGTGCCTGCCCCGGAGTTGCCTGCGATCGACCCTGCGAAACAGTCAGGCGTGTTCGTTAGCAACGAGGCCGGCTTTCCATTTGTGTTGCAGGTAGAAACTCGTGGCGATTTCACGCTCGTGCGCGGCATAGGGCGCTTGCCCTACTCGGCCGACGACCCGACCTTGATTGGTGTAGCGTTCCAAGGCATCGGGCCAGCCAGCGGTCGAACTGGGGTGCGCGGCGCGCTGACCTTGCAGAGCGACGGTGTGCGACAGAAAGCCCCGCAGACTCTTCCGTGGGTTGGGTTGTACGATGTGGAAACCGACGGTTGGCAAACAATGCTTTCTCCAAATCATTTTGCGGGCACGGCCCGATCAGGTTCTCCGGCTGTGCAGGCTCCGGAGCATCTCAAGAAAGACGATTGCTTAGCGGACGACTTGCTTGACGACTTTGTTAAGGACGCTAAAGGGGCTCTCCAGGCTTGGCAATTGGTCGATCTCGCACGAGATGCGGCAGCAGGCATTCAGTCCCACACACCGCCACGAGTGCGAGCCCAGGCGACATCGGTTCGCGACAACCTTCGCTCCCGCTACACGGACTTGGTTCAAGACATGGCGGACTTTGGTAGCCGCATCTCTCAGGGCATCACGGGATCGGGCGCAAATCCACCCCCAGTCAAGCCATCGGATCCTTTTACCGGTAAACCGCTGGATCAGGTATTGGGGACGATGTGGGCACGTGGAATGACGAACGATCGACTTTCCTCCGTACTGGTTGCGGCACCCGATGCGGCCCGTGCCTGGCAAGTCACGCGGGTCACACGGCTGCCCGACGGTCGGATTGAAATCGTTAACTACGGCAATGCTCCCGACATTGCCCAAGGGAGCACCGGCGCGAGCGGCGGAGGCAACTCTGGCGGCCAGTCCGGCGGAGGTACCGGCACTGGCGGTTCGGCCGGCGGCGGCACGCAGTCGGGCGGTTCGAGTGGCGCAGGCGGCGGCTCGTCGACTTCCGCAGGGAATACAGCCTCGAATGGCGGGAACAGTTCCAGTGGCGCGACCGGTTCGGGCGCGACGGCCGGCAGCGGCAGGCAACCGGGCGGCGTGGGGGGCGCTAGTGGCGGCTCTGCGGCTTCCGGCGGCGCAGCGAATCCCGGAAACCCTGGCCAGCCGGCTGGCGGCAATGTCGCGGGGGGCGGCAGCAACTCCGGCGTGACGAGCGTCGCGGGCACGCCCCCCAGCAGCGCAGGCGCAGGGCGGAACCCCGATTCAACCTCGACCGACGGCTCCGACCGAGTATCCGTCAACCGCTCGAACCCACCTGCATCGGGTCCCGGCGATCCGGGCAGACCACCCTTGTCGATGACCCAAGCGCTCGACGGCTTGCTCGATTTTTTTCGTGGCCCTAACAGTCCGCTGAACCCGCCGCCCCCTAACGGTCCGAACGCTCCGGCCAATCCACCAACCGTAACGTCCCCACCGCCGTCCGGACCCGGTACTCCGGCCAATCCGCCGACTGTGACGAATCCGCCGCCGTCCGTTCCGGGCGGTACGAAGCCGCCATCAACTCCGCCGCCGCCACCGCCGGTTGCATCGGCACCTGGGCCGCGCAGTGGACCAGCACTACCGCCGCCTCGCTCCCGCGATCCTCAAGTGTACGATCCCAACATTACGGTCTTGGTCAACGAAGATGGCGGTCAAGCGCTGACCCCTGCATTGACGGCCGCGCAAATTAATGCCGCCCGCGCCGCGCTCAACCGCAATATGGTAGCCGGGGGCGTAAACACGCTCGCTAAAGGCCCCAAGGCTGACGGAGATCCCCACGCCGATGCGACCGGAGCGAAACCCGACGACAAGAAACCCCATCCGCTCGCAGGATCATGGCAGATGACCGCTCCGGGAGCGAATCTCCCAGCCGGTTACACCGCCGACGTTGTTATTACGGTCAACGGCGGGGCGATTCACATCGCTAGCACTTATTTCGTTCCTGGCTCTGGGAATTATTCGTCGACCTCAGACGGAACGATTACCGGTCCGGAGAAAGGGCCATACGCGCTCAGTGCGACGACGAATGGCATTGCGTCGACTGCAACCCTGACCGTCTCGGCCGATAGCTCAACTATGACCATAACGGTGTTGGGTAACACCTCCACGTTGCGGCGCACGAGCCCGGCGCCTCAACCCGCCAAGCCCGGCACAGGCGATCAGCATCGCGACGCCCCAGCTGCGGCTCCGGCGAGTTCCAGCGGCGCGGCCCAGCATACTCCGCCGCCGGCGACAAGTCCGCTAAACGCCGGCGGGCCGTTGCTATCGCAGGCCCAACTTGACGCTGCTCGCAACGCGTTGGGCCGGGCCGTCGGTGGAGCCGCGCACTCGCCGCCGGGTTCGCTCAACAACTCGCCGCGTGCTCCCCTGGCCGCTCCCGCACAAGCCGCTCTGAACGGCCCCACGCCTCAGCCAACCAAACCGAGCGTGATTCGCGTCCCGAATGTCATCGGCCTAACGGCCGACGAAGCGAGCTCCAGGATCAAAGCGGCTGGGCTGAATGCTCGTAGCGAGCGCGGCGAACTGGCTTCGCGGCCGGACGAATCGGAAACGGTCTACGCTCAGGAGCCGAAAGGGGGCCAGGACGTGCAACCTTCGAGCGTCGTGTTCATCAGCATTTATCAACCATATCAGCAGCCCACGCGGGTCGTGGGTGGGAAGCCCGCCCGCTATACGTCGTTGACCGGTGACTGGAAATGCAGCTGTGGCGAGACGTGGTCCTTGCAGCAACAAGGGCAGAACATCGTCGGCCAAGAATCGATGGATGGCCGCGTTCGCCGCCTGCAAGGCACATTCACGGGCGGTCAGTTCCGCTTTGCGTTTCAAACCACCGATGGTGAGCGAGGGCAAGGTGTCATGGTGCCCGATCCGGAACTGAAACGAATGAACTGGCGGATGACATTGAGTACCGGCGAAAGCTGGGACGGTAGCGTCCAACGACAGTAGCGGTTCAGCGATTCGCCTCCAGCCATCTATTTTCGGAAGTGATGAGATGCGATACGGTTTGCTCGCGGTGACCTGGTTCTGTGTGACTGGGGCAGCGGTTTCCGCCGTCGAAATTCGGGGCCAGATCGCGGCGGTCGATGAGCAGGGGGTCGCCATCATCGTCAGCGGTAACTTCGAGCCGCAACCGGGTGACAAGTTCGTCGTCACCGTCGAAGTACCCGGAGTAGGCGAGGCCAGCAACGCCCAAGGCCAAGTGAGCGCCCTCGACGAGGGGATCGTGCTCGGCAAGATCGTGTCATCGACGGGCAAAGTCGCCGTGGGGCAGAAGGTCAAAATCGACGCGCCCCAGGCAGTTCGAAAACGGGCGGCTTCGACGGCCTCGACCGCCGCGATCCGCGGCCAGATCGGCGCGGTCGTCGACAAAGACATCACGATCGTCACCACCTCGCTCGTCGATCCAGCGGTCGGTGACAAAGTCGAAGTGTACGTCGACGTTCCCCTGTCGGGCCCAGCGATTGTCGGCATTGGCAAAGTGACCGTGGTTCAAAACGGGTTGATCTCGGCCCGCATCGAACAGGCGACCGGCCTGATTGCCTTCGGCCAGCAGGTGCGGATCATCTCGGCCCAACCCCAGCCAGGGGCAGGCTCCCCGGCCGGGCCTGTGTCGCGAGGCGAGGTACTTGGTTTGAAGCTCGATCCGGTCGATGCTGGCGTGGCCGAGTTGCTCGATTTGCCGAAAGCGGCCGGGTTGGTTGTCCGCAGTGTCGCGCCCCAATCGCTCGCTGAGACAGCCGGGATAAAAAAACGGGATGTCCTGCTGCGAGCCGCCGGTGCAGAGATGAATACCCTTGAGTCGTTTCGCGTTGCCGCCGCAAAAGGGGGTGAATTGAATGTTGAACTCTGGCGTAACGGCGCAGCTCAAACCATTGTGCTCTCGCTTCCTTCAGCTACAACGCCCGCTGCGACAGCCAGCGCGCCCACTGCCGCCACTCCAGTTGTTTGGCTCGGGCTGAGTATCGAGAACTTTCGAGATGATGTTCGTGTCAACGGGGTGATACCCGGCTCGCCGGCAGCTCGGGCGGGGTTTCAGTATGGCGACCGACTTCGTACGCTCGATGGCGAGGAAGTAATCGATCATGTGTTGTTCGTGCGCAGTGTTTCCGGTGGCATAACTGGTAAGGCGCGGCATATCGGAGTGGGGCGAGGCGAACAGCGGTTAACAATCGAACTCGTGCCTGAATTGCGTCCGACCAACGAACAACTCTTTGCGCGAATGAAGAAGCTGGCCGAAGCTGGCGATCATGACGCTGAGTACGAAGTGGGCATGATGTACCAAGACGGACGCGGACTTCCTGATCGCGACCTCGTCGAAGCGAGCAAGTGGCTGCTGAAGGCAGCTGAGGCGGGCGTCGCGCGGGCTCAAAGCGAATACGGCGCATTCCTAATGAAAGGCGTGGGCGTTGAACAAAATCCAACCGAGGGATTCAGCTGGGTGCGTAAAGCAGCCGACCAAGGTTATGTGACCGCCGTACGCAATATGGGCATCGCCTATCACAACGAGATCGGCGTGAAGAAGGACGAAGCAGAGGCACGCCGTTGGTTCCAGCTGGCCTTAGATCAGGGATCGCTGAAAACACTGGTCCATATAGCCGCGTTATACGAGCAGGGCGCGCTCTATGATAAGGATCTGAAAAAAGCAGCAGAGTTGTATCGTACGGCTGCACATCGAAATTATTTGAATGCGGCCACCGAGTGGGGCCGTTGCCTGTTAGATGGTATCGGAGTCGAGCAAGATCGTCTCGCTGCTGCACGCTGGATCAAGCTCGCGTCTGATGCAGGCGACCCGAAGGCTCATTTTATCTTTGGTCAGATGTATCTTGATGGGCTAGGTGTGCCACAAGACCATGGGGTAGCCCTTGAAATGTATCGCAAGGCGGCAGCGTTGGGACACGATTCCGCCATGTTCAACCTCGGCTGGGCTTACGCAACCGGCGCGAGCGTGAAGGTCGACAATGCCGAGGCAGCGCGCTGGTATCGCGCTGCGGCCGAGCGCGGGAACGTAGAGGCCCACGTCGAGATCGGCTTGCTCTATGAACGCGGTCGCGGCGTTCCTCAAAGCGACGAGCAAGCTGTCGCCTGGTATCGCAAAGCGGCCGAAGCAAATTACGCAATGGGACAATACAACTTGGCCATCATGTACTCGCGCGGGCGTGGCGTCGAACAGAGCGACGCAGAGGCGTTGAAATGGTGCCACAAAGCCGCTCTGCAAAAAAACCCGGAGGCGGAGTGTTACATGGGAATCATTGCCATGGAAGGCCGCGGTGTGGAGAAAGACTTAAAAACGGCCTTCGGCTGGTTTATGAATTCCGCCAAGCGAGGTTATGCTCAATCGCAACACAACCTAGGCGTGTTTTACGAAAACGGCCAAGGGGTTGCCCGTAATCAAGCTGAAGCGATCAAATGGTACGAGCGGGCTGCCGAACAGAATTACCCCGGCTCGCTCGATGCCCTCAAACGGCTCGGCGCAAGGTAACGTTCCTGGCGCAAAAGACCGTAAGCGTCCGGTCCGCAGCGCGACGCGGCGAAGGAACGGGTTTGGCAACGGGTGATCGACGGGGTTGCTCCTTCTCGCACCACGATTCGTTCGCGATGCACGGAGCAGGGGGTGTCGAAGCCGTCGTTCTACGCTTGACGAAAGCGCAGATCGTCGACAAAGTCGCCTCAAAGATTTCGCCCATGCCCGAGGTGGAGGCGGCAGTCAGAAAGTGTGGCGCTGGGGCGGTACCTGGGAGAGGGCAACTGAAATGTGCAGCGCACAGGCGTGCAGTTTCTTCGAGCTAGAGAGTGAAGGGCTGATCCCATCACATTGAGCACGAGGGAGTCACGAGGAGTGTATGCCGACATGGAACAGTTGAAGTGGACCGAGATTCGTCGTCGGGTTTTAACGAAAGAATTGAGTAAACGGACTGCCTGCCGCCTCTACGGAGTACATTGGCAGACGCTCGCCAAGATGCTGGCTCACGAGGAGCCGTCGGGTTATCAACGAAATCAGCCTCGCGCCGCGGCCGAAGATCGAGCCCTTTGTGCCGACCGACGTAAGGTTTCCTGCCTTATAGATTGAATCCCAAAGCTTCAATGTGGCCGCGGCTGATCTGCTGCGGAAACTCGGCCACCCGAGCTTACGTTTGAGACTGAGGAATCGATGAACGCCAGTGACCTTTTTCCAAGGATTCCCCTGCGCATTGCGAAAGATCGGGTGCCCACTCTGTGCCGGCATGGTTTTCAAAGGTTTACGCACGAGCTTGGCAACTTCAGGCCGCACTGGAATCTTTCGCATCTTCTTAGTTTTCGAGGAAT
>CAYLYE010000249.1:0-9031 GCA_964387325.1 uncultured Planctomycetaceae bacterium
CAACCCTACCCTTATTGACCCCCGAAATCTGTCCAACCATCGGGGTCCACCTCAATCTTCAAAGTCTGCTTGTTGCTCTTTAATCAGTTGATTGAGTACAGCGTCCTCTTGTTCGATGTTGGCTTCTACCTTGTCAGTCAATCGCATAGCGTTGGGGCGCGGAATTTTGTCTGAGTTCCGAAGTCCATTCGATTCGGCATAGGCCTGCCAGGCCTGCAACTTGCCGACTAACCCACTAGAGCAACCGATCGCTTTTGCGAGTGACCGTACTGACCATCGACTCTTCTTGCTTGGCCGGCCCTTTAATAAATCTCTCGCTTTCAAGTTTGCTTCTTCGAGCGACATGGCCGGTTTGGTAAGAGATTTTGCTGTAGATTTTGTAGGCTTGGGTGGCGCGGGAATACTTTCGAGCCCCATTCCTGCCGCATCAACCTCGATGATGATCGAATCGAGTACTTTCCACAGTAGGCCGGCTTGCCGTTCGTCATCTTCAGTCAAATTCGTTTTGACACACTCAGCGTACATTCCACCGATTGTGGTACAGAGCGAGTTGACACACACTCGAACCCTTTGACACCATGCGGCATCGCCAAATCCCGGAATGCGTAATTCTTCAACCTCACGGGTCAGTCGGCATACTTCGTCGCGAGCCTGTTGTGCAACTTGCCACACGACGCGGCCATCAATCGTCAACGGGTCTGGTTCTCGAATGATCCCAAGCTTCAAGAAATGATCCGTTTTTTTGGTGATCTGCCTCAATTCGTGATGAAAGCCATTGAGCAAGCCGAGCTGATGCAGCAACTCACGTAGCGAGCGAGCAAATTCGTTGAGGGTTACCATCATTCCTATCCTGCAAAATCCGCTTGTCGCACTGATTTCCACCTAAAGCCGGTGTCCGATGATCCGGTCATGGCTCGATAGTTTGCCGCGGCTATTGCAGCACAAAGAGGGCAAAAACCTCGGCCCTACGCCCCTTGTTGTCGGAACTTGAGTGTTCGGTCAGATTGTGTCTGATTTGCAAAAGCATTGCGCTTGGTATCCGAAGCTAACTCGTTGGGAGTAAATCACGATGGACCCGACGGCTCAGCTTGCCTCACAGGCCGGCAACCTAACGGTCATTTCAGGGCAAAAATCGCCACCCCAATGTTGCAGATCAATGTGTTGCATTTTGTACCTCGCACATTTTCTGCGTTTTGGGATTGTCTGGAAGGCCAGAAAATGGGGCCCGTGGGCCCCATTTCTACAAACCGTTGAAATACCACGACTTCGGAAAATGGCTTTTTTCACTGCGCACCAACTCGGGCTCTTGAGTCTATTTGGCAACGACACGCAGGTTGCAATTCATTCAGCTTTGCGACTGGCCGGCTTAACCGCCGAAGGGGGAGCCTTGCTCCGCTTCTTATGCGCTGGCTTCACACGTACTTCGTTCTCGTCCCCTTCATCGTCTTCCGGTTCGGCCGGAGCGGTCGGGGCGTCAGCTTGAGCTGCGGCACGTTCCAGGTTCAACGCCAGTAACTTGGCGAGCAAGTCGTCGTCCGACAGATTGGCCGGCCAACCGTAGGCCGCGAAAACCGCTGCGTCGAGTCGCTTGTGGATCAAGTCGAGCCACGTGGGGCGTTCGTTGTAGAGGTTCGTCAGCGTTCGCTTGGCCAGTTTCTTGGCGCACTCGGCATCCTTGGGGACCCAGCGTGGATAGCGGACTGTGCCCAGCCCTTGGGCGTTCGGTTCGTGAACGTAACGGGCCCACGGGCCAGCGATCGAACCGGGGAATTCGAGCACCTCTTCGCGGGTCCACTCCGGCGGGTTCAGCCAGTTATTGCGGAGCGTGTCGAGTTCTTTAGCGGCCGCCGCGATTGCCTCACGTTGAGCGTCGGTCGGTTCGGGAAAGGGAAATGTCTCGAAACATGTAGTTGGGGTATAACGAAAACCACTTTCTTCCTCTCTCAACTGGGTACCTTTAGCCCGAGACCAAACTTCGTGAATTCGAGAATGCAACACACCAAAGTCATAATCGAATGGCGAGGCAAACACGAGTGTCTGCTGATTGCACAACACCTCTGATTTTACCCAGACAAAAATGCGGTGCTTGGCAACCTCAGGGGTCGCGATCCATCGCGAAAGATTTCGCAAAGATACTCTCAGTTCCGGGCGCGGTCGAGCGTATTGCCACCACATTCCGCGATAATCAGCACGTCGTGTTTTTCTTACCGGCAGCACATTCAACTTTATGTATTCAAACGGTGCTTCATAACTTGCCGCAGAATCTTGATCGAGTGTTCCGAAGTCCAATGTCCACGTCAAACGATCCCGTCGAGTTAAATCAATACCGCTTGCGACTCGGCGAACTACATCTGAATTAGCACACTGGTGTGGGTTAAGTGGTAGTTGGTTTAGAGCAATCGCTTGGGATTCAGAAATATCGAATGGAGCTTTCGGCGAAGCTCCCATAAAACACATTCCCTGACGGTCTCGAAGAAGCTTAGCAACAGTTACATCAACACCAGTGGTTAGGTCGGCATTTATCTTTGCAATAGGACAAGAGTCTAAAACGCGATGCTGTTCTGATCCAGAATCAAATGCAATGATAGATACACGAACGGTTGCTCCCTCCAGAAACCATTCACGGTCCGAAATTGCCCAAAAGATCGCACCATTTAAGCATATTCTGTCAAGGCATACCCTGTTTGCGCCCCCTCTAATTGATTGTGTTGCAAGTAATCCAACTCTCGTGTGATTATTAACCTCGATCGCACTTCGCGATTTTTCAAACCAATAACAAACGAGATCGCTGAATGCTGGGATTCTTCCACTGTAGCATTTGAACAAGGCTTGAACGTAATCATCACCGATCTCTGAGCGAATTTTGCTCCCACCTAAGAACGGCGGGTTGCCAACGATAAAATCCGCCGCGGGCCATTCGGGTTCCTTGGGGTTCTCGCGGTCGCTCAAGTCGAGAATCGCGTCCATCAAACGGATGCTTTCGATCGGCTCCAAGATCGGATCGCGCGGCGCGTTGAAACCGTTGTGGTGCATCCATTGCAAGTAGCCAATCCAGATCACGACTTGGGCCAACTGCTGCGCGTAGGGATTGATTTCGAGCCCAGAGAGTTGCGTTGGTCGGACTTGAGGCAACAGCGATGCGCCGCGCGTGGCGGCGTATGCGATGACTTCTTTCTCAAGGTCCAACAGTAAGTTGATGGCCACGTAGAGAAAATTGCCGGACCCACAAGCGGGGTCGAGAATCGTCACATGGGCCAGCCGTTCGACGAAGTCGCGGAGCACCTGGTCGTGCTCTTTGCGAGGCTTGCTCACTCCCCGCCCCCCCCCCCGACTTAACGCTCTTATCGGCCGACTTGATCTTCTCCCAGAGCTTGTCGGTCTTGGCGCGGACGTCGGCCCACTCGCGACGGAGCGGAGTCATCACGACCGGTTCCAGCAGCGTGAGGATATCGGCCCGGCTGGTGTAGTGAGCGCCAATCTGGGAGCGCTTGGCCGGGTCGAGGGTTCGCTCGAACAGCGTGCCAAAAATCGACGGTTCAACGTCAGACCAGTCGTGGGCGTTGACGATAATCAATTCTTCGATTTCGGCCGGCGTGAGTTCAAAGACGTTGTCGTCGGCGAACAGTCCACCATTGAACCAGGGGATTTCGACCGGCCCGAAGTCGCCCCCCTTGGCCATCGCTTGAAACAAGCCCCGGAGCCGTTGAGAGAGCCGGGCCGGGTCACGCTTTGAGCCTTCAAGCGTGGTCGAGAAGATTTTATCAGGGAGCAGCCCGATATCTTCGCCGAACATGCAGAACACGAGTTTCATTACGAAGTGGGCCGCGTCGTGAGCGTCGACACCCCGGGCGCGCATGCCGTCGGTGATCTTGGCGAAGCGGGCCGCCGCGTCTTCGGTAATGCCGGCCGTGGTCGTGCCGGGTTTGAGCGCTTGCGGGTCGGTAAACAGTTTGCGGAGAACGTCGAGGTTGGCCGGCTGCGCCAGTTCGTCGAGCGTGAAGGCGTAGACGCGCTTCGCGGTGCCCGTGAAATTCGTGTGAATCTCGAATCGGTTCAGGTCGCAGACGACCAGCAAGGGCGGGTTGTCGAGGTCTTCGCGGTAGAGTTGCAGTTGTCGATAGGCGGCGACTAGGTCTTTGTGCTTGCCCTTGTACTCCCAGCCGAAGTGATCTTTGAACCACACGTCGGCCCAGCCCTTGCCCCCTTCGCTCTTGGTCACGCCACGCTCGAATGTGTACCACGCGCCGTCGGGGTCTTCGGCCGCCGGCGTGGGTTGATTTAGCAAGGCGCAGAGGTCGAGGAAATGCTGCTGGTACGCGCTACGCTCGGAGAGGTTTGCCCGTTGCCATTTGGCTATGAATTCTTGCGGCGTCATGCGATTGGCTGCCCAATAGGGGGAGGTGAACAGCCTAAAAGTTTAACCGCCTGAACGGGGGTGGGGAACCGGGGAGAAAATCTCCCTGAATTATGCACCAAAATACGCGATGCTGCGGGCAGTCTAGCGAGTCAGGGTTTGATATCAAATTTACGCCCCCCTCCCACTCTCGAATGGATGAGGATAGCGGCGAGAAAGAATGCGTGATAAACCAGTTGTTCCCCCGTGACACGGCCCGAAACTCAATTAGGAAGGGACCCATAACCCATGAAATGGTGCGCCTCGCTGTCGGCGAGTCGTTCGGCCCTGAGGTTGTATAGATTCACACCTACCCCCGGGCTAAGTGTTCGTCGCGTCGATCAGGGCTTGGATAGCGGCCTTGATGGGAGCGGGCAGAGCCGGCCACCGTTCGACGATTCGCGCCAAGTCAGGGGCAAGTGCGTCGGATTTTGCGTCGCCTGTTTTTGAACCGTGCGTTTTTACGGCATTTTGCGAGTTAGTTCGCTTCCTAGTTCCAGTTTCTTTTCCGCCGCCCGAATGTCGCACAGCTCATTGTGCGGTCAGGTGTTACGACGTTCGGTCGCAACCCATGACTCCGGTGGAAATGGTCCCTTGGGGACAAATTGGGGTCAACGCGGCTCTTGCGTTGGTCTTGCGTCGCTCGTTCTTCTCGTGGCTACGTGAAGAATCGAAGCATGGCTTCTCTCGAACGACGCGGCGATCGGTTTCGGATTGTTTTCCGTTACGGCGGGCAGAAGTTCAGTCGTGTGTTGAAGACCAGCCGTGAAAGACGGCGCTCGCGACCGTCGCTCGGCGTAATGACCGCGGTCCGCATGGGATGGACAAACCGCGAGCCCCATTGAGCCGTGAACCCTGCGCCCACTGGTCTACCGGTTTCGTGATCCGGTCATCGTTGCGCAGGTCCTCGACAATGGTGACGCGGCCCGGATACCAGTAGTCGCCATCCTCTTTCGCCATCGGGTTTGCGTCAGCCGACCAAGCATTAAACGAGCCTGTCACATAGACCGATTCGGCATGGGGCGACCAAACGCGAAAGGCAACTCCCGCCGCGTGCGGAGTCGCATCCATGCAGTGAGAGTTTTTTTGGGCGTAACGAGGCGCATTCTCTCAGTCGAGCTGGTTGACATGAAAGCGCTCCCTAACTTTCAAGGCAGAGTGGCCGGCTGTCCGCTGTCGCTTTACGGAGGATTGGCTAGCCAGAGACTTTTTTGACAGCGGAGATAACCGCGTCGGCGGCTTTCTGGACAGCCTGCTCGGTCTTGCCGACCGCTTGGTCGAGCTTCCCTTCTTCTCGCAGCTTTTCATTGCCTGTCAGCACACCGGCAGCTTCCTTGATTCGACCTTTCACTTCATCTGTCTTACCGCTCATGATGGCAGCTCCTAATATCTAGCGGTTGTCATTCGTAACCCATCATCGAACTCAACTCACACACCGTATCGCGCCTGGCCACGGTGCCATTGCGTTCTGGTCAGGCGTGCGCATCGGATGCGTTTCGGCCAATCAGAAAGTACAGGCCCATGCCAATCAGAGGCAGCACAAGAATGATCGCGATCCACGTCACTTTGCGCAAGACGCTGGAGCTTCCCAGCAGTACGCTCACGATGGCAAAAATATCCAACAGCAGCACGACCGTTCCGACGAGACTGATTGCAGTAGGAACCATGACACCACCTGCCTATCAAGCCGACGTGTGATAAAACTCCGATCCACTCAGCTTAAATGCGGCCGAGAAGCAGCAGGATGAGCAGGATGACGACAACCAACCCCAGCCCACCGCTCGGAAAGTAACCCCAGTCGCGACTGTGTGGCCATGTGGGGAGCGCCCCCAACAGCATCAGGATCAGGAGCACGAGGAGTACAGTGCCGAGCATTTCAGTCTCCAATTCTTATTTCAGCGTTATGAAAAACTTTGAACAGCTAACAAAATGGCCGGGGGACTGTCCCCGTTCTGCGCGATATGAATCGCTTTATCTTGTCTTCGATGGTCGATACTCAGGCGTGCGGGAGAGCGAGAAGACCACGACCTCTTCTCCACTCACGGTGCTGATATCGTGGTGCAAACTGGTGACGTCGACCCCCATGACCTCGCGAATCAAGGCTTCCATAAGCGACTTGGCCGATTCAATCAGTTGGGTCCGGACTTGTTTGAGTAGGTCTCTGCCGGTCCCAGCCGCCTGCGTCTGTGCCAGTTTTTGTTCGGCCGTAGTCAAAGAGCCGTACAGTCGGACTACTAATAAATCACCGACCAAATGGGCGCGGATATCCTTGGGACCTCGTCCCATATAATCCTGCTGGAGTTGGCAAATCCCCTTGCAAATGGCGGCTTCAATCTCTCCCAACGTTTTCAGCGCACATGTTGGTCTTACCACTGGCGAAATGATCGATCTGTTCGGGCGACATACTCCGCGATGAGGTATGACGTGTGCCATTTGTCGCTCCATGCCTTACGCACACTCGGAGAGGAGTTTGATTTTTGTGCTAGGAGAGTGCATTTGTTATGCCGTATCATTCATTAAATTCGTTCAAGTGCTGCAAACCACGCCTCTATTAAGGCTTAGATTGACCGCGTCCACGGTACACACCCACTCAGCGGTATTGCCCCGACGGGTCGGTCACAAATAGCGGGCCAGAACGCACATCAAGTGTGCGGTGGCTGCTACCATTGGCTTTTGCTTCGACACGGACCAGTTGGTATTGAAGGCGCTAATTGTTGAAGGATACGCGGCAAAATGCTTACGTCTCCTTGCGCTCGAAACGGACCAGAAAGGTCGGCAACGATTGTGAGAACAAAATGAGATTCAAACGACCATGCGTTTGAATACGTTGTCAGAAAGCAGGCGGAATTAGCACCGTGACAGCGCATCCAGGACGAGCATGGTTGTTATGTCAGCATTGGTCTGAAATACGTCCCTTGTAGGCGTTGGCTGAATAGAATTCCCAGTTTCCATCTCCTGCGAGCTCCAGTACATGATGATGGAACTTGAGGATCGTTGTGTGGTGACTAACACTGACAAGCGTCGTCGACGATTCTTTCAATCGCCGATAAAGCTGTTCCTCGTTTTTTGCATCTAAGGCACTGGTCGCTTCGTCGAGCATGACGAAGCGAGGTTTTGCTAGTAGTACGCGGGCAATAGCGAGCCGTTGTTGTTCACCGACGGATAGCACCTTTCCCCAGTCCATTTCAAAATCCAAGCCACCATATTCTTGGGCCAAGCGAGGCAGGTTCACTATTTCCAATAATCGAAATAATTCCTCATCGGCGATATCTCGGTCTTTATTGGGATACAACAGTTGGCTGCGCAGACTGCCTAGTACCATATACGGATGCTGCGGCAAAAACAGCATTTCTTCAGGATCGGGTTGTACGATCACCCCAGTTCCCGAATTCCACAAGCCCGCAATCGCCCTCAGCAGCGAGCTCTTTCCACCTCCGCTAGGTCCCACAATCATGAGCCCTTCACCGGGGTTGATCGAAACCGATAGATTGACGACCAGCGAACGCTTGTTGTCCGGCGTGTGTAGCGTGACGTTCTTGAGTACCAAGGCCGCATCGGGAACAGATCGAATGGTAATTCCCGCGTTTACCTGCTCGGCCGATTCCAGGGCCAGAAACTTCACAAACGTATCTAATCGATCCACTCCTGCTGCGAATCGGCTCAGACTGTCGAAGTTGTCGACAATAATGGCCAGCGCGCTCAGGATCGCCGTAAATGCCCCCGCCGCTTGAATGGCCCGTCCTACTTCCAGCTCTCCTGAGATGACGCGCGAAGCAATCACCGCGCTGGGGATAATGATCGTTAAGAAGCTATATCCATACTGGAACAAGTTAAGAAGCAGCTGCCAATTGATGATCGAAGCAAAATTGGTGAATGCCGCTTGGAACCGCTGCTGCACCTGCGACAACTCCTGAGTTTCGCCACGATAGAGAGCGATCGACTCAGCATTTTCGCGGATGCGCACCAAACTAAAGCGAAAATCCGCCTCGCGTTTCAGTTGAAAAAAGTTGAGCCCGATCAATACTCGACCAAACATGATCGTCGTAATCAGTGAGCCCATAATCGCATAAATGATCAGAAAATAGACCAGCGATCTGGAGATTGACCACAGCACGCTGCTAAAAGCAAACAGCTGAATCACAGCGCCCAAAACGATCAACAAGAAGTACAGTGACTTTTGCGTAAATGTGTTGACATCTTCCGAGATACGTTGATCGGGGTTGTCGATCATGGTATTGGAATTCAATCGGTAATAAGCTCGATTCCTAAAGTAGTCGTGCAGAATCCGGTTCGTGAGCCACCGCCGCCAAAATATGCCCAGCTTGTCTCGCACAAAATAGTACAAGGCATAAATTGGAACGGCGATTACCAACATGCCGATGCAACGGTATATCGAGTGCCAAAAGCGGTCGGCATCTTTGGCCGCGAGCGCGGACGTGAATTCACCTGACTGCTCGTTAAATAGCACCGTGAAACCGACTTGGCCGAACAACAAGAGCACCAGGAGCGCAAGCAGGCCGCGTGCTTTCCATTTTTCATTCGAGAACCAATAGGGCGTCGCAATCGCCCCAAAACGGTGCCACAACTGAGGTGGACCCCGATGGTTGGACAGATTTCGGGGGTCAATAAGGGTAGGGT
>CAYLYE010000250.1:0-9012 GCA_964387325.1 uncultured Planctomycetaceae bacterium
CCCCCCCCCCCCCCCCCCCCCCCCCCCCCCCCCCCCCCCCCCCCCCCCCCCCTCCATGCCAATTGCGATCGCTACGAACGCGACTTCATGTCACGCCGTTCTCGACAGACTTCCCAGCCTACGGTCATTCTGTGAAGCCGGGGCATTTTCGGAATCTCGGTCGTCGCAAGCAAGACCAAAATCCAGCAACTCCGACTGTGGCAAGCTCGCTCACTGAGCCGAATAAACCCTAAGACCGGCACAGTTTCGCACCTCAATACGGCCGGTCTCCATATCACGCACAGTTCGACTTCCGGGGGGAAATCAACAATGCTAGCACCATGTGCGCCGGCTCCTTTTGCGCGCGTTGTTCGTCGAGTGGTACGAGGGCTGTTGTTTGCCAGCTTATTCTGTGGCGTGATCTTCTCGAGCGTCGATGCCAAGCCGCCGCAAGCCGAGTCGGGCCAGAGCAGCCGCGACGCCCGTGATGAGGCCATCCGCCAGCTCCCGTTGCAACGGCTCAACCAGCGTGATCGGCGACGCGTACTCGGCGTGGTCAACGACACGGCAATTTTTCGTCACCTGCCGACCCAGTCGATCCCCTGCGATCCGCAGATGTACAAGTTCGTACTCGGCAATCCTGACTTGGTCGTTAATCTTTGGCGAGTGCTCGGCATCAGCGATGTCTCGTTGCGACGCACCGGTCCCACGACATTTGCTACCGACGACGGAGCCGGTACGGTCGGTAACATCGAGGTGCTGCTACAAACACCCGAGTTAACGTTGGTGATAGCCGAAGGCGTGTACGACGGAGCACTGTTCACCCGGCGGGTCGCGGGCAAATGCGTCATGTCCGTGCGGAGCGAGTATCGTCATGCGAGCGACGGTCGCGATTATGCGATCTGCGCGATGGACTCGTTCATTCAAATTGACAACGTCGGTGCTGAATTGGTGGCCAAGACATTTCAACCGTTGGTCGGACACTTTGCCGACCACAACTTTCGTGAGACGGCCAACTTTCTCGGCACACTCAACCGTGCCGCCGAGGTCAATCCGACCAAGATCATCCAGTTGACGAACCGCATGCAGGACGTCTCGCCCGAAGTGAAAGAACAGTTCATCGACCTCACGCATCAATTAGCCCAGCGGATCGCATCGCGAGACGAGACCATCGACGTGTCGCCCCCCAGCTTGGCACGTCGGCCGATGAACACCGTGCAGGGGAGTCGCTGACGCGGAAGAAAATCTCCGGGAGGGGGAAACGCGCTGCCCAGGCGCGTCAACGCCGACTACAATGTTCCCGTGGCATTGTAGTCGGCGTTATTTTTTGCCCTCAGGCCAATGGCGTCGCCACGCGTCGTTCGGCTCCCCGCGCAGCAAGGTTTCAGCAACATGATCGGGCGTTTGGTTTGGCTTTTGGCGTGTCTCTCGTTCACCACGGTGGCACAAGCCGTCGAGCGGATCGCGATCTCGGTTCCGAGTTCAATCGACCAATCGCCAGAGAAGTGCTACCTGACGCTTCCCGACGGCTTCAAGAAAGACAAGCCGTTGCCGCTACTGGTGCTGTTGCACTCGTGGAGCGGCGACGTCGAGCAGCGTCAGAGCGCCTTCGAGCAAGGCGCTCTCGAACGAGGTTGGCTGTTATTGATGCCCAATTTTCGCGGCGTCAACGATCATCCCGCGGCCTGCGGCTCGGTGCTCGCGCAACAAGACATCGTCGATGCGGTCGAGTGGGTTGCCCAGCGGTATCCGGTCGATCGCCGCCGCGTGTATCTCACCGGCAGCAGTGGTGGCGGACACATGACCATGCTCATGGCAGGACGGCATCCGCACCTCTGGGCGGCGGCCAGTGCGTGGGTCGGTATCAGCGATCTAACTGCGTGGCACGCGATGCATGAGCAGGACCGCTATGGCAAGATGCTCCGCAAGAGTTGCGGCGGAGCGCCTGGCACGAGCGCGGCAGTCGATCTGGAATATCGCGCACGCTCGCCGAAGACATTTCTCGCCGGGGCCAATCAGTTGCCGCTCGATATCGCCGCCGGCGTGCATGACGGCCACAAGGGCTCGGTCAGGGTGCGACATTCGCTTGAGGCGTTCAACGTGGTCGCCGAGGCACAACAGCTCCCGACGATCAGCGAAACCGAGATCGAACAGATCAGCCGTCCCAATGGCCGGCTCGATCAACCTCAAAACGGCGACACGATTGTTGACGCGACTTACGGACGCGCGATCCACTTGCGACGCACCGCGGGCAAATGCCGCGTCACGATCTTCGAGGGTGGACACGAAGGACTTGCCGAGGCGGCTCTCGAGTTTCTCGCACAACACACTCGGGCGGAGAAATAAGCATGCTCGGCGACGAGGCGGATGCCCATTTTCCGGCGGCGGCACGCGAGCACAACCGTCGCGCCTGGGACGATCGGGTCCGACAACGGCAACGGTTCACTCAGCCCGCTGGCGACAACGACCTGCACGATCCGGTTGCAAAAATCGACTCACACTGGCTCGGGACGAGCATTACCGGTAAGCGGCTGTTGTGCCTGGCGGCGGGTGGAGGTCGTCAAGGCGCGCTCTACGCCGCGGCCGGCGCCTGCGTCACGGTTGTCGATCTGAGCGGCGAGATGCTCGCGCTCGATCGTGAAGTGGCCGCCGAACGCGGACTCGATATTCATACCGTTCAAGCCTCGATGGACGATCTCAGCGCACTGACCACCGCTAGCTTCGAGATCGTCATTCAACCGGTGAGCACCTGCTACGTCAGCGACATTGGACAAGTCTATCGCGAGGTCGCTCGGGTCATGCAAGTCGGCGGCGTCTACATCAGCCAACACAAACAGCCCGGCTCGTTGCAGGCGGCCGAGCGACCGTCGCCACGAGGCTATGAGTTAACCGAGCCGTATTATCGCAGCGGGCCGTTACCCAACGTCGAGGGGACACTCTATCGCGAAGATGGTACACTAGAATACCTGCATCGCTGGGAGCAGCTCATTGGGCTGATGTGCCGCGCCGGCTTTGCGATCGAAGACCTCACCGAGCCGGTGCATGCGCGTGTGGATGCCGAGCCGGGCAGCTTTGCGCATCGCAGCCAGTTCGTCCCCCCGTATGTCCGCATCAAGGCGCGGCGGATCGATAGCGGTCCTCCGCTTGCGATATCGCGTCGAGTTTGGACGCCTGATTAGTCGTTTCCCAGGCCCAGAGTTGCTCCCAGGCTGGCGATGGGTCGCCGCTCGTTCGACGGCAGAGCCGTCGGCTTGGAGCAGAACATTGGTTTTACGAGACCTTTTCAATGCAGTGGCTCGCTGAAGTTTGCGTTCGTCGCCCCGTGTTCGCGTTGATGCTCATTGCAGCGATGGTCGTTGCCGGTGTAGCGGCCTTCGTTCAGCTTGGAGTCGACCGACTGCCGCGCATGGATTATCCCACCGTGTTCGTGAACACGGCGTACCCGGGCGCGGCCCCCGAGGAAGTCGAGTCCGAGATCACCGAGATCCTCGAAGACGCCGTCGCCACGGTCGAGGGGATCGACGAACTGCGAAGCATCTCCAGCGAAGGCAATTCGCAACTGCTCATCACCTTTGCCCTGAATCGATCGATCGACTCGGCCACGCAGGACGTGCGCGACTCGGTCAACAGCGTGCTCAACCGCCTGCCGCCAGGCACCTTTCCACCCGTGGTCCGGAAGCAAGACACCGATTCGTCGCCGGTCATGTCATTGGCGGTATCGGGACCGTATCTGCCCCGCGAACTCTATTACTTCGCCGAAGAGCATGTGAAAAAGGTCATCGAGTCGGCGGCCGGCGTCGGAGAGGCGTCGATTTCGGGCGCCACCGACCGCGCCGTGCAGGTACACATCGATGCCGATCGACTCGCGGCCTATAACCTGTCCATCATGCACGTCCACGATGCGTTACGGCGACAGAACGTCGAGGTGCCGGGGGGACGCGTCGATCGAGGGAACGTCGAACTGGGGCTCCGCACACTCGGTCGAATCCAAGAGCCGCGGCAATTCGAGCAACTCGTCGTCGCCTCGGTCCATGAACATCCCATTCGCTTGCGCGATTTGGGCACAGTCGTCGACGGGACCAAAGAACTACGCACACTGGCACGGCTCGACGGACAGAGCGCGGTCGTCGTTCGCGTGCAGCGTCAGTCGGGCGCCAACACGGTCGAGGTGATCAACGCCGTCAAACAACGGCTCCAGCTGTGTACCGAACGGCTCCCTTCCGACGTGCAAATCACGATCATTCAAGATCAATCGAATTATATTCAGGCCGCCTTGCATGAGATCGAAGGGCATCTGGTGATCGGCAGTCTGCTGGCAACGTTCGTCGTGCTGCTGTTCGTCCGCTCATGGCGCTCGACGATCATCTCGGGGGTTGCTATCCCGGCATCGATCATTGCCACATTCGCTGCCATGAAAGCCCTAAATTTCACGCTTAATAATGTCACGATGCTGGCGCTGGTGTTGATGGTAGGGGTGGTGATTGATGACGCGATCGTCGTCTTGGAAAACGTCTTTCATTGCATCGAAGAGAAGGGCATGACACCGCGCCAGGCAACGATCGAAGGGACGCGCGAGATCGGCTTGGCAGTGCTCGCCACCACGCTCAGCCTCGTAATCGTGTTTCTTCCCGTGTCGTTTCTGTCGAGTGTCACCGGACGCATGCTCTACGAGTTCGGCATGACCGCCACCGCGGCGATCCTCGTCTCGATGCTCATCAGTTTCACGCTCACGCCGATGATGTGCTCGCGAATGCTCAAAAGCGTGGCCGCGTCGACAGACACTCCCGCCTCGCGGCGTGGGCTTTATCGCCTGATCGATCGCTCGTATGCCTGGTGCCTCGACTGGTCGCTGCGACATCGCTGGCTGGTGCTGCTCGCCTCGCTGGCGACGATCGCCGCGAATGTGCCGCTCTACGAGATGGTGCAAAAAGACTACATTCCGACGAATGTCGACGAGTCCGAATTTGAAGTGAGCATCACGATTCCCGAGGGGGCTACGATCGCCACCATGGATCGAACCATGCAGCGGGTCGAGGATGAGCTGCGGCAATTGCCTAGCGTCCAGCACCTGCTGACCACCGTGGGCAGCCGAGGCGTCGCGCGGGTCAATAACGGCGACATTTTTGTGCGATTGACGGACATTCGCACGCGGACTTTCTCGCTCGGGCGGCTCTTCAAAGCCCTCTGGGCACTCGATCCCGCCCAAGCCTTTGCCGGAAACTTCTCGCAACAACAAGTCATGCAAGAGGTCCGCAGCCGACTTAAAACCCTTCCCGACATCCGCGCCTCGGTGCGGAACCTGAGTTCTTTCCGTTCAGGTACGTCCACCGATATCGATTTCGTCGTCACGGGTCCCTCGCTGCCAATGCTCGCGTCGTTCTGTGACGGACTGCGCAACCAAGTCGCACAGTTGCCAGGCATTGTCGATGTCGACACGACTTTGCGACTGAACAAACCCGAGTTGCACGTGCAGATCGATCGCGAACGGGCAGCCGCGCTCGGCGTCGACGTCAGGGAGATCGCAGACACGCTACGGATAGCCATCGGCGGCGACGATCGCGTGTCGCGGTTCCTCGATCACAAGCTGGATGACAGTTACGACGTCGAATTGCGATTGATCGGCCTCGACCGCAACAGCCGCGAAGATATCGAACAACTTTATGTTCGCAGCCACTCGACACAAACCGAGCAGGTCCGTGGCCGAGCGGCGAGCCCCACCAGCGCCGCCGGAACGCTGACGCTGACTCGACTGGACAATGTCATTCACTTTAGCGACGAGGCAAGCGCCTCACGCATCGACCGCATTGATCGGCAACGCATGTGCGCGCTGCGGGCAAATGTCGCGCCTGGCTATGCACTCGGAGATCGCTTGACCGCGGTGCATGACACCGTCGCCGAGATCGGATTGCCCCGCGGTTTTAGCACGCGCGTCATCGGGCGCGGCCGAGAGTTGGAACGAACTTTCAAAGATTTTGTCTGGACGTTTCTATTGTCGTTCATCTTCATGTACATCATTTTGGCCGCACAGTTCGAACACCTTGTCCACCCGCTCACGATCTTGTTCTCGCTGCCGCTTGCCGTGCCGTTCGGACTGCTCAGCCTGTGGCTGGGGGGCGAGTCGCTCAACCTGTACTCGGCCGTGGGCATTCTCGTGCTGCTCGGGGTCGTGAAGAAGGCGTCGATTTTGCAAATCGACCATACCAATCAACTGCGACTGCGGGGGCTCGACCGTCACGCGGCCATCATGCAAGGCAACCGCGATCGACTGCGGCCCATCCTCATGACAACGATTGCCTTCGTGGCCGGCATGTTACCGCTGCTTATCGGAACCGGCCCAGGCGCCGAGGAACGACGATCGATCGCCGTCATGGCCGTCGGGGGCCAGACGCTTTCGCTACTGCTAACCCTGGTTGCGGTGCCGGTCGTGTACACGTTCTTCGACGATCTCGGTGTACTACTCAAGCGTTGGACCGGGATCAAGTAGCAAACGTTTCGCGACGAGATCGTTAAGCGCGTCATCGTGGCGAACCGAACTGGACAGCCATAGTTGCGCGATCCGTTGTCGCGGCGCGGCTAACGCAATCGCAGTTAGTCGCCCCAGACGACGCGCGGCGTACCGCGAGTCATCTTGCCGAGCACCCAATTCTCAAAGCCGAGGTCGGTGAGCTGATGCTGGATGCTCGTCGCGTAGTAGGGACTGACGACCAACACGAGTCCGATCCCCATGTTGAATACGCGATCCATCTCAGGAGTATCGATCTCGCCCAAGCGTTGTAGCCAGCGGAAGACTGGCGGGACCGGCCAACGATTGCGACTGATCACGGCCTGCAAGCCTTCAGGAACGATCCGCTCGAAGTTCTCGTGCAAGCCGCCGCCCGTGATATGAGCAATGCCATGCACCACATGCTTGACCTTGTAGGTACTGAGCAACTGACGCACCGGCCGGGCATAAAGCCGCGTCGGGGTGAGCAACACGTCGGCCACGGTTCCGCCGCACTCATCGATCGAATCGGTCACCTTGTGGCCGGCAATGTCAAACACCACCTTACGCACCAAGCTGTAACCGTTCGAATGCAGACCGCTCGATGCAACGCCGATGATCGTGTCCCCTTCGGCGATCGCGGTACCGACGATGACGCGTTTACGCTCGACCACGCCGACACAAAAACCGGCTAGATCGTAATCACCGTGGGCATAGATGTCGGGCATGATCGCCGTCTCGCCGCCGAGTAGCGCGCAGTCGGTCTCGACACACCCGGCCGAAATGCCTTGCACGATCTGCTCGAGCCGCTCGGGGTCATCGTGCGACATCGCCACATAGTCAAGAAAGAACAACGGCTCAGCGCCTACGCAGAGCGCATCGTTGACGCTCATCGCCACCAGGTCGATGCCCACCGTATGGTGAACATTCGCCAATTGGGCAACTTTCAGCTTGGTCCCCACGCCGTCGGTACAGGACACGAGCACGGGATCATCGTAGTGTCGGGCGAACAGGGGGCTGCTGAAGTCGAGCCGGAACAAGCCGGCGAACCCGCCTTCGAGCGGCACCACGCGCGGGGTACGTGTGCGCGACAGCAACCGAGGCAGCCGGGCCATCGACTCTTCGTAGATATCCAAATCGACGCCGGCGTCTTTGTACGTGGCCTTGGCCATCGGCAATCTACATCCCTGTACGGAGCAACGATCGAAACGACCGATTCTAGCGAGGTCGCGATAGCTGATAAAGGTACGAGGGCCCTAAAATGCCTCGACCGTCGCGAGCAGCCCCATGAAATGCTCCCCACGACGACGAAAAAATCCCTCCCCGGCAAATCTGAGCGTGGGTAGCTCGATTCACCTCCTTGACTTAGAAGGTCGAGATCGGGAGACTGTCGTGGCCCGTGGATTTACCCGCAAAGTCGACCTATACCTCGCCAAATAACAAATCCGCCCGTTCAAAAAGCACGACACCACCCGCATGGGTGGATCATGCGAGGCCGGGCGATATCCGATGAACGTGTGTCGGCCTAATTTGTGATGAATTGAGACGGATGGCGGCCGCCTCGAGCGTGGTAAGACCTATGCTTACCGGGTTGTATTCTCGCGTGTCTGTTTGAGTGGACTCGATGCCCGTGCTCCATCCGTCGCTGCAATTTTCGCATCCGCTCCCGTATGGCGCGATCGTCCACGACGATGGCACCCAGTTTGTCGTTTTCAGTCGTTCGGCGACCGCGATGCGGGTCTTGCTGTACAACTCGACGAGTGACACCGAGCCGACCGACATCGTCCACTTCAACCCCGACCTGGACCGCTGGGGGGACATTTGGAGTGTCTACGTGCCGGGTCTCAAGGCTGGGCAACTGTATCACTTTCAGGCCGATGGGCCCTACGAGCCCCATATTGGGCAACGCTTTGATGGCAAGGCCCGGCTCATTGATCCCTACGCACGGGCGCTCGTCGGCAACTTTATGAACGCCGACGACGGAATTATCCGTCCGCCGAAGTGTGTCGTGATCGATGACATGTTCGACTGGCAGGGAGACCGACACATCCGCCGTAATTTGTCGGAAAGCATCATTTACGAATTGCACGTCCGTGGCTTCACGGCCTCGAAGACGAGCGGCGTCGAACACCCGGGCACCTACTTGGGACTGATCGAGAAGATCCCCTACCTCAAGTCGCTGGGCGTCACGGCGGTCGAGTTGATGCCGGTACATGAGTTTCCGATGAACAGTCCGCGCGGCCATAGCGAATCTCGTGCGAACTATTGGGGCTACGACCCGTTGGCGTTCTTCGCGCCTCATCGAGGCTACGCGGCCGGCACCGAGCCCGGTTGTCAGGTGGTCGAGTTCAAGCAGATGGTCCGCGCGCTGCATCAGGCGGGCATCGAAGTCATTCTCGACGTCGTGTTCAACCACACGTGCGAAGGCAACGAACATGGCCCGACGCTCAGCTTCAAAGGGCTAGAAAATCGCGTCTACTATATGCTCGCCGGCACGGGCAATTACTACAAGAACTACTCGGGCTGCGGCAACACGGTCAACGGCAATCACC
>CAYLYE010000251.1:0-4626 GCA_964387325.1 uncultured Planctomycetaceae bacterium
GGCCGATGCATACTCGTGTGAAATCTCGACGGGCAAAATCACCCGCTGGACGATAAGCGAGGCCGGCGGACTCGACCCGCAGGGGTTTGTCGACGCCAAGCTGGTCCGATTCTCGACGTTCGACGGTCAGCAAGTGCCGGCTTTTTACTATCGGCCGAAAGGGGCCTCGGCGCAGAAACCGGTCGGTGTATTGATCGGTATTCACGGCGGGCCCGAGGCTCAGTATCGCCCCGACTTCTCCGGATTGGCACAGTACTATGCCGATCGATTGGGGATCGCGGTCATTTTTCCGAACGTGCGAGGCTCGGCCGGCTATGGCAAAACGTACTTACAGCTCGACAACGGCAAACTGCGTGAAGATAGTGTGAAGGACATCGGCGCGCTGCTGGACTGGATCGGCTCGCAGAAGGAACTCGACTCGTCGCGCGTGGCCGTGACCGGCGGCTCCTACGGTGGCTACATGGTGCTCGCCTCGCTGACGCACTACCCGCAGCGGATCAAGGCCGGTATCGATATCGTGGGCATTGCCAATTGGGTCACGTTCCTCGAACGCACGAGTCCTTATCGCCAGGACCTACGTCGCGCCGAGTACGGTGACGAGCGGATCCCTGACATGCGCGAGTTTTTGACCCACATCAGTCCGGCGAACAACGCCGAGAAAATTCGTTCGGCGCTGCTCGTGGCCCACGGCGTGAACGACCCTCGCGTACCGTTCTCCGAGGCGCAACAGATTGCTGAGAAGGTTGGCTCATTGGGCCGCAGCGTGTGGACCGTGTACGCCGACAACGAAGGGCACGGGTTCCTCAAGAAAGACAACCGCGATTATCTGAGCGGGGTCGAGTCGGTGTTTTTGCTCAAGCATTTGACGCCCGGCAACGCACCGTAACGAGAGAGTGAGGTCAGCGATGAATTTGGCTTTTGCGTCCGTGCGCCAGTTGGGCGAGGAACTTCGTGCGCGGCGAGTCTCGTCAGTCGAGCTCACGCGATTGTTTCTCGAACGCTTGGAGAAGCTGGGACCACAGCTCAACGCGGTCGTTACGGTGACCCATGCATTGGCCCTAGAGCAAGCAACGCAAGCCGATCGCGAGTTGGCAGCCGGTAAAGATCGTGGGCCGCTGCATGGCATTCCGTACGGGGCCAAGGATCTGCTCAGTCAGCGTGGCTTTCCAACCTCATGGGGCGCGCCGCCGCTGAGTAAGCAGACGTTCGATGAGGACGCGACGGTCGTGAAGCGATTGCGCGACGCCGGAGCGGTGCTTGTCGGTAAACTTGCCATGGTCGAGATCGCCGGAGGCATGGGCTACCAGCAAGCCAACGCCGCGCTCAACGGCCCCGGGCTGAATCCGTGGGACCGTGGGCGTTGGGCCGGCGGCAGCAGCAGTGGTTCCGGCGCGGCCGTTGCCGCAGGGTTGGTACCATTCGCCATCGGGAGTGAAACCTGGGGCTCGATCGTCACCCCCGCGGCCTACTGTGGCGTGACCGGTTTGCGTCCCACCTACGGCCGTGTGAGTCGACACGGTGCGATGGCTCTCAGTTGGACGCTCGACAAGCTGGGACCGATGGCCCGCTCGGCCGACGATTGCGGGCTCGTGTTGCATGCCATCGCCGGTCACGATCCGCTCGATGCATCGAGCGCCGAACGGCCGTATCGTTACCCGGATGAGAAACCCCTGTCGCCACCATTTAAGTTGGCGATGCTCAAAGGCTGTGCCGAAGGATTACAAGACGCGGTCCGCACGAACTTTTTGCAATCCCTCGAAGTGCTCAAGCCACACGCCTCGATCGAGGAGATCGAGCTCCCCGACCTGCCGTATAGCGCCGTCTCGGGCACGATTATCGATTGCGAGTCGGCGGCCACCTTCGAGCACCTGATCGTCGACGGTCGGGTCTGGAAGCTGCAAGCGCCCGAGGACCGCATCGGAATCCACGCCGAGCAGTTTATTGCCGCCAAGGACTATATCAACGCGCTGCGGATTCGCGCGATCATTCAACGCGAGATGGACACGCTGCTCGCACCGTTCGATGCCTTGCTCGTACCGGCGAGGCCGACGGTCGCGCCGCCGATTGATCGGCCTTTTGCCGAGTATCAGCGTCCCTGGAAGCACTCGCCCATCGGCGGAGCGGAGAACGCCGCCGGGGTGCCGGCCATCACCATCCCGAATGGGCTGGGCGAGGCCGGGTTGCCCACCGCCTTGCATCTCGTCGCGCGGGCCTGGGACGAAAACCGACTGCTCGCGATCGCCTCGTGGCTCCAGCAACGCACCGAGGCCCATACGCTCGTGCCACCCGCGTATCGATCGTAAGCCGAACTAGAGGAAAGCTAACCACTGAGGCACAGAGAACACAGAGCTAAATAGTTGAGAGGAATAGAGGAGGGGAGCTCTCGCGTCAGCGACACTCTTCAGCCCCTCTGCTCCACTGCCGTCCTCTGTGACCTCGGTGGCTCTGTGGTTAGCTTGTACTCTCGTCTTGATGTGAGATACAACGCGAGGGGTTGTTAACGAGTCCGCGGCTGCTCTTTGGCCTGAGTCGGATCACGTCGATGCGGACGGGTCGCTGAGCGTGCGGATCTCGTCGCGCAGCCGGGCAGCGATCTCGAAACGCTCGTCACGCACGGCCCGATCGAGTTCGCGGCGAAGAAATTCGACCCGCTTGGTGAGCGCGTCGGTTTGGGAGTCGCGCTCCAGTTCGACCTCTTCACGCCAACGCTTTAATTGTGTCAACTCGGGACAGGTTTTCTGCCGGTGCTCTTGGCTGTACGCCGACAAAAACGCCTCGATACCGTTGATCCCCGCATCGATGGCTTGCAGGGCCGAATCGTATTGTCGCATCTCGACCAGGGGCGTGGCGGCGGCCCGCGCGTGCATCATGGTGACATACGGGCGATACTGATCGAACATCATTTTATCGCGCGCATGACGAGCGTAGTCGCGCACGAATTGGAACAGCCGCAAATTGCGTCGTGTATCACGGGCGCACTGTTCGTACTTTTTAAGGTGCCAGAAGCTGAGGTAGCGGTAGTAATACTGAACGCCTTCGCGCATCAGTTCGAGGCACTCGCCCGACTCGATAAAAAAGGGCTCGGCCGGGTCTTCCGCGGCATGCTCTCGCTGCCGACGCTCGAAGTATTCGAGCCAGGATTCGCATCCCTCGGGACGTTGACCGTCGGGGCGCCCGTCGCGCTCCATCTGGAGCACTCCGAGGTCAATGCGCATTTGAACTTTTTCGCGCCCATCGGCGCCGACGATGACGCGCGCCGTGACCTGATCCGGATCGAATGCCCACTGATTCAGAAGGTCGGAAATGTCACGCGTCACCGCACACGCCTATTCACGCACCGCAGTGCCAAGTTAATCGTTGGCCGAGTCACGTACGAGCGGCTCCATGACCTTGGTATTACGTTCGATGGCCAGCACGACCGTTCGCTGTTCCAATCCGTTCGAGCTGCTTGCGACGGCGGGGATCACCTGCCGAGCGTTGGGCATGCTGAAGCGGACCGTGAAGGTGCCGTCCTCGCGAATGCGGACCGGCTCGCCTTGCAAGGTGACGTGTGCATTGGCCTCGGTCTTGCCAAAGACGATCAACTCGGCATCAATCTCGAAATGAAATTCTCGGTTCCGCGGGAGTAGCGCCTCGGCGCCAGCCCCAAAGCCGGTTGTGAGCGGCGAGCCCATCGGACGACGCAAACGCTCTTCGAACAACTCCTGCAACTCCAGGCTGTTCCCTTCGACATTGTAGCCGCCGCTGAGCGCATAGATGCGATCGTAATCCTCGGCGATATCGGTCCAGTTATTGTCGATGGCGTCTTTCGAGTCGGCCTTGGGGGGCGTGACCGTGTTGCTGCGAGCCAAGGTGTAGAAACGACCCGAGGCGGCGCGATAACCAATATCCAGTCGATAGGTTCGCGGCGGGTCTTGCAGATCGATGTACCAATTGTTGACGCCGCCATGAATTTCAATATCGCGAATGGCCTTCTCGGCCCCACTGGTGGCGCCAGAGTTGACGACCTGATACATCCGCAACACGGGGCGGGCGGTGTGCCAATCTTGGGCCAACGCGGCCTGGGCACGCTCGATCCCCTGGCGGGTCAGTTCCCAGCTGGCGTGTAACCAGTAAGCGTCGCGCACCAACACGACCAATCGATCGCGTTGGGGGAGCTTTCCGCCAGCCTTAGGACGAGTGGCGAGATTCTTGACCCGCTCTTGCTTAACCCGAATTTGCTCGACGCGGCGATTGACGACCGTGGTCTTGGATGGTGCGGCGACCTTTTTCGCAGTGCCGTTGCTGCTCGAGACGGCTTTGCGAACCACGCTGCTCTTGCTCTTGGCGGCTTCTTTTTGTTGCCGCTTGGCCTGAGCCATACGCAGCAGCGCCTTGATCAATTGATCTTTACGCATGGCATGCCAGCCCCGTACTCCACGGGTCTTCGCCATCTCGGCCAGATCTTTAGTCGTGTACGATTTGAGCGTGTCGGCAGTCATCGACGGGAGATCTCCAAGCCGCGCGAGGTCGATACGAAGGCGGGAACCTCGAGACAGCAATCCAAAGGGTGTAAATCGTCCGTGAGGAAATTCCGACGCCCAACGGCAATCCCTTGGCCGCTCGGCTAGACCAAGTGCGGCGCTC
>CAYLYE010000251.1:4636-8999 GCA_964387325.1 uncultured Planctomycetaceae bacterium
TCCATCACGACGAGAACCATCTCATCACGACCGGTGTCGACCGGCATGGATCGATTGAGTGTTTGCGACACAGCCCGCCTCGCGACCACCGCCGCGCCACGAAAACGTCACAAACATTCATTCTCTCATGTGCTTACATCGATACCTGTCGTTTCACCCGAACCCAGGCAGGAGCCAGTCGATATAACGGGCTAGGTCCAGTTGAAGTGACAGTAACGAGTTTAACCGGACTGATGAGATCAAGCAACTCGAACACCCCCCTGCAGAGCTGTATTTTTCTGGTTTCTTGGCCAGCGAAGGGTAATTACCGCAAGACTTATCGATTGGGGAGGCTTTTCTAGGCGATCGATCACATGCGAAGGGGGCGTTTTGAAGCACGCCGAAATTCACCGCACCGACATCTCGCATTACCGAATGTTGATCCATGTAAGCAAATGACAATTATGGACTTAAACGACAAAACACGACATTGTGAAAAAAAACACGAATTTACTCGGCCAGTCAATTGACACCCTCAGACAGCACGGGTAGAGTAGCCCGTCTTCAAGGCTGGCAAATCTTACGGATTCGACACACCTCACCGTGAGAAATGCCTAAGCAGTTGCTGTAACAGCGTTTGGCGTCGTTCGCGTGGCTCGATTTGCTTGGGTCGGCGAGTGGCTCAATATGGCAAAGGATCCCGAAGACAGCCGGTCGGCGTTGGCCATTGCAATGGAGTGGTCGACAGCCATCATGACCATTTCGCTTGAGATGGTCTTGCCAGGCTTGGCGGGTTCTTGGCTCGACGAACGCTGGAACACACGGCCGTGGCTGACTGTGTTCGGTATGGCGGCTGGCGGTGCCTTGGGGATGTGGCAGTTGATTCGATTAACGCGTCCTAAGGATGGGTCGCCGAAACGCTAACCGACCTTCTCGCATGCTTGCCCGACTCGGAAGATTACCGCTCGCTGCCAAATGCCTCGCTCTCGCGATGGTGGTTGTGTTGGCATGGCTGGGCGTGTATCCAGTGGCGCTCGAGCATGGCGGGGCGAATGCGGTTTACGCATCGCTCGTGGCGGCGCTACTGTGCTTGGCTGCTGGAGAGTTGGCGCTTTTAGTGAGTGAGTGGCTCTCGGGTCCCGATAAGGCGCTGATTGCTCTGGGGGCTTCGATGGCGATTCGCATGGGCTTGCCGCTGTTCGGTGGGCTGTTGATTCATTTGCAGGCCGGCTCGCTCGCGCGGGCTGGATTGATCTACTATCTGGCTGGGTTCTACTTGTTGACGCTCACGGCCGAGACGTTGTTGGCAGTTGGCCGACTGCAAGCAAGTCCGCGACACGCGATGGCCGTCCCCTCGACGATCACCCCCACGCATGCCAAAGCAACCAGTTAGCACGAAGCACGAGATGCCCTGATGGCTGACAAAACTCATACTGAACACACGGCTGGCGGCAAGGCGGCTCATGATCCGCTCGAAACGTCGCACTTGATGGGGCACGTCAAGGACGCTGACTTCTTCGAGTTGCCCGAGTTCTTGGGCAAACATTTGTACATTCCGCAGCCGTTTCAGTTGGCGCATCCGATCGAGATTCCGAAGACCAAGATCAACGACATCGACAAGCACATGGTGCCGATTGACCTCAAGATCACCAAGTTTATGGTGCTTGAGGTGGTGGCGGCCGTGCTGGTTGTTGGGTTATTCTCCTGGTTGGCTGGCAAGGTGCGTGGTGGCCAAGCTCCCAAGGGGCGACTTGTCAATATGTTGGAAGCGATGGTGTTGTTCATTCGCGACGAGGTGGCTCGTCCGGCGATTGGTCACCACGATGGCGATAAGTTCCTACCGTTCTTGCTGACGGCGTTCTTCTTTGTGTTGGGTTGCAATTTGCTCGGCATGCTTCCGTGGGCCGGCTCGGCTACCGGAGCCTTGGCGACCACCGGAACACTGGCCCTGATTACGTTTGGCACTGTAGTCGGCTCGGGCATGGCCAAGTTGGGGCCGGTGCATTTCTGGACGGCGCTGGTACCGCACATGGAATTGCCGTTCGTGCTCGCGATTTTTTTGAAGCCGATGATTTTTGCGATTGAAGTGCTGGGCCTCGGCATCAAGCACTTTATCTTGGCGATGCGTTTGTTGGCCAATATGTTTGCCGGCCACTTGGTGTTGGCGACCATTTTGGCTTTCATCGCGGTCGCGTATAACCTCGACCAGATTGCTATAGCTAAGCATGAGGTAGGTTGGCTCTGGTACGCGGTCACGCCGGCCAGTGTGCTGGGCGCGACCGGTCTGAGCATGATGGAATTATTCGTGGCGTTTTTGCAGGCATATATTTTTACGTTCTTGTCGGCCCTGTTTATCGGTTCCGCCGTGCATCCGCACTAATGTGACAGTCGGTTTCGGCGCGTTCGATGGACCCAAGTTTTGAGAGGAGACTGTTCCCGTGATTCGAATGATTAAGACGTTGGCGATGGCGTTCGGGGCGTTGCTCGTTGCTTCGCCAGTGATGGCTCAAGAGGCGGGTAAGGCCGCTTCGTTGATTCACCTCGGCGGCGCGTTCGGCGCTGGGTTGATCATCCTCGGCGCTGGCGCCGGTATCGGCAAGATTGGCTCGTCGGCCGTCGAGAGCATGGCTCGTCAGCCCGAAGTGGCCACCAACATCCAAACGGCGATGATCATCGCGGCAGCTCTTATCGAAGGTGCTACGTTCTTCGCGTTGATCGTTTGCATGGGCCAGCCGTAAGCTTGGCAGTTGGTCGTTTCTGGTATTTCGCTCGAAGGACGCTTTGCGATGACAGCCTTTCGTACGGGAGTTGCCGCGCTGGTGCTCGTCTCGCTGCTGGTCGGAGGAAACTTCGCCACGGCAGCCAATAAGCCAGCCGACAAAGCCGCGGCTCACGAAGCCGCTCACGCCGATCATGGCGCCCATGCGGCGGATCCATTTGCCACCGACCCCTTGAGTTTCAAGGCCGACTTGGCACTGTGGACGCTGGTCGTGTTCATCGTCTTGCTGATCGTGCTCAAGAAGTTTGCTTGGGGCCCGATCATCGCCGGACTCGATGCCCGCGAACAGCGTGTGGCCAACCACATCTCGCAGGCCGAAGAGGCCAACGCCGAGGCCAAGAAACTGCTCGCCGATTACGAGGCGAAGCTGGCCAAGGCGCAGGACGAGGTGCGATCGGTGCTCGACGAGGCCAAGCGCAACGCCGAGGCGATCAAGGATGAGATTGTCGAGAAGGCTAAGAGCGAAGCGGCAGCCGAATCGGCTCGCGCCAAGCGAGATATCCAGTCGGCCCGCGACCAGGCGATGCAAGAGTTGCTGCAAACGAGCGCCAATTTGGCGGTCGATTTGGCCAGCAAGATTATCAAGTCGAAGCTGTCGGCTGCCGAGCATCAGCAGTTGATCAGCGACACGCTGGCCAAGTTCCCACGTACCACGGCTAGCCAGAACTAAGCGAGGATTTCGATGGCCGACACGCCCGCACCCGCCGCCAGCAAGACTCTCGAACAGCAGTTCGCGGGCCATGATGCGGTCGCGCGCGTTTATGCCAAGGCCTTGATCGGCGCGGCCGGAAACGAGTTGTCGTCGGTGCTCGCCGAGCTCGACAGCTTTCTCGATGAAGTCATTCCCCGCTCGCCGCATTTGTACGCGGTGATGACCTCGGGCATGGTTTCGTCCGATGCGAAGTTGCAACTGATCGATAAGGTGTTCACCGGTCGCTCATCGAAGCTGTTTATCAGCTTCCTGAAGGTGATCGCCGAACACGGTCGCGGCGACTGCTTGCCGACGCTTCGTCGCGTGGTGCGCGAGTTGATGGAGCAAGCCAGCGGTCATGTGCGAATCCAAGTGCAGTCGGCCCTGCCCTTGGACGAAGCGGCGACCAAGCGGCTCTCTGATCGTTTACGAGAATTGATTCACGCCGAGCCGATACTCGAAACCTCGCTCAAGCCCGAATTGCTGGGTGGGGTCGTGCTGCGGATCGGAGATACGGTCTACGACGGTTCCGTCTCCAGCCAACTGGAGCAACTGCGAACCCAATTGCTGAACAGGAGCGTCCATGAAGTTTAGAGCGGACGAAATCGCTTCGATTATCCAACAGGAAATCGAGAACTACGAATCGCAACTCGATGTCCGTGAAGTCGGACGGGTGCTCGAAGTCGGCGACGGCATTGCGCGCGTCTACGGCCTCTCGGGCGTCATGAGCGGCGAAATGGTCGAGTTTGCCAACGGCACGATGGGCCTGGCCTTCAACCTTGAAGAGCACTCGGTCGGCATCGTCATTCTTGGCGACTACCTGCAAATTCAAGAAGGAGACGAGGTCAAAAGCACCGGTCGCCTGCTGAGTGTGCCGGTCGGCGACGCAGTGGTGGGTCGCGTGGTCGATACGC
>CAYLYE010000252.1:0-8936 GCA_964387325.1 uncultured Planctomycetaceae bacterium
GACGCGATTGAAACTCCGGCGTTCCAACTGCCGCTCAGCTATCGACATGAGCCGGGTGCGGACAACGACGGCATCACGCTCACGGTGCCGGTCGAAGGACTCAATCAGCTCGACCGCCAACGGATCGGCTGGCTCGTGCCAGGCTTGCTCGACGAGAAAGTCGCGGCGCTGATTAAATCGTTGCCCAAGTCGATCCGCACGTGCTTTGTACCCGTGCCTGAAACTGCCCGACGGGTCGTCGAGCGGTTGCAATTTGGACGCGGATCGATCCACTCCGCGGTGGCTGAAGTGCTCACGCAACTCAGCGGCCGAACTGTGCGTATTGACGATTTCCAGGACGAAAAGCTGCCCGATTATCTACAGATGAATGTGCGTGTGGTTGACGCGCACGGTAAAACGCAATCGCAGGGACGCGACCTCGCCGCGATCCGCTCGCAACTTGGGGGCAGCAACGTCGAACGTCAAGGCGCGATCGATCATGCACAGTGGCGGCGCGACAACATCATCGCCTGGGACCTGGAGTCGTTTCCGGTCGAGGTGGACGTGATTCGCGGCGGTGTGACGATGAAAGGCTATCCGGCACTTATCGATCGTGGAGACAGTGTTTCGCTCAGGTTGCTCGACCTGCCGCAACGTGCCAAGCAAGCCACGAGCGCCGGATTGCGGCGGTTATATTATCTGGCCCAGCGACGTGAGTTGGAAACGCAAGTGCAGTGGTTGCCAAACCAAAATCAACTGTTCCTTTGGGGCTCGGGCCTAGGTGATGCGGCCTACTTACGCGAGCAGTTGGCGCTCCTGATGGCACAACGGGCATTCGTGCCAAACGAGCAATTTCCGCGCGACGCGGTCGAGTATCAGAAACAACTCAACCGCGGCAAGCAACACATCACGGCCGCCGTGCAAGACGTCGTGGCACTCGTCGCGCCGTTGCTCAAAGGATATCACGAAGCACGATTGCTCGTGGAACAGTCGCCGACTCCCGCCTACAAGGCCACGCTCGACGATCTGCGATCGCAATTGGAACAACTCACGCGCAAAAACTTTCTGACGCTAACCCCTTGGCAACAGCTTTCGCACTATCCACGTTATTTGCGTGGCATGCTCATGCGTTGGGACAAGCTGCGGGGGGGGCGATTGGCACAAGATCAACAGCATCTTAGTGAGTTGCAGCCACGCTGGCGCGCGTATCTCGAACGTCGCGCTCGGCACGAAGAACACGACCTGCACGACCCCGACTTGGATGCATATCGTTGGCTGTTCGAGGAGTGGCGGATATCACTATTTGCCCAGGAGTTGGGGACCGCCGCGAGCGTGTCGGCCAAAAGGCTCGATAAACTCTGGGATCAGTTGCGACTATGATGAATGCTAGGCGGCTGAGCGTACGTGATTTACAATCGAACGTGTGATCCCCATGACCTTGGGGCGTCGGGCAACGTTTACAGCTTGTTTGTCGTCATTCCAACTGCCGGAGTCTGCTGCTATGAATCGTTTGTTGACCTGGTCGCTCGTTTGCCTGTTGCCCGTGGCTGGCTTGGCAGCCGATAGTTGGCCGAACTGGCGTGGTCCGACCTCGAACGGTGTCGCCCCCGGCAAGAGCTACCCGACCACCTGGAGCCCATCGCAGAATATGAAGTGGAAGGTCGAGTTGCCCGGCCTCGGTTCATCGACCCCGATCGTGTGGAACGACCGCATCTACCTGACGTTGGGTAAGGAAAGCAAAAACAGTGTGCTGGCCCTCGATCGCTCAGGCAAGACGGTGTGGCAGACTTCGCTCGATGCCGAGCGACCCGGCAAACACAAGAAGGCCACCGGGAGCAACTCCTCGCCGACCACCGATGGCCAGCACGTTTATGCCTACTTCAAGAGCGGCACCCTTGCGGCGCTCGATTTGAGCGGAAAGGTCGTGTGGGAGCAGAACCTGCAAAAGCTCTACGGCGAAGATACCCTGTGGTGGGACTTGGGAACGTCTCCCGTGTTGACCAAGCAGCATGTGGTGGTTGCAGTCATGCAGACCGGGCCCTCGTATCTGGCCGCGTTTGATAAACTCACCGGCAAACCGGCCTGGAAACAGGATCGCAACCTCGACGCCCCGAGCGAGGCGGCACAGAGTTACTCGACGCCGGTCGTGGTCGAGGAGAACGGTAAGCAAACCTTGATCGTGCTGGGGGCCGATCACGTGACGGCCCATGATGGCGAGACGGGCAAGGAATTGTGGCGCGTGGGCGGCTTAAATCCGACCGGCCATCAATACTTTCGCTCGATCGCTTCACCCGTCGTAGCCAATGGGATTGTCGTGGCCCCGTACGCGCGTGGGGCCACTGTGACGGGGATCAAGCTGGGCGGCTCGGGCGACGTAACCAAGAGCCATGTGGTCTGGACCAAGCAAGGGGCTGGCACCGACGTGCCCACCCCCGTCGCGAATGGTCAGCGGGCGTATGTCTGCACCGACAAGGGAGAGTTGACTTGCCTCGATGTGCAAACCGGCAAGGTGCTGTGGAACGGACAGACCGAGAAGAATCGGTTCGCCTTTAGCGCCTCGCCGATCTTAGCCGATGGCAAAGTGTATTTAACGCGTGAAGACGGCAAGGTCTTCGTGATCGCCGATGGCGCTGAGTTCAAGCTGCTCGCAGGCAATGAACTCGATGGCGAGACATGCGTAGCGACGCCCGTGTTTACCGACGGACAGATCTTGATTCGCACGCTGAATCATTTGTATTGCATTGGGAATTGAGGGCTACGCTCTCCGTTCTCGGTCCGCCGTTCCCGGTTGCTTTGAGTCGACCGAGCGCACAATTTTCCGAAATTAATAAAGCCCAGCATGCGATTGGCATGCTGGGCTTTTTCGTTTAGCGAAGATCGAGTCGACGTGCTTATGCCAACGCTTCGATGATCTCGGCGACGCGGTTCAGTTCGGCAATCGCCGCTTTCACACTGCCACCGGAAGCTCGCAAATAGAGGCAGGCGGCCTTGGTCAGACTGCCACTAATTTTGCCCGCTTTGGTTCCCGAAGACTTCTTCTTCGAGGATGACTTGATGATCGAAACGTAGTTCGGGCTCACCTTCACCTTGATGGCCGCGGTAACAGCCGCGGCAACTTCCTTGGGCTTTTGTTCCGGGTGCTTGGCCATATAGTCACGCACCGCCGCAGCCTTGTTTACACTGGTTCTCGCCACTGATTAAATACTCCAACACAAAATGAAGCCCGCGATGTATCCCCAAGCCAAAGTTTACATGCTCTTTTACATTATGCAATCGAACCCCATAAATACATCTTCATTGGCACCGCCATCGCTAGATCGAAGGCAAAACAGACGCTCAGTGCTTTGTATGTAATGCATCGCAGGATCACCCCCCCCTCGATGGCTGATCGCTTGAGCGTGGGACTCAACGGCTTGATTTAAACATGGCCAGCAAATCACTCGCCGAAGGGGGGGCTCGCTGTTACTGATGACATGATCCTGCTCTCCGAGTCATGATCGAGCCCTTCGATCCGATTGTTACAAGCTTTCATGGTTAATGAGTTTGTGATCGGTGACCCCCGTAAGCGACGAACGATTCCTTGAAGCATGCTCGACAAATGGGCCTAGTCGAGCAACGCGAAACCGGGAAATACCGGGCTTCCGCTGGTCGCCCTGGTTCATGAATCGCGAAGTCGTCAATAATTCCACCGCATCCCAATCCAGCTGATGCTTAGCGAGTTGGATCTCGACAATGTCATCCTGCGACGTCGAGCGGGGAACGGTTGAGCTTGGCTGTGTCACGCTGGTTGAGTTGACGTGCGGTTGGCAATCGAACCCTCGGGACAGCACATCACCCCGTTCGTTGGGGGCATGCTCTCGTCATGAACGCGTAAGAAACGGTTCGGATTCCCCCTGAATGGATTGACAACGCTCACGTCACGCGGGGAGCCAATCACGGAGGGCCAACAAAAAACCCGGCTTAGGGCGAACCTAAACCGGGCGTACCTTGGTGGAGGTGAGGGGAGTTGAACCCCTGACCTTCTCATTGCGAACGAGACGCTCTCCCAACTGAGCTACACCCCCAAGCTATTTTGGGATTTTACACCCTGCAAGCGACTTGTCAAAGGTGCGTCCGCCGAGCACAGGCGGGAAAAAGAACAGCCGTCGGGACAAATCAGTGTCCCGACGGCTGTAGAAGCAACGTCGTTATCGACATCGAGGGACAAGACTACTTGATGAACAACATCTCGGAGTACTTGGGCAGCGGCCAAGCGTCGTCCGCCAAAATGCCTTCGAGCTTGTCGGCCACGCCTCGGACTCCCACCATCGCCGGAATGACTTCATCGCGATAATGCTTGGCGTGTGACAGCAGATCACCGCTTGACTTGTGATCGAGTGCGTGCTCAAGCTTGGCGATCGCGTTTTCCAAGTCCGCCACGAGAGTGGTGAGCGAATCCAAGGTACCGAGGTGCGGGTTCTTGCCGATCGTTTTGAGCGAAGCGGCAACGGCGGCCAATTCACCTTGATAACGATACGCGGCGGGCAGAATCATTGTCTTGGCAATATTCAAGCACGCCAAGCTCTCGGTATTAACATCCTTGCAGTAGCGCTCGGTGTAAATATCGAAGCGGCTTTGAATCTCGCGCTCGCTGAGCACGTCGTACTTGCCAAACAGTTCGATCGCCTTCGCAGACTTCAGCGAGGGGAGCGAATCCACCGTGTTCTTCAGGTTGGGCAAGCCACGCTTGGCGGCTTCGGCATGCCACTCTTCGCTATAACCATCGCCATTGAAGATCACGGCTTTGTGTTCTTGCATGATCTTCTGCAACACGGTTTGGATCGCTCCGTTGAGCTTGTTGCAATCGCCACCCGTGGCCTTTTCCAATTCCGTTGCGATGTAGTCCAGGCTCTCGGACACAATCGTGTTAAGCACAACGAGCGGACCGGCGATCGACTGACTCGACCCGACCGCGCGGAACTCGAACTTATTGCCCGTAAAGGCAAACGGGCTGGTGCGATTGCGGTCGCCAGCGTGCTTGGGGAGCGGCGGCAGAATGTCGACCCCGACGGTGAGCGTGCCGGCCTTCTTCGAGGTGCTTGCGCCCCCCTTCTCGATCTGCTCGAAAACATCGGCCAACTGGTCCCCCAAGAAGATCGAAATGATCGCCGGCGGAGCTTCGTTCGCGCCCAGGCGATGATCGTTGCCGCTGAAAGCGACGGCGACCCGCAACAGCTCAGCGTGACGATGCACGGCGCGGATAACCGCGGCACAGAACACCAGGAATTGTGCATTGTCGTGGGGCGTATCGCCCGGTTCGAGCAAGTTGAACTTCTCGTTGCCAAGCGACCAGTTGACGTGCTTGCCCGAGCCATTGATGCCGGCAAACGGCTTTTCGTGCAGCAGGCAGGCCATGCCGTACTTTTGTGCCACGCGGCACAGCGTCTGCATGATCGTCTGCTGGTGATCGGTTGCGACGTTGGCGTTTTCGTAGACCGGAGCGAGTTCGTACTGCGCCGGGGCCACTTCGTTGTGACGGGTCTTGACCGGCACGCCCAGCTTGTACAGCTCGTGTTCCGATTCGAGCATGCAAGCCAGCACGCGCTCGGGAATGGCGCCGAAGTATTGATCTTCGAACTCTTGCCCCTTCGGAGGCTTGGCGCCGAACAGCGTGCGACCCGTGGCGATCAGATCGGGCCGCGCGAAGTAAAAATTACGGTCGATCAGGAAGTATTCCTGTTCGGGGCCGGCCGTCGCGAAGATCGTTCCGGGGTCTTTGTGACCGAACAGCTTCAGAATGCGTTGAGCTTGCTTGTTCAGCGCTTGCATCGAACGCAACAACGGGGTCTTCTTGTCGAGCGCTTCGCCCGTCCACGAACAAAACGCGGTCGGAATGCAGAGGGTCGTACCGTTCGGATTTTCAAGAATGTACGCCGGGCTCGACGGATCCCCGGCCGTGTAGCCACGGGCCTCGAACGTCGCGCGAATGCCGCCACTCGGGAAGCTCGATGCGTCGGGCTCGCCCTGAATCAGTTCCTTGCCACTGAACTCGGCAATGGCCTTGCCATCGGCCGTGGGGGTCAAAAAGCTGTCGTGCTTTTCGGCAGTCGAACCGGTCAGAGGATAGAAGACGTGCGCGTAGTGTGTGGCCCCCTTGTCGATGGCCCATTCTTTCATGGCCAGCGCCACGGCGTCGGCGACGTTCGGGTCGAGCTTGGCGCCCGTGCGAATCGTGGCGGTCAGCGCCTTGAAGATGTTCTTGGGCAGCCGCTCCTTCATCGTGTCTTGATTGAAGACATTCGAGCCGAAGATTTTCTCAGTCGGCTTGTCATGAAAGTTGAAGTTCGTCGGCTGTGGCTTGTAATTGGTCACAGCGGAAATTGCGGCCTGGCGTGCAGTACTCACGTCGATGTCTCCTCAATCGGGAACAAAAAAATAAGGGCGTGCGCGTTTCAAACAAACGCTGCTCGGCCGGTTTGCAAATCAAGTGCCGAAGCTAGCTGCACGATTCCATAAAGGTTGCAACGCTTACGGAGCGTGTAACTTACACGCTCACTACGGCTCCGAGGAGGGGGTGGTCCCTGAATTTATGTTTGCCCGGTTGTAAGGCGAGCGGTGCCGACGATCTAGGCTGGCTGCTCAGGCTCAGATCACCGCTCGACACGTTGCCGCTGAGGTGGCGGGCAGCCCGGTATCAGTAAATCAAAATCGAGCTATTACTGAAACGAATTGAAGAACCCGAGCGACGGCAGAGGATTACTCAGCTACGCCTCGGACGTCGATCCGATCAGGCGGAGCAATCGCCCCATTTTTAATCGCTCGACTGCGATCCGGTACAAAAACAACGGGTTCCCCAGTAGATATCGCTGCCATTTGTGTGGCTGCTTGAAGAGGATATCGAGCCATTCCATCCCCAACTTCCGCATCCAGAGCGGAGCGCGGATCAGTTCGCCAGCCCAACGATCGACCAGCGCGCCGACCCCCGCGCATAACCGAACGTTAAGCTGCTCGCGATGTCGATCGATCCACAGTTCTTGCAAGGGGTTGCCCATCGCCACGAGCAGCAGATGCGGCTCAAGCTGATTGATCTCGTCGATAACCGCTGGCGTGTTGTGCTGGTCCAAAAAGCCATGATGAAAACCGGCGCATTCCCACAGCGGGAACATTTGCCGTGCCGCCTCGGCCGCGCGCGTCACATGATCTTCGGACGACCCCAGTAGATAATACCGATATCCGTGCCCGGCGCGATGCATGAGCAACCGCGGAATAAGATCGGTGCCATTGAGATTGTCTTTGATCTGAATGCCTTGCAACTTGGCAGCCCAACGCACGCCCGTGCCGTCGCCGAAGACAAAATCAGACCGATTGAGTGCCTCGCGATACGCGGGATTTTCCGTGGCCGTGTTCAACGTGTGCGCGTTGACAAAGTATAAACTGCGCGCATGAGGCTGCGGTTCGTCGAGCACTTCGCTCAACACCCGGAGCGCCTCGAACGTCGTCAGGTCGTAGAGTTCGACGCCCAATATCTTGAGCTGATCGAGTGGGTCATGATCGGCCCTGGCAGGGGAATTCATCTAGCTCGGCTCCACGCTCGTGTCTGACGAAAGGTGCAACACGCGGTCATAAATCTTGGCCAACCGCTCCGCCATACGCCGGGCTGAAAAATGATCGGCATGACGCTGATGCGCCGACGCACGCAACTGCGTCCAGGAGCAACGTCCTTCGATCACGCGGCGAATGGCCTCGGATAAGCTGCTCGCGTCATTCGCATCGGAAAGTACGCCATCGATCTGATCGCGAATGATCTCGGGCACTCCTTCGACGCGCGTGGCGGCGACCGGCACGCCGGCTGCCATGGCTTCGAGGATGACCATCGGCATCCCCTCGCCGAACAGGCTGGGCAATACGAACAAATCCATCGCTTGCAGCTCGGTGGTGACATCTCGACGGAAGCCTCGCCACTCGATGCGCGACGCGAGCTGCAACCGCTCGACGCGCTGCATGACTTCTCGCCGATAGGATTCCGTCTCGAACGCGCCGACCGCGCGAAGCCGTACATCGCAGCCAGCTGTGACAAGCCGCGCCATCGACTCGATGAGCACTTCCAACCCTTTGCGCGGCCGAAAGAGCGCGACGGTTCCCAAGGTCCACTGTGGGCCAGGCTCGTGCCGGTCGACGAGCGGCCCAACGACCGGCACGCCGTTCGTGACCACATGCAGCTGCTCGGTCGGAAAGCCGGCCGACTCAGCATAGTTGGCCAAGCTTTGCGAGACGCTCACCAGCGCGGCGGCGTGTCGCAGTGCGAATCGTTCGACAATCGCGTTGAGCCGATTGTTCCAATAGCGGGTCGTATCGCGCGCCGCCGGGCTATGTAGGTGATGCACCAGGGGCACCCCGGCGAGCTTCGCGGCCAGCGAACCGATCAATGCCGACCGTGCCGTGTGCGAGTGGACCAGTTCGTAGCCCTCGTCACGGATGACGCGTGCGAGGTGCCAAGCCGGTCGCAGGTCGAACTTGTGCCGCATCGTGGCCGCGTACAGAGGGATTTGCTGCGCCACGCGCGCCGCCGCAAATTTATCGAGCCGCGTACAAGCGAAACCGGCCGCGTAACCAAACTCGGGCAAGTTGAGCGCCAACAGGTCCTGGACCCGTTCCGCGCCAGCGTAGTGCTCGCCATTAATTACATGCAACACGCGATGCAGCTTGGGCGATGGCGCAACGACGCTCGGAGGCGCCGCCTCGGCCGCTGTGGTGAACTCCAGAAATTCAAGCTGCGACGACATGTTGTTCCACTCAGACTCACGTTGATGAGGTCGATCGTGTGGTGACGCTCAAACGCACTCGCTGCGACAGGCTCGCTAAACGATCGAACATTTTTTTCCATGACCCGCGCTCGGCAACGGTTGGTAGCTCGGTCGGAGTCGCCGAGCGAAGCGGCAAATCGGCTGCGCGCTTGACGCTCTCGACCGGTTCAACCG